>JADMJS010000281.1 GCA_018780435.1 Myxococcales bacterium
AGTCCTTGTTCGTGAGCTCCTGCCCGCGCGAGTCGTCCGGCATGATCATGCCGTCCTCCTCCTCGAGGAGCGACCGGATCTCCATCAAGACTCGCGTCTCGTTCATCCAGTATTCTTCGGTCCCGAAGTGCGGCCACGTCGCCGGGAAGGCCGGATCGTGCCAGCGGCGCGCGAGCCACGCGGAGTAGTGGACGATCCGCATGGCCCGAAGCGGCTCGATGAGGCGCAGCGTGCTGCGGTCGAAGCGTCGAAGCTGTTCGTACCCTTCGAGGAAGACCTCGCGCTGACGTCGGGCTTCACCGTCTCGCCCCGGGAGCACGAGCCACATGTCCTGAACGACCGGCCCCATGCAGGAGTCGTCGAAGTCGAGGACGTTCAGAATGCCGCCGCGTTCGACGAGGTTGCCGAGGTGCAGGTCGCCGTGGATACGCTGGAGCGGCACCCCCGCGAGGCGCCGGTCCGCCACGTCCGCAATGGCGAGCGCCGCCTCGACGTAGGCGTCCCGCCAGCCTTCCGGGAGGAGGCGCTTGTCCTTCAGCACCGCGACGCTCTCGCGAATGAAGCGGTCCGGCGTGAGCCCGTGCCGATGGCGAGCGGGCCGCTTGGCCCCGGCGTTGTGGAGCCGCGCCGTCAACATGCCGAGCCGCTCGAGCATCTCGTCCGAGAGCTCTTCCGGCGCCCTTCCGCCGCGCCTCTCGAAGAGCGCGTAGAAGATGCCGCCGGCGTCTTCGGTGCCCGGGCAGATCTCAAGTGAGCTGCCGTTCGGGAAGCGTCGAAGCGTCGTGACCGGGATCTCGTCCTCGTGGCAATCGTCAATGAAAGCGTGCTCTTCGAGGATCTGCTCACGCGTCCAGCGGTGCGGACGGTAGAACTTCGCGATTACGCGGTCGCCGTCTTCAAGGCCGACCTCGTAGACTCGATTCTCGTAGGAGTTCAGTGGGTTACAGGCGGAGGCACAACGAAGCCCGGCAGCCTCGACCGCGTCGAGCACGGCTTCCGGTGTGAGCGACAAGAAGAGATCGGAGACGGCACGCATCGCCCGAAGGCTACCATGAAAGTGGGAGCACGCCGCGAGCCGGTTCGCATCGACACCGAATGTCGTTATGATGACGCGCGGCAGTCGGCCCATTGGGGGCTAGGGCCGAGGGAGAGACTCCATCTAACATGGCACGCCTCGTCTCCATGACGGAAGGCCGACCGGGCCGGTCCTACGACGTCGTCGATCAGGCCACGATTGGGCGCAACTCGACTCAGACCGTACAGCTCCTCGACCGGCTCTGTTCGAAAGAGCATGCGCTCATCCGCCTCCAAGGTGGTCAATGGACTCTCCGTGACCTCGGCAGCCGCAACGGCACCTTCGTGAACGGTCAGGCGGTGACGTCGGACCACCGGATGAGCGACGGAGACGAGATCACCATCGGCAGCTCGACGCTGGTCTTCCGACTCGACTCTCCGAGGTCGATGCCATCGGCCGGGCCGGACCAGAGCCGCGTCACCTTCGCGCCGGACATCCTCCGCAGCGCCATCTCGGCCAGCCTCAGCTACACCGGCGAACAAGACTTCCGCCCCGCGCACCTCATCAGCGACGCCGCCGAGCTACGCCGCGACTACGAGAAGCTCCGGATGGCCTACACGCTTCAGCGCGACATCGCGCTCGAGCACGACCTCGACAAGCTGCTCCCGCGTGTACTCGCGAGCCTCTTCGCCAACCTAGAGTGCGATCGCGGCGCCATCTTGCTGGTCACGCCGCCGAACGACGAGCTCGTCATCAAGTGCGTCCGCAGCCGGAACGAGGGGGACACCTCTGAGATCCGGATCTCGGATTCGGTCATCCGCGAGGTCGTGAAGGGTCGAAAGGCCGTGGTCAGCTCGAACCTGCTCGAAGACTCGCGCTTCGATCACGCCCAGTCGGTCATCCTGCAGGGCATCCGGAGCTCGATGAGCGTCCCGCTGCTCCACCGCGAGAAGGTCCTCGGGGTCATCTACCTCGACAGCCTCGTCACCACGAACGCCTTCGCACAGCGCGACCTCGAGCTCGTCGAGGGCCTCGCCAATCAGGCGGCGCTCGCCATCGACAACAGCATCCTCATGAAGCAGCGGGAGGAGGACATCCGAGTCCGGGAGAAGTTCTCCCGCCTCTTGTCCCCGCGCGTCGTCGATCAGCTCGTCGACCA
Organism: Myxococcales bacterium; assembly: GCA_018780435.1. Taxonomy (GTDB): domain Bacteria; phylum Myxococcota_A; class UBA9042; genus SXOO01. The sequence continues at coordinate 2,175 of JADMJS010000281.1, forward strand.
GCGCGTCGAGCTCACCAAGGGCGGTTCGAACCGCATCTCGACCGTGCTCTTCTCGGACCTCCGCGGCTTCACGTCGATGAGCGAACGGCTCGGGCCCGAAGAGATCGTCTCGATGCTCAACGAGTACTTCGAGCTCATGGTCGAGATCGTCTTCGAGTTCGAGGGCACGCTCGACAAGTACATGGGCGATGGGCTCATGGCGGTCTTCGGCAGCCCCGTCGACATCGAAGACGCGCCGCTCAAGGCCGTCGCGGCCGCTCTGCGGATGCGCGAGGCGCTCGCCCAATACAACATCTTCCGGCGCGCGGACGGCAAAGAGGCCCTGAACGTCGGCATCGGCATCGACACGGGACCGCTCGTCGCCGGCTACATGGGCTCGTCGAAGACCATGAACTACACGGTCATCGGCGCCCCTGTGAACCTCGCGAGTCGGCTCTGCGGCGCGGCCCAACCGACCGAGATTCTCATCTCCAACGGGACCCACGCGGCGCTCCACGACTGGCTTCAGGTCGAGACCAAACCCCCGATGGCCCTGAAGGGCATCAGCGAGCCCGTCATCCCGCACAACGTGAGCCGCCTCAAGAAACGCCCGGAGTGGCTCAAGTTCTGAGAGTGCGGGCGCCAGCCCGCACGGGCACTCTGCTCAGACTCGACGTCGGCGCCCGATTCCGATGAGGATGAGGCCGAACAGGAGCGCCGCCACGACGCCGCCCCGGTTGCTGGTGCCGGTGGTGCAGCCGCTGGCCGCGTCTTTGGACGCCTTCTCGATGGGGCCCGCGAGCCCGGGGTCGAGCACGCACTCGCCGTAGCTCGGGACCATAGGCGGCGTGCACTCCGGCGCCACGGGTTGGTCAGTGCCATCCGGGTTCACGGCGCCGTCGCCGCCGTCGACGCCGTCCGTTGCGCCATCGACTACGCCGTCTGCCGCGCCATCGGTCGCGTCCGAGCCGACGCCTGCGTCGTCGCCGTCGGCCGGCGCGTCGCTGCACTGGCCGTCGCTCGAACAGGAGGCGCCCGCGCCGCAATCGCCGCAGGTCGCCCCACAACCGTCCCAACCACACGACTTGCCCGCACAGGCGGGTTCACACGTCTTCGGGTCGTAACACTGGCCGACATCGGTGTTGCACTGGAAGGGCGGGAAGCAGCTCCCGCACGAGCCGCCGCAGCCATCCGAACCGCAGATTCGGCCGTCGCACGAAGGGACGCAGGTGCCGCCGTCGGCTTCGCATAGGCCGGCCCCACTGCAGGTGTAACCAGGCACACACTGGCCGCACACGCCGCCGCAGCCGTCGCTTCCGCAGACCTTCCCCGAGCAGGACGGGGTGCAGGTGCTCCCGCCCTCGCACTTCCCAGCGGCGCTACACGTCTGACCACCGCCGCAGACGCCGCAGGAGCCACTACAGCCATCGCTGCCGCATACCTTGCCGAAACACGACGGCGTGCAGGTGCCGCCGGTACATTGACCGCCATTGCAGGTCTGCCCGCCACTACAGGTGCCGCACACGCCGCCGCACCCGTCGCTGCCGCACGCTTTGCCGATGCAGCTGGGGATGCAAGCCGCTGTGCACTGGCCAGCGCCATTGCAGGTGGCGCCGCCGCTGCACGTGCCGCAGATCCCACCGCAGCCGTCGGGACCACACGCTTTGCCTGAGCAGGTCGGCGTGCAGCTCCCGCCCCCTTCACAGAAGCCGAAGGTGCAGGACTCGCCCGCGCCGCAGGAACCGCACGAGCCGCCGCAGCCGTCATCGCCGCACTCGGAGAAGGTGCAGTCCGGGACGCACACGCCGCACTCCTCGAAGGCGGGATCGCAGCAGTAGCCGTCGAAGCAGACCTCACCGAAGAGTTCGTCGCATTCGCCGCAAGAGCCGCCGCAGCCGTCGTCGCCGCAGGTGGCGCCGGCGCAGTTCGGGACGCAGAGGCACTGACCGGCGCCGCTGCACGTCTGACCTCCCGGGCAGGTCCCGCAGGTCCCGCCGCACCCGTCGGGGCCGCAGGACTTGCCGCCGCAGCTCGGCACGCACGCTTGGCAGGAGCCTCCGCCCGGCGCGCACGCTTGGCCGCCGGGGCAAGTGCCGCAACTGCCACCGCAGCCGTCGGGCCCGCAGATCTTGCCCGAGCAGTTCGGGGTGCAATCCCCGCACATCATCGGGTGTGTGCCCGAGGGATCGGCCGTCGCGAGCTCGGGCGGCCGACAGTCGTAGAACGACTCCCCGGCCGCCGTCGTCGTCCAGCCGCAGGCCGTCGCGGGGCTATCGCAGGCCATCGGGCAGGTGCCGCACCCGAAGGTCTCCACCTGCGATGCGCACAAGCTGTCCCACTCGGTCTCGCAGCAGTAAGCGTCCTGACCGCAGACGCACGCCGTGATGGCGGCGTTGCAGGAGCCGGTCGTGGAATCGAGAGACGCCTCACACGGGTTGTTGCCCGTGGGGACGGACGCGTTTTGGGAGCAGTCGAGCTCGCACAGTGAACCGCCGTCACAGAACTGGACAGTGCCGCTGCCGCAGCAGCCTTGGAAGGTCACGCCACCGCAATCGGTGCTGACTTCCACCCCGATAGTGCAGGCGGCTAGCGCCTCGGGGACCCACATCGCCAGAACGCCGGCAACTATTACACCACGCATCTCGGGACCTCGCTCAGGCTGACCTGAGGGCCGGTGGGTCTAGTTCGACCGTGTCCCGGCGTACTCAAGACCCAACCGGCCGCCCCACGCGCGCCGATCAGGATGGAGCACGATAGTCGAGCGATTCGACCGGGAGCAAGAGTGATTTCCGAACCGACGTTCCATTCGGGAGGGTGATCGTCGTGTCACGGGAGCGTGGATCACCCCTTGTGGACAAGGTTCAACTCCTCGCCTCCGGGGCCGGAAGGGACGCCCTCGCCGGTGCGTTACCGCTTCCCAACGGCCATTTTGGCTGTAGAGTCGCGCCGTGCCGAGCCCCGTACCCACCCCCACTCGCCCGCCCCGAGTCGTTCGGGATGCCAGCCCCGATGCACTCGGTCGCTTCGACCGTCGTCGCTCTCGGCGCCGGCGCACGTGGCTCCTCGCGCTCGGGCTCGGTGTCCTCGGGCTTGCCGTTCTGGCGGTCGCCGCGGTGCTCGCGGGTGCGTGGTACGCCGAAGACAAGGCGCGCACCAAGCTCGCCGAGCTCGGCGCCCGTGCGGGGCTCCAGCTCGGCGTTGGCGCCGTGGTCCTCGAACCCGGCAGCAACGTCGAAGTGCGCGACCTCGTCGTCACCGACCCCGACGGCGCCGTGGTCCTCGCGCGCATCGGGCGCGTCGTCACCGACCTCACCCTCGGCGCGCTCCGCGATGGGCAACGCATGCCGGGTCGGGTGGTCCTCGACGGCCTTGATGTTGACTTTACTGATATGGAACGTTGGAAGCGGGCGATCGAACGGTACCGCGGTCGCCCGAAGGAGCAGGCCGAAGGGCCCGTCAAGAACACGCTCCCGTCGCTGGCTTTCGCGGGCGCGACCTTCCACATCCCCGACCCCATCAGCGGAGTCCCGCTCAGCTTGACCGAGGTGGACGTCCGTCTCGAACCACCGGGCCGCGACGGCGAAGCGCGGGCCCGACTCGCCTTCCGAGGCCTCCTCGAGGGCAAACACCGCATCGTGCTCGATGCGCTCCTCGACCCCCAGAACCTGCGCAGCGAAGGCGGGTTCACCTTCGATCCTCCGCTGGAGGTCGCGATCGGCGAGCTCGGCGCGAAGGTTCGTATCGGCAGCGTCTACGCGAAGCAGAACGAGCGCTTTCGAGCGCGCGACCTCGCCATCACGCTCCCGGGGCCGGACGAGCAAGGCGAGACGGTCGTCACGGTCGGGTCCGTCGAGGTCTCGTCGCCGCTCGAAGGGACGCACACCTTCTTCGGGCGTCCGTTGCGAGTCGACGTGAACGACGTCACGGCACGCGACACGAGCGGCCGGTTCAAGGGCCTGGTAGGCACCGCCGCTCACGTGGCGGTCGACTTCGGCTCCGGGTCGCTCAATCAGCTCCCTGCGCGCCTGCAGAAGGTCGTCGTCGACAACGCCGCTGGCGAGCTCGGCGCGTGGCTCGTCGGATCGACGGTCCACCGAATCGAGCTCGTGACCGACGGGGTGGACTTGAACGCACCGCTCGCGAAGCTCACCTCGCTCGTCGTCATGGGCGCCGATCTCGCCGCCGTCATTCCGGCGCCGGGCGCGGGCCTCTCAGGCAACCCGCTCTATCGCAAGCTTGAGGCGCTGCTGGCGCCCACGGCCGCGCCCGGGGGACCGACCGAGGACCCACCGCCGCGTCGATCGTCGGGGCGACGCGGCGCCGGCAAGCCACGCCGAGCCGGTCCCGACGCTATCCCAGCTGCGGCGGCCGAAGCGCCGGAAGACGAAGCGCTCCCCGCCGCGCCCGAAGCGGCCGGCACGGTCGCGGACGACGTGGGCCCCCCCCTCCCAGTGGGGAAGGTCAGCCAGGCCGCGGACGCGGCGGCCCGCTCCATCCACACGCGCCTTCGGGGGCTCTTCGGCGATCGTGATCCGCCGCTCTTGGTCTTGAAGGAGAGCGCCTTGACCGTGCTCGGCCGGGCGCCGAACTGCGATCCGGCGCTCGATACCGGGTGTGATCCCTTCACGCCGGCGTTCGAGTTACAGCGCTTCAGCGCCGGCCTCACGACGGACCCCGAGTCCGGCGCCCTCGTGGGCACGGTCACCGGTCGTTTCTACGAACCCACCCCCGGGGCCGCAGGCGCGCCGACGCCCGACCCGGACGACGGCGCGTTCCTGCTCGAGGGCCGTATCGCGCGTGGGGGCGGCTTCGACCGCGCCAAGGTCAAGTTCAAGGGTCGCAAGCTCGCCGGTCAGCTCACGCGGGTCTGGGACTCGTTCCGCGTCTCCGAGAACTCGGCGGTCGACTTCGACCTGACCATCACCCCGAACGCCACGGGGCGAGGCGTGACCCTGACCGGCACGGGCGGCGTGCGCGACCTCGGCTTCTTTGCGCCTCGTATCCACGGGAGCCCGGTCGATGGCCTTCAGGTCGAATCCGACCTGACGGCGAGCTACGACTTCGACTCCGACACCCTCTCGCTCGAAGTCCCGCGTCTGGTCATCGCCGACCAGCTCAACCTGCGCGTGGCTGCCACACTCGAACGCGTCAGGGCCACCTTCTTCGGTGCGTCCACGGGCGATGGCGCCGCGGGCGAGCCGACGGAGCCGTCACGTCGTCGACGTCCGCGGCTCGACTTCAAGGTCGAGATGCCGCGTCAGGACTGCGATCACATCATCGCCGC
>JADMJS010000639.1 GCA_018780435.1 Myxococcales bacterium
CTCGCCGTCCCCGCGGCGCGCGTCGGCGTCGACAATGCCGTCGACGTCTGGTTCGTGAAGGGCGACCCGGCGCTCGAGTCGTACCACCGCTTTCAAGAGACCTTCGGCAACGACGAGGTCGTGGTGGTGGGCGTCGTAGCCGATCGCGGCGTCTTCGAGGCGGCGACGCTCGATCGGCTCCGCGTCCTCACGACGCGGCTCGAAGCCGTCACCGGCGTCGCGCGGGTCTTGAGCGTCTCGAACGTGCGCATGCTCGAAGGTGGCCTCGGCACGCTTGAGGTACGCCCGGCGCTGCCAGCGTCTGGGCCAATCACGGACGCCGACGCGGCCGCCCTGAAGGTTCGCATCGACGGCGATCCCCTCCTCCGTGAGCGGGTCGTGAAGGGCGACGGCAAGGTTGCGCTCGTGTTCGCTCAGATGGCGGCGATGGCCGACATCGACCAGAAGCGTCACGGCGTCCTCGCCGACATCGAGAAGGTCCTCGATGAGGTCGTGCGGCCTCATCACACGGTCCACGTCGCTGGGATCGGGGTCATCTACGACGCGCTCAACCAGATCTCCCAGAAGGAGGCGGGCCTCTTCATGGGGCTCTCCTTCCTCGTCATCTTCGGCCTGCTCGGCCCCTTCTTCCGCGGAGTGAAGCCGGTTCTCATCGCCGCGGGCGCCGTGGCGAGCGCGCTCATCATGACCCGCGGGCTCTTCGGGCTCTTCGGCCACGACGACAACATGGTCACGCTCACGCTCCCGGTGCTCATCATCGTGCTCGGCGTCGCCGAAGCGGTGCACATCCTCCGGCACCGCGCCGCCCACCCGAACGACCCTCCCGAGAAAGTCCTGGCCGAGATCCTCGTGCCCTGTGCGTTCACGTCCATTACGACCGTGGTGGGCTTTGGCTCACTGGTCACCAGCAAGGTCGCCGTCGTAGCTGACTTCGGGCTCTTCGCTGCGATCGGGATCGCGCTCGCGTTCATCACGACGACCATCGTCACGGCTTTCGCGTTCGGCTCGAAGAACCTCCGACTGCGGCCCCCCGCGGCACCGGAGACCGGCCGTCTCGAAGGCGTCCTCCTCTGGTGCTCCCGCTTCGCCACGCGCAACAAGGAGCGTGTCATCGCCGGATCGAGCCTCGTGGTCCTTCTCGCCGGCTGGGGCATGATGCAGGTGGAGACGGACACCTTCAGCATCGGCTTCTTGCCCGATGACCACCTCGTCCGAACCGACTCGGACGCCCTCGAGCGGCTCATCGGCCCCTTTACGCCGCTCGAGTTCGTAATCTCGACGACGGATCGCACCGCGGAGGCGGGCAAGGATCCGGCCGTGCTCCGCGGCCTCGAAGCCTTTCAGCGTGCCCTCGAAGCTGACGCAACGCTCGGGATCGGCGATACGCTCAGCGCCGCCGACGTCACGGCGCGTCTCCATCAGCTCAGCGGCGGCGAGGGCACCTCCTTCGAAGTTCCGAACAACGCGGCGATGATCGCGCAGGACCTGGAGGTCTACGGCTCCGATCCGGACAATCAAGCCAAAGACCTCGCCGACGGGAGCTGGAATCGCCTCCGCGTCACGGTCGCCGTCCCGGTGCTGTCGGCCAAGGGTTACGCAAAACTCATAGAGCGCATCGAGACGATCGCGAAGACCACTCTCCCGGGGACGGTCTCTCTCGAGCCGAGCGGCTATTTGCCCCTCTACGTGAAGATGATTGACTACGTCGTCGAGAGTCAGGTTTCGAGCTTCGGCTGGGCCTTCCTCCTCGTGTTCTTGCTGATGGCGTTACTCTTCCGCTCCTGGAAGCTCACCGCGCTGGCCATCCCTCCGAACGTCTACCCCTCGTTCGTGCTCCTCGGCGTCATGGGCGTCCTCGGGATCCACCTCGACATTGCGACGGCGACGATTACCTCCATTGTCACGGGCATCATCGTCGACGACACCATCCACTACCTCCACAGCTACCGCGTCGAGCTCGCTCGACTAGGGGACGACCACGCCAAGGCCGCCGACGCCGCGGCGCTCTCGACCGGGCGTTCAGTCATGATGAGCTCGGTGCTCTTCTTCGCGGGCTTTTCCATTCTCCTCTTCGCGAGCGTGAAGAGCATCGTCTACTTCGGCCTGCTCACGGCACTCGCGATGGTCGTCGGCGTCATCTCCGACCTCTTCCTCCTGCCGGCGATGCTCGTCGCGCTCAAGCCAAAGTTAAGTCCTCGGTCGTAAGTCCTCGGTCGTAAGTCCTCGGTCGTAAGTCCTCGGTCGTAAGTCCTCGGAGCGGCTCACTGCCGCCCTGAGCCCGACCGCCTCGACATTTGGCGATTGCCCTGCCTTCAAAGCCGGCGCATTCCGAGATGACGAGATGCGGGTTTACCGCTAGGCTCCCGCGCGTGAGTACACTCCCGTCCCTCTCCTCCCGAGTCGCTGCCCTCGTGGCAGCACTCCTCTGCGTTGCCCCACAGGCCTTTGCTCGGCTCCTCGATCGACCGGTCTACTTGTCGCCATCGACGACGGTATTGGGACTCTATGACAGCACCGATCCGACTCGGCGCGGTGTGGACAGCGTGCTCCCGAGGGCCAAGGCGGCGCTCGAACAGCTCGGATTGTCGCTTCAATTGCACGACATTTCGGGCACCTACCCCGCCCCGGAGACGCTCAGAAGCGTACGAGCCATCATCACTGCGTTCGACGATCCGGCCATGCCGAACGCCCAACAATACCAGGCGTGGCTCGCCCAGCAGATCGACGCAGGTAAGCGGCTCGTCATACTCGGCAACTTCGGCGCGTGGCAGGACAGCGACACGAAGGAGTGGGTTGATGGCGTGAACGCCGTGTTCCGCCGCCTCGGCGTCAGTGCCCAGGGGGATTGGACCGACGTCGTCTCGAACTTGCGCGTGGTCGGCACTCCGAATGCCACGATCGTGACGCACGTCGACCTCGCTGCCTCTGCCCACTTTCAGCTCTTTCGTGTGGTCGACGCCGCCGTCAAGGCTCACCTCGTCATCGAGCGTACCGACAAGCCGAAGTCACAATCGGCCGTTGTGTTCACCGGGCCGCGCGGCGGCATGGCGCTCGAACGCTACGACGAAGCAGACGATGGCAAGTCGCTGATCGACCTCAAGGCGTTCCTTTCGGACTCCCTCTTCCCGGCGCTCGAGCCCGGCGGACGCGTCCTGGCGGTCATCGACCCGGACGTGCAGTCAGCCCGTCGGATGGAGGACAACCTCCAGTGGGTCTTCCGCTACTCTCGGGTCCAAGCGGACTTCGTCTCCTTCGACGAGCTCGGCAAGCTGACCCGGCGCGACTTCCGTCGTTATGGCGCCGTCCTGATCGGTACCGATGGCGGTGACAACCTCGGACCCGAGGCCGCTCGGTCGCTCGAATCCTGGGTCAAGGAAGACGGCGGCGGCTTGGTCACGCTCATGCCGCTCACGATCCCGGCCTGGGACCCGATGCTGGGCATTGCGAAGCGTGGAGACGGCGTCATCTCGCCGACCGGCATGCGAGTCGTCGGAAAGCTCTACCCGGGGCTGGACGGCATGGTCATCGCGGACCGAGACGACCCGACCGACGCCAACCCCCGCGGCACCTGGAACGTCATCGGCACGGTCCCCGACCTGGCCCTAAAGTCCGACTGCGTCCGGCTCGTCGTGACCACCGACCCGGAAGGGCAAGACGTCGACGGGTCGCCCGTACTGTGGACTCGCACTCACGGGAAAGGACACGTCGCCGTTCGCAACGACTATGCTTCGGTCGAGAAGATCTACCGCGGTCAGATCCTGCAGCTAATCCAGAGCGTGATGCCCATCTCGGCCGTTCCGATCGTGAACGCGGGCGTCTACTTTATGGACGATGCGCCGCAACCCATGTGGGACGTGAAGCGCTACCCCATCGAGGGCGAGTACGGCATTAGCGACACGGACTTCTACCGAGACGTGTGGTGGCCGGACATGCTGGCCCTCGCCAAGGAGTTCGACATCAAATACACGTTCGTGCTGATCTTCAGCTACGACGACGCGACCTCCAAGGGTTTCACGGCCGACCCCTTCTACGCTTCTCCGTCAAAGGGAGTGCCGCTACAGATCGCGCGGGAAGTGATCGCGCAAGGCCATGAGATGGGCTTCCACGGCTACAACCACCAGTCACTCGTGCACGACAAGGGCTATACCTCCGCGGGCTGGCCGACGCGCGAAGCGATGGTCGAGAGTCTCCGCCTTGCCCGCAGCGAGTGGGAACGGCTCTTCGGCCCGGGCCATGCGCCCTTTACCTACATCGCCCCGAACAACCACATCCACCGCGCTGGCAAAGAGGCCGTGAAGATCGTGTTCCCGGAGATTCGGGTCATGGCGGCGCAGTACCTCGACGAAGGCGACATCGAGGGCGGGGAATGGGACACCGATCCGGACGTGGCCCAGTTCATGGGGATGCCACGGGTCTCGAGCGAGTTCTACCTCGGCACGCACAACAACGTCGGCTTCCACGACTCGCTCATGCTCGGCGGGCTCTGGACTCACTTCGTCCATCCGGATGACGTCTACGATCCGGGTCGCAACGGTGGCATGGCCTGGAAGTCTCTGCGCGAGTCGCAGCGAGCCATGTTCCAGCACCTGAAGAAGAACTACCCGTGGCTGCGCAGCATGACGGCACGCGACGCCTACTACGAGCTCGTCCGCTATCGCACGGACCCGTTTCACGCCGTTCCCGAGGCGGGTGGAATTCGGATCGCCATGGGGTCCGGTTCGACGGCCACTCGATGGTTCCAGGTGAAAGTGCCGCCGTCGTCTCGGGCTGTCGGCAAGACCAACGCGACGCTCCGTCACGCCTACCCCGACTACGGCATCTACATCTTCGAGGGCACGGGTCCCGAAGCCTACGTCGCCGTCGAAGGGGGCTCCCGCTGAGCGCCAAGAGCCCGGAGACGTCTCCTTTCGGGGTCACGGACGCGCCCCGCGACATCGGGCCCTTCGGTGAGCCAACTCACCCTGACGCGAAGATGGCCCAGTCGCTCCCCGGCGTGTCCATCTACAAGTCCGATCTCGACTTCGAGAAAGTCGCCCGCTACTTCGAAGAGCGGCTCCAAAAGGAGAAGCACGTCTTCTGCACGCGGGAAGAGAGCGACGGACAGCCGTGTTTCGTGGCCGGAGCGGGTGTACGCTTCTCTGGGGGCACTTGGGCCACCATCGTGGTGACCCCGGAGCGACCTCGTGGACGTCGTCCCCCCAAAGGAACGCAGATCCTCGTGACTGAACGCGCCGCCACTCCAGCGAAACCGGCGTGAACCTCGTCGCGCTCCTCGCACTGACGGTTCTGACGTCGAACACACCACGCGAGCGGCTCATCACGGCCGAGCGGTGGGCCTATCAGCTCCAAGGCGCGCAGCTCGATCAGCTCATCGCGCATCCGTGCGACGTCATCGTCATCGACGCGTACAAAGATGTGAACACCCCGTGGAGTTTCGACGAGGTCGCCGCGTTGCGGAAGACCAAGGTGGTCCTCGCGTACTTGAGCGTTGGAGAGGCCGAAGACTACCGACCCTACTGGGACCCAGAGTGGTCGAAGAAGCGGCCTGACTGGATCGGGCGAATGAACCCGCAATGGCGGGGCAACTACCCCGTTCAGTTCTGGCGGCCCGAGTGGTGGGTGATCATCTCGAAGGCGCTCGACGACGTCTCGGCCCGCGGCTTCGATGGTGTCTACCTCGACCGCGTCGACGTCTTCGAGGAGTGGGGACCCAAGGGGAAGGGCTACAAACACCAGGGCAAGAACGCGCCGGCGATGTCCCATTTCATCCTGTCACTCGTCAATCGTGCCCGCACCCGCCGCCCGGACTTCCTCGTCGTGCCCCAGAACGCGCCGACGCTCGCGCCGTCGCTGGCCCCCGTGGTGAACGCCTGGGCCGTCGAGGACGCGTTCTTCATGGGCAACCGCCCGCAACCGAAGGCATACTCGCGCTGGCTGATCAGCGCGCTTGAGCCCATCCGGGAACGACGCCTGCCCATCCTCTCGGTCGACTACATGACGAAGAAGGCGCTCGTCTCGCGCTATCGCGCCCTCGCCGAGCGAGCGAAGTTCATCCCTCTCGCTGCACCGTCACGCGAGCTCGACCGACTCGACTGACCCACCCGCTCCGGCGCCCACCGCCGAGAAGTCACGCCCATCATGAAGCGACACCTCACGATCCTCCTCCAGGGGCTGGCACTGACGATCCCGGTCATCGTCACCCTGTATATTCTGTTTGCCACGGTGTCTTGGCTCGACGGAAGCGTCCGAGAAGCTTTCGGCGACCTGAATATCCCGGGCCTCGGCCTCATCCTGGCGCTCGTCATCCTCTACTCCGTCGGGCTCCTCTCGCACTTCCTGCTCTTTCGGCGCTTCGTCGACGTCGCGGAGAGCGCGATCGGGCGCGTTCCGCTCGTGAAGACGGTCTATGGCTCGGTGCGTGACCTCATGGGCTTCCTCGGGCCCAAGCAAAACCGGCCGTCGGGTGTCGCCGTACGCGTCAACGTGACTGAGAACGCCCACATGATTGGGGTTCGAACGACCGACAGCGAAGACGGCACTCGCAGCGCCGTCTACCTGCCCTTCAGCTACATGCTCGGCGGCTTCCTGGTCTTCTTCCCGAAGGAGCGCATCGAGCCCGTCGACATGAGCGTGGAGGAGGCACTCAAGTTCGCCATCACGGGCGGCATGGGCGGTGGCGTGAGAGACGCCAGCGGCGAACACGAGGTCATCGATATCCCGGGTTCAAAGCGCTGAGCGGGACTCGAAGGATGCGTCACCCGCATCGACCATCCAGAGGTCGATGTCGTCGCCTGCCTCCAGCACGCGGTCCGAGACGCGCTGACACTCCACCGTGGCGGCGGCAAAAGCCCGCCGAGCGCCCTCGCGACGCCCTCGTGACGCCTCGTTGGCGGCGATGCGGAGGAGGACCTCCACGTCGTTCAGGATACTGCGGAGGTCGTCGATGGCTCCCGCGACATCACGTTCTATTCCGTACTTGTTCATCGATACTACCTTCACGGGCGACGGCGCGGCCCGCCGAGAGCACGACGAGCGACGGCAGTCGCGACTGCCTGATCAAAGCCACCCCGTCGGCGACGACCGTCACCGGGGTCGGCAGCGACGACGACGCGACGGCTGCCGTGCCGAAGGTGCTCCAATTCAACCTACAAAGCTAAGTCTTATTCGAGGTGGGTCATTTTCGACCCAGGGCATTCACCGTGCTCGAGCCGCCAATGCGGCGAGTGACGCTTCGTAAGGCGCACGCGCGATCCCGACTTCGGTGATGATCGCGGTCACGAGCGACGCCGGCGTGACGTCGAAGGACGGGTTGCGCACCGGGACGCCTTCGGGCACCACGCGGGTCCCCGTGAACGACGTGACCTCGGAGGCCGGGCGCTCTTCGATGGGGATCTCAGCGCCCGTCGCCATCGTGAGAT
>JADMJS010000113.1 GCA_018780435.1 Myxococcales bacterium
GCAGCACGGCGCGAAACGGCGTCGATGCCGGCGACGTCGTCGTCGCCTTGCACGGAAACACGTTGGTTCGGCAAGCCAGCGGTTCCGCCTCAATCTGGGTCGCGCGTGTCGACGTCCAGCCTTTGGCCTCGCACGACGACTCGTTGGCCGACCATAGCAGCGTCCAGCCGCCGCCTTGCGACTCGTTGTCGCAGAACAGCTGCCGTCCGCGAATGTTGAACATGCCGGATCGGCCCGGCATGCGGCAGGCGACGTCCTCGCAGTCGGCGAAAATGCCGACTTGCAGATCAGTCGACGTGAGCGGCGGCGGGTCGGCCGCCTTGAAGCGCATGTTTGGCCCACACTGAAGGTAGCCAGGGTACGAGAAAACATCAACGATCGCGGCCAGCGGCGTCACGAGGCCGTTGAGATCGCCCGGAACCACAAGGTTTCCCACGATCCCGTTCGTAAGGTACTTGTTGGCCGTGGTCCACTCGGCCGTGAGCAAGTAGACGCCAGGCTCGATGCGCACCGGCTCGATCGCGCGCCACGTCATCAAATCGTCGTTTGAGCCGCGCTTGTCGCTCGCGTTGAACACGACCGGTCCGATGACGACCTCTTTCGTCGAGCGCCGCGACATAGTGACTGGAACGTCGCCCACCAGGCCCTCGCCGTCCATGTCGACGACGCCGACCTCCGTCACCAAAATCGGCTCGTTCACGAGCAAGTCGAATCCGATGTGCCCGTTGTGAAGTATTAGCGGCGTTTGTGATGAATTAAAGCCTGTGATCATGAAGGTGCGGTCGGCGGACACGATCGGCCAGACGACGAACAACAAAAACGGAAAAATCATGTTTTTGCTTCCCGAGTTTCGGGGAAGATCGGCTCACAAAGGTCGGGCGTTCACAAACGACACGCCGTCAACGCATGCCCTCGAAAGCGGACGAGTAGGTGCCGCCGGCTTCCGACGGCTGCGCCCGCACGTCGGCGACGCTCCCGTACCGCCCGTCGTCCTCTTCCACAGGCTTGACGTCGCGCGCCGTGCGCATCTCCACTGTGGCCGGTTTCGGGCTCGGGCGCCGCACAAGCAGCACAGCGAGCACGACGACGACCAAGAAAAGGATCGCCGCGATTGCGGTGGGCACGATCCACGCCACATCGCTCGCCGCTGACGGCACAGCGATCTGATCGCAGCCCGCCACCGCCGTCACCGTCGTCGTGTTCGCCGTCGTGGTCGTCGTTGTCGAGCCCAACATCGACGTGCTCCGGTCGGCCGTCGAGGCCGTCGACGATCCCGGCGGCAACGTGCCCAGCGCTGGACACGAGGTCGCCCGGTTAAAGTTGGGCGTTT
>JADMJS010000145.1 GCA_018780435.1 Myxococcales bacterium
TCGTCGTCGCCCACAATCGTCCACGTGTCGGGCACGACACTTGATTCACTCATGCCTTTTTTTTTGGTCAGAGGTTGCCGATCTCGTACTCGGAGGCGTTGGGCTTGGGCGTGGGGAAGGCGATGTACTCGGACGTGACGGCGCTCTTGCTGGTGGGTGTGGGCGTGGGCGTTGGTGCAGGCGAGCGTTTGCGACGGAGCAGGAGCGCCGCCAGCACGGCGACAAGCACCACCACGGCGGCCACGAGACCGCCGACAATGGCGCCGATCGGAAGGCTGGAGGGAGGCGCCGGCGCGGGCAGGATCGTGGACGACGTTGGCGTTTCTGTGGAAGAGGTTGTCGCAGTCGAGGTTGATGGTGAAGGGGTGGTGGTGGTGGTGGTAGTAGTAATGGTGGTGGTTGTTGTTGTTGTCGTTGTTGTTGTTGGCCTTGTTGTTGTCGTCAAACTGCACACAACGCGCGGCGGCCGGCAGCCGCAGTTTGTTGCCGTGCCGCACACGACGCAGTTGGTCTCGGTGCTGCTGTCGGTCTGGATGCTGCACCAGCTCGTGTTTGTCGGCGTTCCGGGGCCGAGGCCGAGAAAAGTGCCCGAGAAGCGGTTGCGGTAGGTCAGCAGCTGCTGCAGCTTGGTCATGCGGCGCACGTCGGGCGGCGGGCCCACCAGATTGTTGTCGTCGACGCGCAGGAACACGAGATCCGTGAGCTGCTCGAGCTGCGTGGGAAACGTGCCCGCGAGCAGATTGTCTTGAAAGTGCAGGTGCGTGACGTCGGTCAGCAGGCCAAACTGGCTCGGGAGCGACGAGAACGCGTTGGCGTTGAGCGCCAGCCCTCGCAGGCTCGACAGCAGGCCAAACTCTGTGCAGATCGCGCCCACCATTCGGCTCTCAACGACCACAAACGTCGCAATTTTGGCCAGCGAACCGACCTCTGGCGGCAACGTGCCGCTGATGCTCGTGTTGGCGATGTACAAATGCGTGAGTCGGCTCAGGCCCGCGAGCTCGGCGCCGATGGTGCCCGAAACGGACACGTTGGCGATGACGAGGCGCGTGACTTCGCCGTTCTCGCACGAGACGTCGGCGCCGCTCGGACACGCGCCGTTGGCCGCCGGCGTCACGGTCGGACACGACGAGCTGTTGCAGCCGACCGACGCGAGAAACCGCTGCAGATTCGCGAGGCCTGTGGGGTTGAGCACACGCTGCGCAGTCGCACAACAAGCGAACAGAAAGAACGTCAACATTGAGTTGAGAACGTTTCTTTCGCATTCCTTCATTGACACACCACACCCCAATCACAACGCAATGGATGGCAACAACACAGCGAGCGACGACGG
>JADMJS010000372.1 GCA_018780435.1 Myxococcales bacterium
CCGTCGCCGTCGCCGTCGCCCGCCTCCCAGCCGCTGATGCAGAACGTCTCGAGCGCGAGGCCGACGGTCGCGATGATCTTGACCGTGTTGCTCGTCGTCGCCGGGCAGGGGTTGCCGCCCGTCGCTGCCGGGCAGGTGGTGGGGACGGCGTCGTTGTCGCGAGCGAGAGCGCCCAACGGAGCGATCGTGGCCCCCAAGTTGTCGTAAAGAGGGTCAAGGCTATCCACAGCGAAGAAGATGAGGTCGAATTGGTCGCCGTCAACGTCCGTGTCGTCAACGGCCGTCACCACGACCGATTGACTCGTGTCCCAGTTGTCGCTCGTGAACGTCAACGTTGACGGATCGACCGTCACTTCGCCGCCGCCGACCGTGATCGTCACCGTCACGTCGTTGAGCGGCTCGCTGTCCAACACGACCGTGAACGAGGCGGTCGTGCCGCCCTCGGTCACGTCGATGCCGGCCGGTGCATCCACCGTGACGCCGACGGTGTCGTCGTCAGTGGTGGTGACGTCGAAAGGCGGGACTTCCATGTTGTGGTAGATGGTGTCGTCCAACGATTCGACGACGAACGTGATCTGTGAGTCCTGATTGCCGTCGTCGACGTCGTCGTTCACGCCCTCGAGCCTCACCGTCTGCTCATCGCTCCAGGTGTCCGCAGTGAACGTGAGTGTCGTCGGCGAGACGGTGACCTCGGTGAGGTCGGTTGACAACGTCACCGTCACGTCGCCTAACGGCTGGCTCGTCAGCACGACCACGATGAACTCGATCACGGCGCCGTCCTCGCTCACCGACGCGGGCGTCGACCCGGTGACGGAGACACCGGCCACGTCGTTGTCGGTGATGAGGACTTCCACCGGGGCGACCACCTCGCCATCGTAGGTTGTATCGGCGCTGGTCACGCCGAATTCGACCCGAGCGACGACGTCGGCGTTGTCGACTAAGTCGTCGGCGGCCTCAATGGTGACGAACTGTGGGTCAAGAAAGTTGGCCGAGGTGAACTCCAGCTGAAACAGGGACGCCGTTAGCGTAAGACTACTGGTCGAGATCGACACCGTGACCGGCCCTTCCGCGGGGTCCTCGTCGAGCCGAACGTCGAAAGTAAAGCTGTCGCCCTCGGTGACGAGGGCACTCGTGGTGCTGATTACGACAGCTGAGCGGACGTGCAGGACTGCGCCACAGGCCAAAAGGCTGCGCTCGATCGCACAAGAAACAAACACGGGACAAGCAAAAAACGAAAAAAAAAAAAGTGAGAAAAATGCTTTTTGCTCCCGCTCCGGAGCGGCGCGCGTACAGCAGCTGCAGCGCAAGAGAAAAGGAAGTGTGGGTGAGA
>JADMJS010000090.1 GCA_018780435.1 Myxococcales bacterium
AGCGTGATGGTGCCATCGGCCTCGACCAGCACGTTCCCGGGGTGCGGATCGGCGTGGTAGAAACCGTCGGTGAAGATCTGCCGGCAGTAGACGGCGACGATGCGGCGCGCCAGATCGCTGCGGTCGAGCCCAAGGGCGTCGAGCTTCTCGCGGCTCGATATCTTCATGCCGTCGACGAACTCGAGGGTCAGGACCGTCTTGGTGCTGAGGGACGCAAACACCTTCGGAACGCGGACCCGGGCCTCGGTCATCGTCACGAGCGACTTCCCGATCGTCTCCATGTGGCGCGCTTCGGCCTCGAAGTCGAGCTCGGCCGTCAACATGTCGGCGACTTCGCGGTGGACGGTCTCGAGCCCTTGCGTCGGGTAGAAGAAGGTCACGATGCGCAGGATGCGGCGGAAGGTCTTGAGATCCTGGCGCATCATCACGTCGATCTCGGGGTGCTGCACCTTCACGGCGACCTTCTCGCCGGCGTGCGTCACCGCGAGGTGAACTTGCGCGATCGATGCCGCCGCGATGGGTGTGCGCTCGAAGGACGCGAAGACCTCGTCCGGCTCCTTGCCGAAGTCGGCGCGAAAGCGGGCCCGGGTCGCCTCCCACGGACGAGCCGGCACCGCGTCCTGAAGGGCTTCGAGCTCGGCGCGAAACTCGGGCGGCAAGAAGTTCGTGAGGATCGAGAAGGTCTGGCCAACCTTGATGAACACGCCCTGCAGATGGACGATCGCGCGGCGAATGCGGCGGGCGTTTCGGATGTGGAGCTGTTCGTAGGCGAGGCGCGCCGCCTGTTCGGTGCGCAGCGTCGCGAGCAGCCGGGCGAACAGGTAGCTGCCGAGCACGGTCAGCGTCACCGCGTAGGCGCGGAGCTCACGGAAACGAGCGGTCTTGGTCACGAGCGCGTTGTAGCACGCCGCGCGCGAGTTCGACGCCCCGCTTCGACATTGTCACCCCGCCGCACGGGGTAATTTCAAAGCGGGCCACTTTGGCGCTATGGTGCTGGGATGACCAAAGACCCCAAAGACGATCACGACGACGACGACAACCTCCTGGCCGACGTGGTCAAGCGCGCCTTTCAGGCGGGCCGCCGCACGGTCAAGAACAGCCAAGAGTCGATCAAGAACATCGCGAGCGAGATCCTGAACAACGACGCGGTCGAAGCGGTCGGCGACGCACTAAACGGGGTCCGCGAAGATGCGGTGAAGCTGTTCGGCAAGGAGGTCGCGCGTTACTTCGACCGGCTCGACCTCACGGACGCGATCGTGAAGGTGCTGACCATGATCAGCCTCGAGGTGAAGACCGAGATCCGCTTCATCCCGAACGACAAGAAGTTCGT
>JADMJS010000718.1 GCA_018780435.1 Myxococcales bacterium
TGAAGGCCCAGGGCCTCGCGCTCGCCCCCGCCGTCCCGGACGCGCTCGTGGTCGAGCTGCTGGCCGCAGCGGCGGGGGCGCTCGCGGCAGCAGCGTGATGTCGTTGGGCTTAATCTGCGCGGAGAGGACCAGGCGGCCCCCGCCGCGAACCGAGCGCAGATCTGCGACACCAACGCGTTCGCCACCGGGACCGGGTTCAAGCGGTGGCGCGGACCCGGGATCCGAAGCCCCGCCGTGGACGCCATTGAGCGCCGCGACCGCGCACACCTGTACCTCCTGACCGAGCCCGACATCCCGTTTCTCTAGAACGGCGT
Organism: Myxococcales bacterium; assembly: GCA_018780435.1. Taxonomy (GTDB): domain Bacteria; phylum Myxococcota_A; class UBA9042; genus SXOO01. The sequence goes on from JADMJS010000718.1 coordinate 315, forward strand.
CCGCGATGGCGAACACATTCGCACCTGGATGCACGAGCGCTTTGCGGCAGGCGTTCACGAGCGCGAAGACAGTCCCGACGAGGACGCGACCCGACGTTGCTGCACCCTGACAAGGCGAGCGCGGTGTCGATACGCAATGATGACGGGGGCTGCCTGAGTACCTCAGCTTCAACCGTTGCCGCGCACGGCTCTCAGCGCCCCAGCACGAATGCCAGCCTCCCGCTGAGAACTCGTCCAAGTACACCCGACGGCCGATACCACGGGACTTCGTGCTCTCGCGTCTTGGTGGGTCTGGCTGGCGACATGGATCGAAGATCCTATCTGCCGTAGCCCAGATCGCAGGCCTATGCCGGCCACGGAAGAGCCACTTTCGGGTCAGTTGGCCCCCATCACGAGCGCCGATGGGTCACTCGCCCGCGGGAGCGCACCGGGCGGCGGTGCGCGCGAGCGCTTCGTCGTTGAGGCCCAGCCGCTCTGCTTGCCGAAGCATCTCCTTCTCGCTGATGCCGAGCGCGCGGAGTGTCCGCTCGGCGCGCGCGGCATCGCCTTCGAACATCGAGCACGCGAGGTCATCGAGTGCGCCGAGGAGCTGTGACCGAGAAGCGTTGCCGTCCATGATGGCCAGGTAGCGCCGCGCGCGGGCAAGCGCGTTCTCGTTCGGGGACGGGATCGTCAGCGCGGCATTCAGGTACATGCGCGCCGTGCCTGGATCACCTTCGAGGTTCGCGACCAGCGCAAGTTGGATGTTCGCCTCGATCCGAACGCCGCTGGAGCGCGAAGTCAAAGCCACCTGGCAGTGCGACTTCGCGTCCTTCGTGTTTCCCCATCCGACCCACGAGAGGTAGCACCGCTGCGTACGCGCCTCGCCATAGCCAGACAAGAGCTCGATGGCGTCGTAGAACTTCCGGTCCGCATTGCCGATGTTTGACGCTCTCGGCGAACGGGCGGCCAGCGCGTAGCCGTCACCAACGAGCATCTCCGCGCGGACGGGGGTCGCGTCACGGGCTTTGTAGTCGTCGTACCGAGCCGAGTCGGTGACCACGACCGTTCGGTACGTGTACTTCTCACGAACGGTCATGACCGACCCTACGAGGAAGAACGCGTACCCCTTGCGCTTGTAACCGTCGTCGATCACCTCGTTCGGCCCGCGGCCGAGCGTCCGCGTGATCTGATCCCGCAGCTTCGACTGCTGCTTGCCGAACTGAATCGCGGCCTGGAAGACGACGCCGTCGAGCGCCGAAATCACGACCTTCACCGGCGTCCCGGCCGGCTGAAGCTCGGGCGCCAGCGCCGTGCACGACGTGATGTGCGGCCGGATGTCGGAATCCTCGTCGCGCACGCAACCCGGGTAGCGGGCCATCACGGTCTCAAGGGTGGTGTTGAAGAAGCGGGTCTCGCCCTTGTTCGTCGCTGCGGCTTGAATCGCCACGAACGTGCTGGCGCCCGGAAGCCCGCCGTAGAGGTTCCAGACGGCCTGCTCCTCGGGGGGCGGCGGTGGGAGCTCTGGCTCGGGGGGTGGTGCCGCTTCGGGAACGGGCGCGGGCGCGGGCGCCGCTTCGGGAACGGGCGCGGGCGCGGGCACCGGTTCGGGAACGGGCGCGGGCGCCGGCGCGGGTGTGGGTGCCGGCTCGGGCGCGGGTGCGGGTGCCGGCGCTGGAGACGGGGCAGGAACGGGCGTCGGCGGCTGGGCCGCGGCCACTGCGACGGAGCCCTGCGCTGGTAGCTTTACACCACAGGCGTGATAGCGGGTGAGCGCCTGCTTGATGCGCTCTCCGGGCTCTCCTGCAGGGAGCGACGGCCTGTCGATATCGAGCTCGGCCTGCATCCTCGCCCGCGCACCCTCCCAGCATGTGGGCTCCTTGCAGGCGCATGCCTCTGTCGACAACGACTCGTACTTCGTCACCAAGTCCACTTTGACAGCCTCGGGCTCGCTCTTGCGGCAACCGCCTGTCGTCGCGACGAATATGCACATCACTGAGATTACAACTGTAGTTCGCACTGCCCTGTCTCCTCTGTTGGTCCGACCGTCGGCGGCGAGGCAAACCAGCGATTGCGTCGTTTCATTTCGAACCACCTGCCGGGATCAACACGAAGCCCGACGAAAGTCCAGGCGCCTCCACGACGTGCTGATCGGCCAGCACCCGTGCCGCGATCCTAACCGATGCGCCCTCGGCTTGGCCGCGTTCGCGTCCGCCACCCCCCGCGTTTGACCACGAGTGCGTTCCTTGAGACGCCCATACGCGATTTGCACAGCCCGGTGGATCGAGCGGACAGGATCGTGGCCACTACTCGGCCGGCCGAGAGAGGGCGTGGGCCTTGACGCGGACGTCGGCGCTTCGACGTCCCTGGTCGCCGAAGACGACTTTGAGCCCATGGCTTCGAACGGGGCTCGCGAAGCGGGCGAGGCTCTCGTCGAGGGCGGCCCTCAACGGAATGGGCGCGACGACGAGTGGCTCGGTGTGGGCGCGCGCTGCCGTGAGGAGCTGCTCCGTCAGACCCACGAGGCGCCTCGTGTCGGCGAGCGCTTCTTCGATGGCTTCGCGATACTCGTCTGCCGAGCGAGGGCGCCGCAGCGTCACTTCGAGCTCGCCCTGGAGGGCGGTCACGGGGGTGCGTAGCTCGTGGGCCGCCTCGGCGACGAAGCGGGCCTGCGACTGAAGCAGGCCGTTCACGCGTTCGAGCAGGGCGCTCAGTGTACGGGCCAAGGTCCCGAGCTCTTCGGGCGCGTCGTCCGACACACGAAGGGGCGGCCTGGGCCGGGGTCCATGCTGCTGCCTTCGCCGCTTTGGGCGCACGCCGCGGCGAGCTGATCCAGGCCTCGAGTCACTCGGCCCGAGACGAAGGCGAGCACGCCGGCGACGACGGCGACGGCGAGGACCGCGAGCACCACCGCCTTCGGCACGACGCTCCCGAGCGACGAGTCGATGGCCTCGTGGGAGACGCCGACGAAGAGGGTGACGATCTCGCCCTCGTTGCCGATGAGGAGGCTGAAGCCGCGTCGACGTCGTTGTCGTTGGGCACACGCGTGTGCGACTTCCGGTAGTCTTGGCGTGCTCTCCCGACTATCCTGCGGCGGACTCGTCCGACGGGGGTGTGTGGTGATAGTCCCAACGCCGAGGCACGAGGCCGATCAACCAATCAACGAGAGCACATGAGCAAGACCCTCGGAGTTCCCCATCAGCTCCTCAAGGCCCATGGCATTGACTTCAATGTCCTGGATCCGCGACGCATCATGAAGGCGGCCGATGGCGATGCCGTGCTTCGCTCCACGGTCGTCGCCGGTGCCATGGCGGTGTACTCGCACGTGGACGTCCTCTTCTACTTCGCCGAGCGCGCCTACGCCCGTTTGCCCAGCAAGCGCAAGGCCCTGTTCCTTTGGGGCACGTTCCTCGGGCCATCCGCCCCCATGCAGGTCAACGTCCAGACCCTTGCGGTCAAGGCCATTCACTCGGGCATGGCCCAGGTCATCAACGACGCCCATACCGCGCGGAACACAGTTTCGCTGGGGCGGTTCGGGAAGGCGCTCGGAATCACGAGCGGCGCTCCGTCCCGTGTGCCGCCGCACAACCTGTTCGAGCCCGTGGTCAAGGCCCTCTTCAACGAGGGCAGCTATAACTCACTGACCGGTGGCGCCTTCGACGACTTCCTAGGGACGTTCATGTTCAAGGACACGATCCCCGGGCCGCCCGTGTCCGACGCGGGTATCAAGGTGCAGCTGTTCCTCACGGCCGCCATCAAGGCCGGCTTCAACACGACCGAGCTGGGGCTTTAGAGCCCGGACCCTCGGAGCGACGTGTCCAGCACCTGGGGCTGCCGCGTGGTGGGCAGAGGAGCTCGGGCGCGGCGTCGCGACCGGCGACGGCGACGCGCGCGAGCATAGCGCCCGTGGCGAGCTCAAGGGCGGGGCCGGTGACGCCTCGATGGTTTCGGTGTGCATTGTCACTGGAAGAGCGTTTGATGCTTCGCAATCCAAGTCTCAGCGTCTCGCCCGAACGCGCACCGCTCGGTTGACCACCAAGCACGTAGATAGCCCAAGCTGTCCGGCTGAAGGCGGCTGGCGATCAGGAGGTCTAGCATCTGCAGAGGAGTGCTTGAGCGTGCTTCACCCGCCATCTCCCCTGAGCATGCGAAGCAGGTCCGCCTTCTGCATCTCGAGATCGGCGTGGTGAAGGCGCTCATCGCCCGGCAATGCCAAATCGAGCACTGCGCGGAGCGCCTTGGTCGCCGGGGTGGCGCCATGGCCCCGGGACACAAGCGCCATGTACTCGGAGAGTCGCTTCGTATTCTCGCCGTCGGCGGCCTGGCCGGCCCGCTCTTTGGCGCCCATCAACTCGATGAGAATCCGCTCGTTCGTCGCGCCTTCGGCGAATGGGACATTCTCGACGAGCACCTCACCAGCACCCGCCACGAGCTTACGCACCGAGCAAGCCTGTACCGAACCGATAACCTGTTCAGAGTGGGTCGTAAGGACGAATTGAGCGCGCGGGAAAGCCTCCCGGAGCCCCTTGACCACCGTCGCTTGCCAGGTCGGATCAAGGTGGAGGTCGACCTCGTCGATGAGGATGACAGCCTCACTGTTGGTCCCTCGGTCGAGCGAGCTGAGGTCATCGCTTGGGTTGAGCTGCACCATGCGCCGCGCTATATCGACCACGAGCGCGAAGTGTGTACGGTATCCATCAGACAGCGCCGTAATGTCGAGCGCCTCGTGAGAGCCGTCTTGGTGCAGGAAGTTGACGAGCATCCGGAGGCTCGGCTTCGTCTCGATGCGAGGATTGTTGCACCGCAAGCCCGCCCGCTCGACCGCCCGACGAACCCACTCGAGGGTCGGGTGGCGGTAATCGAAGTCCTTGCGCCGCTCCCGCTCACGGCGCTCCTCGTCCTCCGCCACGACGAACCACTCGAAGACACTCTTGAATCGGGTATTGGTACGCAGGGACTCGTCGAGCGCTCCGAACCGATCAAACTCGCTCTTGAAGTCGCGCTTTCGCAATGGGACAGCGACAACCGCCCGCTCCGTCCCATAGGCGGCCACGAGCGGAATCGGTTGTGCAGAGGAAGGCCCACCGTAGCTGGTGCCATCGGCGGCGCCGTCGCCACTACCGCCACTGAAGCCGCTTCCGCGTTCGAGACCGTCGAGGATCAGCGGTTCGAGGTACTGCCGGAGTTGTTTGGTGCCGAGGGCCGGCTTCTTCGCCGGCTCCCCCTTCCAGCGGAGCTTCGTGGCGTCCCAAGACACGCCGCTCGAAGCTTCGATGGTGACGCGCGCGAAGGGACGCTCGACTCCAATCTTCTCCGTTCCGTCATCATCTTCCTGAGGAGTCGATTTCGCGTCGGCGCCCTTGGATGGCCGAATCCGAGGTAGCCACGGGACACGGATGTCCCCCCGTTTCGCGAAGGTCACCCCCTTCGCTCGGGGAAACTGCGTCACGTAGGTGCCGAGCCCAATGGCGATGGCGTCAAGGATGGTGGTCTTTCCCGCCGCATTGACGCCGAAGAACACGGTGACGTGGGGGTCGAGCGCGATCGACGCGTGCCGAATCCCGCGAAAATTCTCGATGCAGACGTTGCGGATGGGCACGAGGTGCGCGCTCGCCGTTTGCTGCCGCCCGATGGCGGCGCGCGCCCGCTCTTCGGGGGTTGGGGTCGTCATGCGTCGTTCTCCTCAGTCTCACCGTCGCTCGCTTCCTGGTCCGGTTCGGCGAGCTAAGGTGCAAGACACCCGAGGGGGCAGCGCCTTGTCAAGGGTTCGGGGTGCCAGCCCGCGCTCGCCGCAAGAGCCAAGGACGACCCGAGAGAGGGCGACTAGGGCCCACTCGGCGTAGACCCGCGAGGTCAGAAGCACGACCGGTAGAAGAGGCACGAAGACGATCCCGTCCGGCCCGGCGATCGGGTCGAGGACCCGCACACCGGTCGCCGGCCGTACCATCACCTCGTCGAGAGGCAACTGATCGGACGACATGCAGTGGGCGACCGCACCTTGACTCACCCCGCCCGCGCAAAGGTCAAAGTCCACGCGGAGCCGCCGCTCTCGACCGGCTCGAAGTCCAGGTCGCCTCCCTGACGGCGCATCAGGTCGCGTGAGATGGTGAGGCCCAGGCCATGGCCGCCGGTCTCCGTCGAGTGGTGGAAGGGGGTGAAGAGGCCGGACTCGACGTCGGGCCGGACACCTCGGCCGTTGTCGGCGATTCGGACTCGGACGTCCGACGCAGTGCACGCGACCGTGAGGGTGAGCTCCGTCGCGGCGGCGTGCTGGATGACGTTCTGGAGCAGGTTGTCCATGACTCGGCCGGTCGAGAGGGCGTGGGCCTTAACGCGGACGTCGGCGCTTCGGCGTCCCTGGTCGCCGAAGATGACCTCGATCCCATGGCTTCGAAAGGGGCTCGCGAAGCGGGCGAGGCTCTCGTCGAGGACGGCCCTCAACGGAATGGGCGCGACGGGGAGTGGCTCGGTGTGGGCGCGCGCTGCCGTGAGGAGCTGCTCCGAGAGACCCACGAGGCGCCTCGTATCGGCGAGCGCTTCTTCGATGGCTTCGCGATACTCGTCTGCCGAGCGAGGGCGCCGCAGCGTCACTTCGAGCTCGCCCTGGAGGGCGGTCACGGGGGTGCGTAGCTCGTGGGCCGCCTCGGCGACGAAGCGGGCCTGCGACTGGAGCAGGCCGTTCACGCGTTCGAGCAGGGCGCTCAGGGTACGGGCCAAGGTCCCGAGCTCTTCAGGCGCGTCGTCCGACACCACGAAGGGGCGGCCTGGGCCCGGGTCGATGCTGCTGCCTTCGCCGCTTTGGGCGCACGCCTCGGCGAGCTGATCCAGGTCTCGAGTCACTCGGCCCGAGACGAAGGCGAGCACGCCGGCGATGACGGCAACGGCGAGGACCGCGAGCACGACCGCCATCGGCACGACACTCCAGAGCGACGAGTCGATGGCCTCGTGGGAGACGCCGACGAAGAGGGTGAGGATCTCGCCCTCGTCGCCGATGACGAGGCTGAAGGTAGCGCCCCGGAGCGACTCGGCCGCGATCCCCTCGGCATCGAGGTGACGGTGGTCTCCCGAGGAAGGGGGCCCGGCGCACCACGCCGTAGGCACGACGTCCACCACGATCTTTGGGGTCTTGGCGAGGACTCGGCATGTCGAGTCGAAGACCAACGCGTGGCGCTCGGCGGCTTCGGTGTCGAGCATGGGGAGCGTCACGCGGTCGGTGTGCACGTGAGCACCCTTCGATGAGAATTCACGTGCGAGATCAGCGGCTTCTGAGACGGCGAGGTGGAGGAGCAGCGTGTCGGTTTGCGTGTGGACGTGGCGATGTAGCAGGAAGAGCAGGACCGCTGTGAGGATGGTCACGGTGCCGGCGGACGCGGCGACGCTCGCCCGGACCATCACGCTGCGGAGGCTACGTCTCATCGTCCGGCCCGGGCCCTTGTGAAGCGACCACCTCGTCGTCTGTGCGGAGCCGGTACCCGCGCCCCCGGACGGTCTCGATGAGCGACGCGACGGCCGGCGACTCGCCGTCGAGCTTCACCCGCAGGTAGCGGATGTAGACCTCCACGACGTTGCTCGATGGGTCGTGCGCGACGCCCCACACCCGGTCGAGGATCCGGGTTCGCGAGACGACGTCACCCCGGTGTCGCAGAAGCAAGTCGAGGAGGGCGAACTCCCGCGAGGAGAGCTCGACCATCGTCCCGGACCGGGTCAGCGTGCGGCGACGCAGGTCGAGGATCGTGTCACCGAGGTGAACGAGCGAGGTTGGGTGCTCCAGCCTGCGGCGCAGGTGGGCGCGTATACGAGCGAGCAAGGCCTCGAAGCTGAACGGTTTTTCGACATAGTCGTCGGCGCCTGAATCGAGCGCGAGAACGAGCGGATCGGTGCCCGCCCTCGCCGTGAGCATGATGACGGGGCACTGCACTCCGCGGAGGCGCCAGTGCCTCAGCACCGTCAGCCCGTCCTGACCGGGGAGGCCCCAGTCGAGGAGGATGAGGTCGTAGGGGCTCGCGAGGCCCTGCTCGGCCGCCTCGTCGCCTCGGGTGCAGACGTCGACCTGGTAGCCCTCCTCACCCAGGCCGCGCGTGATGAAACGCGCGACACGGGCATCGTCTTCGACCACGAGGATCAGCACGAGAGCGCCTCTTCGGGGGCGCCCGTCGCGACCGACTCGTCGTCGTCGACATCCAGGTTTTGTCGGCCGACCTTACCGTCCTCCGAACGGCACAGGCGACCGTAGAGCGCGGGCAACACGAGCAGGGTGAGGATGGTCGCCGTGACGAGGCCGCCGATGACGACGGTCGCGAGGGGGCGCTGCACCTCCGCGCCAACGCCCGTGGACAGCGCCATCGGGACGAAGCCGATGCCGGCGACGCAGGCGGTCAAGAGCACGGGTCGAAAGCGCTCAAGGGCGCTGGCGCGTGCGGCCTCACGAGAGGGGAGCTTCTCATGGAGCTCCCGGGTGCGAGACAGCAGCACGATGCCGTTCATCACGGCGACCCCGAAGAGCGCGATGAAGCCGACGATGGCGCTCATCGAGATCGGCAGTCCCGTGAAGTGCAGGGCGAGCACACCTCCGGACGCGGCGACCGGGACGTTCATGAAGATGAGGAGCGCAGGTCGCCACCGCCCGAACATGACATAGAGGACGCCGACAATCACGAAGAGGACGGCCGGGACGGTGACGGCGGTGCGCCCGCCGGCTGCTTTGAGTTGCTCGTACTTGCCGCTCCACTCGGTCCACATCCCGTCGCCGAGCTGGACGTCCGCTAGCTTCTCCTGAGCCTCCACGACGAAGCTCCCGATGTCGCGGCCGCGTACGTTGGCTTCGACGACGACCCGGCGCGTCCCTCCTTCCCGTTGCACGATGGCCGGCGTCTCGACCGTGCGGACGTCAGCGACTTCGCCGAGAGGGATCGATTCACCGCTCGGCAAGACCAGCGGCAGGTCCTCCAGCTGGACGCCACGGGGCAGCGCGATGGTGACGACCACGGGATCCCGGAAGGCCCCGCGGAACACGCGGCCGACCTCCTGGCCCCGCTGCAACGCCGTCACGGCGGTGAGGACCGAGTCGGCGTCCAGGCCGTATCGTTCGAGGGACTCGGGCCGTACTCGAACGTCGACCCCGGTGACGCCTTCGAGGGTGGGGCGGCGTACGTCGGCGGCGCCCGGGATGGCCTCGAGGACCGTCGCGAGCCGGTCGGCCGTGACCAGCAGCGCGTCCAGGTCTTGGCCGTAGAGCTTGATGCCGACGTCGCTGGTGATCCCCTGTAGCAGCTCGTTGAAGCGCATCTCGATGGGTTGACTGAAGTTGAAGGCGGCGCCGGGGGCTTCCGCCGTGAGGCGTTCTTCGATCGCGCTCACCAGCCCAGCGGTGTCCTTGGCGGTCGTCCAGTCCTTGCGGGGAGCGAGTCGTACCAGGATGTCGGCTTGCTCGAGCCCCATCGGATCGGTCGCGACCGCAGGCGAGCCCGAGCGGCTCGCGACCCGCTCCACCTCGGGGAACGTCGCGACGATCTTCTCGATACGTGTCGCCTCCTGCAGCGCTTCGTCCGGGCTGAGCGACGGCAGTCGTTGTGTTTGAATTACGATGTCACCCTCTTGTAATTGCGGAACGAACTCGACCCCCATCTTGGAGCCGATGACGCCGCTCACCCCCACGAGCGCGAGCGCGATGAGCCCGATGACCGCGGGCCTGGAGAGGCATGCGTCGAGCATCGGCCGATAGAGACGCGCGAGGCTTCGCGTGATCCACGTGTGGTGTTCACCCGATGGCCGGAGAACCAGCGCCGCCATCGCGGGGACGTACGTGAAGGACAGGACCAGCGCCGAGAGGAGCGCGAAGAGCACGGTCATCGCCATCGGGCGGAAGAGCTTGCCTTCGGTGCCCCACATCAGCAGCACCGGCACGTAGACCAACATGAGGATGCCGACCGAGAAGAGGACGGGTTTTCCGACTTTCTGCGCCCGCTCGACCACGGCCGCACCGAGGTCGCCGCGCCGGGCGAGGCTGAGCGCGACGATGGACTCCGTCACGACGATGGTGCCATCGACGATGAGACCGAAGTCGACCGCGCCGAGCGACATCAAGTTGCCGGAGTAGCCGATGAGGTAGAGGCCGGTGAACGCGCCAAGCATCGAGAGAGGGATGACTGACGCGACCAGGAGGCCAGCTCGGAGGTCACCGAGGAGGAGTAGGAGCACGATGATGACGAGGGCGCCTCCTTCGAGCAGCGACCAGGTCACGGTCGTGAGGGTGCTGCCGACGAGCTTCTCGCGGTCGTAGACCACATCGAGCTCGATGCCATCGGGGAGGGCGGCGGCGACGTCGGCAGCGCGCTCGCGGACGAGGCGCACCACGCTGAGCGCGTCGGCGCCGGCAAGGAGCTGCACCATCACGAAGATGGCTTCCCCGTGGGCATCGGCCGAGCCGAGGCCGACCGTGAGCGCGCTGCCTTCGTCCACTCGGGCGATGTCGCCGAGGCGGATGGCGGCGTCCGCGCGCTCGCCCTCGATGACCACACTCTCGAGCGCGGCTGGGCTGGCCGGGTTGGCGACGGCCCGCACGAGCCGTTGTTCGGCGCCGTTCTGAAGTGCGCCGCCCGAGACGAGGCCCAGCGAGCTCGACAACGCGCCCTGGACGTCACTGAGCGTCAGAGACCTCGTGGCGAGCGCGAAGGGGTCGAGGCGCACGTCGAGCTGCGCGGCTCCGCCACCCCACGCGTTGACCTCGACGACGCCGGGCACGGCGCGGAGTCGAGGCGCGACGTCGCGTTGGAAGATGCGGTCGAGCTCGCCGCGCGAGTGGCGATCGCTCGTGAGGGTGAACTGAAAGATCTCGCCGAGTCCGGTGGACGGCGGGGCCAGCTCGGGGGTTCCCGCCGACTCCGGGATCTCGCTGCGTGCGAGATCGAGGCGCTCCTTGACGAGCTGGCGCGCCAGCCAGATGTCGGTCCCATCTTCGAAGACGACGGTGATCGCCGACACTCCGATGCGCGAGAGGCTCCGCATCTGCGACAGGCCCGGCAGACCGCTGAGCGACCGCTCGACGGGGACCGTGACCAGCTTCTCCACTTCTTCGGACGCCATCCCGGGCGTCGACGTGAGCACCTGTACCTGCACGTTGGTGAGGTCGGGGAAGGCGTCGAAGACGAGGCGGTGAAACGCGAGCACGCCCGCGCCGATGAAGACGACGGTCCCGACGAGCACGAAGAGCTTGTTTCGGACGGAGGCGGCGATGAGCCAGTCGAGCGCGGCCATTACTCGGCCTCGACGAGCGCGAGCGACTTGAGCAAGAAGAGGCCGTGAACGGCGACCTTCGAGTCGGCCCTGAGAGACTCCGCGGAGATGAGGAGGTCGTCTTCGGCGCGGCCCGCGATCCGCACGACCATGGGGACACCGCCGCCGGGGCCGTCGCCCGGGACGAAGACCACGTCGTCACCGCCCATTCGAGTGACGGAGGCACGTTTGACCCGCACTGTGCTCGGAGGGGCAGGAGCGGTGATGGCGACGCGACCCGTAGCGCCGATCTGAAGCGGAGTGGCGCTCTCAGGCGCGTAGTAGTGCGCGAGCGTTCGGCTGCTCCGCGAGAGCGCGCCGTCGCGCCGGGCCAGGGCCATGGGGATGGCCGTCTCCGCCCGGTCGCTCGCCAGGATGAGGGTGGCTCTCCCCTCGGCGCCGGCTCTCGAGAGGTGTCGTTCCGGGACGGCGACTCGGACCATCGTCAGGCTGTCGTCGACGATGGTGATGCACTCCGAGCCGGGCTCTTGGAGGCTCCCGGTCGGGCAGCTCACGGCCGAGACGACGCCTTTCACGGACGAGGTCCAAGTCCATGAAACACCACGGTTTGCTGAGGGTTCGTTGCCGGGGGTCGTCGCCCCCGTGCTGTCGCCCAGGCTACGGCGCGCCGCCAGTTGTCGCTCGATGGCGGTGAGCGCTGCCTGGTCGCCCGCGAGGGCTCCCTCGATCTCCAGCAGCGCCTGTTCGGTCTCGACACCGGCGGCCACGTGTTGCTTTCGCCGGTTCAGGATGCGACGTCGCTGTTTGACGGTCTCGCTGAGCTCGGCGCGGCGGGCTTCGAGATCAGCGAACTCGAGGCTCTCCACTAGCGCGAGTGGTGTCCCGACGGCCACTCGGTCGCCAGGCGAGACGTGCCAGGAGATGAGCCGACCTGCCAGCGCGGGGCCGACCGCCTGTATCGCGTGTGGCGGGACGACCACCTCGGCGGGGAGCACGGCCAGGGTCTCCAGGCCGGCGGGGGCGACGGTCTCGAAGCGGACCCGGGTGGCGCGGGGATCGGCGCCCGGTGTGACGGCGGAGCTGGCGCTGACCGGGTTCGCGACCGCGTCCTCTTCACATCCGTAGAGGCACGCAGGGCCGATGGCGGCGAAGAAGATGAGCGCGCGGACGTGCGCGTCCTTGAAGGGCGAGGTGAGGGTAGGTGAGCGCATCAGCGTGCCTCCTTTCGGTTGGCGTCGAGGCGAGTCAGGAGGGCTTTGGCGCGCGACTCTTCGGCGAGCAACGCAGCGGTGACGACGTAGAGTTCGTGGACGGCTTCATGGAGCTCCTGGCGAGCGCGCACGACGCGTTCGAAGGGGACCTGCCGGGCGTCAAAGGCGCGGTCCAGGGCGTCTTGCCGTTCTCGCAGGACGGCCAGGCGGCCGGTGGTGAGCTCGCGCCGATGTCTCAGCAGCGCGTCGAAGCGTCGACCCGCGGCGGCCCAAGTCGCCTTGGCACGCCGGACGGTCGTGGTCGCGTCCGCCGCGATGGCATGACTCTCGGCACGCAGCGCCACGACGTCGGCGGCACGGGGCCTCGAGAGGGGCATGGACAGCGAGAGGACCGCCCCCAGCCACGTCGGGCCGGTTCCCTCGTGACGCGTCGTGAGGAACGCGGCGATGGTCCAGGGCGCGTCATCGTCGGCCAGTGCCGCCTCAGCCATAGCGGCGTCTGCCTGCACCGCCGCCAGGGCGAGCGCAGGGTGGGTCGAGCTCCTCGCCACGACCGCGTCCCATGGATTGCCATTGGGCTCTCGGTCGAGTGTGGCGTCCGCATCCAATACCGGTGCGACCGGCGCGCCGAGGGCTTCTTCGAGCGTCGCCAGCGCATTCCACTGGTTCTGCTCGGCGAGTGAGACTTCCGACGCGAGGCGTGACAGCTCCGCCCTCAGGTCGAGGAGGTCGAGGCGGGTGAGGAGACCTTTCGATGCAGCGCCTTCGAGGGGCGCGAGGGTCTCGGCGACTTCTTTTCGGTGCTCGGCGAGGTGAGCCGCAACCGCGGAGGCCGCCCACCACGCCAGGAAGGCCTCTTCGACGCTGGCGATGAACTCCCAGCGGGACATCTGACTCTCGGCGCTCAATGCGTCGCCACGGCGCCGTCGTGCTTCGGAGAAGCGGCCTTGATCGTGAAGCGACCAGCCGAGGCCCACACTCGCCGTGGTCTCGCCGAGGACAGAGGGCGTGTTTGCGACGCCAGCGTCTTGGCCGAGGTCGATGTGGAGGGTCGTCAGACGGCCGGGGCCGAGTGACGCGGCTTGGCGTGCGGCGTCCACGCGAAGGGCCGTGGCGGCGCCAGGGCCGCCGTCGAACACGCGACCGGCGACGTCCGCGACCGTGCTCCAGGAGATGGGGATAGCGTCGCTGGGAGCGTCCGCGTGGGCAGGGGGGGCCAGCAGGAGCGCGAGACTGAGGGACGTGAGGCGAAGCAGAGCGGGTGGGGACGACGTCAAGGGACCTCCAGGTCCCGCGCAGGCTAGGGCGGTAGGACTTTGGGCACCTGAAGTGGTCCATTAGATCTCTCTCATCCTCGCGATGGCGTCTGAACCGCGAGACGCTCGATGGCTGCTTCGCAGTAACCACCTCGAGGTCCCCGAGCGCACTGGACATCGGGGATCGACCGTCATCGCGCTGCCGTCCCAGAACGCGAGAGACGCGATCGGCACCTCGTTGGTCACGCTCTTCTTCTCGCCGGGCGCCAGCTCCACTTCGGCGAAGCCCCGTAGGTCTCTCGGCGCGCGCAGAGTCGGCGACTCGGGGGCGCCAATGTAGAGCTGCACCGTGGCGAGGCCGGCCCACGGCGACTCGTTCCCAAGCTGAGTTGTCCACAGCGCCCACACCCTGTAAATTGCCGCCCTGGAAGACGTTGCCCGTAACGTGTCATCGAGGTCGAATCGTGCTCACCGTCATTTGGTCGCACTCGCCCGCAGCCGATCGAGCCGACCTTGATGGCTGCTGAGCCGGCCGTAGACGAGACGGCGGGCCTCGCGTCGCCGAACTTCGCGCACCTCGCCAAGGTGGTGCCGCTGCTCGGCCTGCTCGGGGTCAAGGCGGAGCGCTACGTCTTCGAGGACCCGAGCACGGCGCTCTTCAAGTTGCGGCAGTTCGGAGAGGTGCTCGCACAGCAGGCGGCGGCCAGCACCAACCAGGAGGCGCTCTCTGAAAAGCCAGTCCCGGTCCCGCCGCACAACGAGCAGAAGCGCATCGTCGCCAAGCTCGAAGCGCTGCAAGCGCGCTCGGACGCCGCGAAGGAAGCGCTGGACGCGATCCCGCCCCTGCTGGAGAAGTTCCGGCAGTCGGTCCTCGCCGCGGCCTTTCGGGGAGACCTGACGAAGGCGTGGCGAGAGGCCCATCCGGGCGTCGAACCGGCCTCGGCGCTGCTGGCCCGAATCCGCGCCGAACGCCGCCGCCGCTGGGAAGAGGCCAACCCCAAGAAGAAGTACGTCGAGCCCGAGCCGGTCGACACGGAGGGCTTGCCGGAGCTGCCGGAGGGGTGGTGTTGGGCGCGCTGGGAGGAGGTCGGGTTCTGTCAGAACGGTAGAGCCTTTCCGAGCGAACATTATATCACCGACGGTGGTACGAAATTGCTACGACCCGGTAACCTCCATGTCTCCGGCCAAGTCGTCTGGACGCGAGAGAATACGCGGTGCATGCCGCACGAGTGGGCGTCCGAGCATCCACGTTTCCTCGTTGGCCCGGGCGAACTCGTGATGAATTTGACCGCGCAGTCGCTCAAGGACGAATTCCTCGGGAGAGTCTGCCTTACACAAGACGGTGAGCGCTGCCTTCTGAACCAGCGCCTTGCGCGCATTACTCCAGTGGCGTTGAGCCCCCAGTTCTGTCTGTGGCTGTTCAAATCCGCGGTGTTCCGGCGATACGTGGAAGATGGGCTGAATACTGGAAGCCTCATTCAACACATGTTCACGTCGCAGGTCGACGACTTTGCCCTTCCGATTCCGCCCTTGGCAGAACAGCACGAGCTCTCACGTGTCATTGAATCCCACCTCGCGCTGAAGGTAGCACTGGCCAAATCCGTGGACGCCGTGGAGCAATCCTTCGGTGGGCTCACCCAATCCATCCTCGCCAAAGCCTTCCGAGGCGAGCTCGTCCCGCAGGACCCGAACGACGAGCCCGCCAGCGTCCTCCTCGAACGCATCCGGCGTGAACGAGACGCCGGGACCCCACCCGCGCGGAAGCGACGGGGAGCTTCGTAGAGACCCAGCCCAGAAGTCCAGCAGCCTGCTGGACTGATTCCTTTGCAGGCCCATCCATGGGGTCCTCCTCCAGTGAGCGTTCCCGCGCAGCGCCCTTCCGATGGGGCCACCGCCGCTCTGCATTCAGCGGGCCGACTTGAAGAAGAGCGGATGGTGGTTAGACTGCCGGGGTGGAGGCGCTTCATGACCGATACGTGGCAGCTTCAGGACGCCAAGAACCAGTTCGGTGAGCTGGTGGAGCAGGCCATGACGCGCGGGCCCCAGCGGGTGACCCGGGGCGGCCACCCAGCGGTCGTGGTCATGTCGGCCGACGACTACGACCGGCTGACGTCACCGCCGCTGTCGCTCAAAGTGCTGCTTCGACAAGCCCAGCTCGATGACGTCGATTTGGAACGCGACCGAGATACGGGGCGTGAGATCGACGTTTGATCCTCGTCGACACCTGCGTCATCTCCGAGTTGGCGCGACGACGACCGTCCCCATCGGTCGTCGCCTGGTTCGAGAACGTCGATGAGCAGTCGCTGTATATCAGCGCCCTCACGCTAGGCGAGATCGCGAAGGGTGCCGCGTCGCATCCCGATCCCGCTCGACGTCTGCGGCTCGACGCATGGCTCGAACAAGTCCGGCTCGCGTGGGCTCCCCGCACCCTCACATTGACGAGCGAAATCGCCCTGGAGTGGGGGCGGCTGGTCGGTAGACTGGCGAGATCGGGCACCGTCATGCCGGTACTCGATGGCCTGATAGCGGCAACGGCTCGCCGTCATGGGCTACACATCGCGACTCGCAATGTGAGCGACTTCGAAGCCGCCGAGGTGCTGCTGTTCAATCCCTGGCAATACACCTGAATCTCGGCGCTGCGTCGGCCCGACCCATCCGAGCTCAGCCCCAGCACTGCGCACCAGGAGCTTGTCGATGGCGGGGGAGCTCGAGGCCGAGATCGCCCAAGAGGCCGGGATGGGCGAGGAGTGCGAGTCGCAGCCGAAATGGGGACGCGGTCCAGCGTCAGGATCTCGACGGGTCGAGCGACGTAGACTCCAGCGCGCCTTGCCCCTGCGGGGTGGTCCACACAACACAAGTTGGATCGAGGCCAAACTGGCGCAGGACAAGGGCGATCAGGCTGCCGTCGTGCGAGTGCTCGGGCGGGACCACGACATCGAAAGACCTCGTGGGCGCGTGGTCGTAGGTGACGATGGCGATTCGAGTGCCGTCCGGGAGCGTCAGTGGCGCGTGCACCAACGTGTCTCGCTCGTCGAAGTCCGTTTCGAACACCAGCCCAGTTAAGTCGGCCGAGGTCGCGTCCAGGCAAGCGACGGTCTCGGTGATCCTGTATCGCCAGTGGCGCTTCGAATCCGGTGCTGACGTCGTCTCGTTCATGGTCGCCCCTTCGTGATGACCGCTTAGATGATAGCGTCGTTGCGTCTCCGGGCCGGTAGACGAATTAGTCCAGCAGCCTGTTGGACTGTTTCCATGAGACGACCCAGTGGCTCTCGTCGCTTCCGTCGATCGAGGAGCTGGAGGCCGAGAGCCGGCCCGCGACGGTGGGGCCGTCATGGACGTTGTGTGCGGCGGGTCAGGGTATCTCCGGCCTTCCGAATCTCGACTACGGCGCCACCATCACCTGCGCGACGAGCGGCAAATCCCCCGCGCTCGCGCCCACTTCCACGCGGTAACTGGTCGCCTGCACCGTCATCGCGCTGCCGTCCCAGATCGCGAGAGACGCAACCGGCACCTCGATGGTCACGCTCTTCTTCTCGCCGGCGGCGAGCTCCACCTGCGCGAAGCCGCGCAGGTCTCTCGGCGCGCGCAGGGTCAGTGAATCGGGGGCGCCGATGTAGAGCTGCACCGTGGCGCGGCCTGCCCGCGCGCCGGTGTTCTGCACGTCGCAGGTGGCGCGCAGGGTGCCGGCGGCGGCGACGGTGTCTTCGTCGATGCGCAGGTTCGTGTACTCGTAGCGCGTGTAGGACAGGCCGTGGCCGAAGGGGAAGAGCGGGCTCTTCTTCTCGTGATCGAGGTGGCGGTAGCCGTGGAGGTAGCCGTAGTCGACCTTCAGCGACACGTTGTCGAAGGGCGGTAGGTCGGCTTCGCTCGCCGGGAAGCTCACGGGCAGGTGGCCCGAGGGGTTCACGTCGCCGAAGAGCACGCGGGCCGGAAGGAGTCAATCCGAATGAGACCACTTGGCGCAGAAACGAGCGAGCGTCCTGGATAGCCTCGACTCCTCGGTCGGGGTTGATGACGACACGGTCGGAGTTCGAATGGGCTGATGGCTTCCCCGCGTTGTTGGTGCTATCGTGGCACCTGTACTTATGAAGGGAGAAGACGAGATCATGTTCGATGTGTATAGGGCCCTACTTGAATCTGCGACAAAGTTCCCGAAATGGCAGCAGGACGCTTTGCGTCGACTGGTCGACCACGCGATCACTTCGATAGATGTTGCTGACCTCGTATTGCTCGCCAAGGCGGAGGCAGGTCTGCCAGCGGCTGGCGCGCCGGCATGCGAGCCGCTGACCGCGAAGCACGTGCCTGGCACCTCCGCGGGCACGGCTCCAGCTTCGCTCCGGGCGCTTCATTCGGTGGCGAGCGTGAACGCGCTAGCCCCAAATCAGCGGCTCGAGTTTGCGGCCAAGGGCCTGACAGTGATCTACGGGGAGAATGGGTCGGGAAAGTCTGGCTATAGCCGAATTCTCCGAAAGGCTTGTCGGGCTCGGCGGGCTCCGGACATTTTTTCGGACGTGACGAAGGGACCGGGGACCGGCAGTTGTGTCGCACAGTTCGACATTGAGGACCGCAGCGGCACGCGCACGGTTCCATGGGCCCAAGGAAAACCATCTCCCGTGGAGATGGCGCAGTTTGCGGTGTTCGACCGTGAATGCGAACAAGGTTTCATTGATGACTACGCCGAGACGCTCTACCTTCCGCCTGGGCTCGACCTCTACCAAGATCTCGCGACAGCCGTGAGCGCCGTGCAAACAGCTCTGGGGAACGAGGCAAGCAAGGCTCAGCCGACGGACGTTGGGGCCGACCTTCGCAAGTTCGTGGTAGCCGGCGGCGTTCTCGGCGGCGTTCTTGATGCCTTGAAGGCCAATCAGCCAGACACGCACTACGTCGAGACGGCAACCAAGCTCGCGGCGCTATCGTGGTCGCCTGCGGACGATGAAGCTCTCGACGCGGACAAGAAGAACGTGGTCGGAGCCAAGGACCCTGCGGCACGGGCGAGGGGGCTTCGGACCGCTGCGACGAGTCTGGCAGTATTCCGCAAGAATGCCGAGTTGCTCATGACGAAACTCGCGGACAGCGAGGTCGTCGCGTTCGAAAGGTTGGTGAAGACAGCGGCGGCGACACGGATTGCGGCCGACCTCGCCGCGAAGGACACGGACTTCACGTCGGAACCCGCAGATGCGGTTGGAGGCAGCGTTTGGCAGGAACTATATAAGGCAGCAGAAGCGTTCGCCCTCGGCAACCGACCAGATCTCGACACGTTTGTCGGGGAGAACGGCACGCGCTGCCCGTTGTGCTTGCAGGCGCTCGATGTCGCTGCACGGGCCCGAATGGCCAAGTTCCGCGCCTTCATGAAGGACAACACGAAGGCTCGTGCGGAAGTAGCGGCGGGCGCAGTGACTACGGCGGTGAGCGAGGTAGGCTTGGTGTCGGTTCCAGCGTTGGACGCGGCAGTCGGTGATCGAATTGGCGAGTTGGTCGCGCGCACCGATCTCACGACAGAGTTGGAGGGCTGGGTCAAGGCGCTCGGCGGGCGGAAGGACGGCGTGCTGCGGCTCCTTACCGGCGACACATCTGTGTCTCTGGTCGACGTGCCTTCGGACCTGGCGTCGACGTGTACATTGATCGAGAGCCAGCTTGAGGCGCTCGCTGCGGAGGCCGAGACACTCGCGGAACCGGTTGCTCTCAAGACATTAACGGACCGCGTGGCGCTGCAGGAGGATCGGCAGGTGACGGTGCTGAACCGAGGTCGCCTGGGCGACATCTTGAAGAAGGGGCGCGAAGCCGCTGCCCTGCAGCGGGTAGCCGATTCCATGCGAACGCTGACGATTTCCAATGAAGGTAAGGCCGTCGCAAAGCAAGTGGTATCTGGGGAGCTTAAGAAGGCTTTCGAGAACGAACTGAAAGAGCTGAAAGCCAGCGGTAGGATTGCGGCAAGCATCGGTGAGCGGGCGGTGAGCGGCAAGACGGTCTTCGGAATCACGCCGCAGGGAAGGATCAAGTCGAGTGCCGTTCTGAGCGAGGGCGAGCAGCGGGTGGTGGCGATGGCCTACTTTTTCGCTGAGGCACAAGTGTCGCCAGCGCCGATAGGCCTCATTGTGGATGACCCGGTGTCTTCGCTGGACCACAACTGGGCACAGCGGATCGCTCGGCGGCTGGCCGAACTGGCAACCACCAGGCAGGTCATCATTTTCACGCACAACATTGGGTTTGTGCTCGAGTTGGAAAAAGCTGCGACCAGGGCTGATTCTCCGCTGGCGAAGGCGTTCATTCGAAAGCGTGGCGGCGACAGTGGCGTTGTCGATGCGGAGGCCGAACCGTGGGAGAAGCTTTCACTGAACGTTAGGGTCCCCAGGTTCAAGGAGGCAATCAAGCAGCTCCGGGCGACGTTCCAAGCGGATCCGACTGGACGCACCTATCGCGACGGAGCCCGTAATCTTTGCGACTGGCTTCGCTCCGCATGGGAACGCGCGGTGGAGGAGCACGTGTTCAATACGGCCATTGAGCGGTTTGGCTACGTGGTGTCGACGGGCAAGATGAGACGGATGGTCTGCACCGACGACACGTACGTTATGGTCGAGCGGTCCATGACGCGCCTCTCGGAGCTGGTGAAGGCTCACGACAAGGCGCCAGGTGCTTTCGACGAGTGCCCGGATCCAACGGAGCTTGAGAAGTTCGTGAAGGACATCGAGCTGTTCGTCGCGTATCAAAAGAAGGAGGGAAGTGATGCGGAGGCTCGTCGTAAAGTCCTAGAGTCGCCGCCCACGCCCCCGTAGTGATGCCGGTTCTCCACAGTCGGTTTGCCGGTGAGGTGAGGTCGACTGCAACATCACGTCCTCGCTGGTAGCGATGATGTGATGAATGTAATTTCAATTTAATTCACAAACAATCTTATTGTATAACCGAGTATCGAACAGTTATCACTGAATGAGCGACAGCGCCCGGAGGCTCTTTCCGGTCCAAGTCGCAGGGGCGGACAGGATCTTGGATTGAATTTGCCAGCCAGACCGTGGCAGACCCGGGGGCACCAAGGCCCGGCGTATCGGCCGTCGTGTCGAAAATGCGCATTCGTCCGGCTCGACCCTTTCCCCATCGGGACTCGGGCTCGGGACGATGCTCGCGGACGACAGTGGAGCGCTGCTCGGGCAGCAGCAGGCGTTCGGCGCCGCTGGTCGACTCATCCGAGTGATCCTGAGAGGCCAGCTGTCCGAACGCAGGAGATGGCGGGTGAGTCTCGGGGCGAAGTGGCTTCTGAACCGCGAGAAGCTCGAGAGCTGCACTGCGGTGACCACCTCGAGGTCCTCGAGCGCACCGCACATCGGGGAGCGTGTGGCCCGTGCGTTACGGCAGCAGGATCTCAATGTCGGGCTCAGCCAACTGCCCCCCGCCCCCGTGTCGACTACGGCGCCACCGTCACCTGCGCCACGAGCGGCAAATCCCCTGCGCTCGCGCCCACTTCCACGCGGTAGCGGGTCGCCTCCACCGTCATCGCGCTGCCGTCCCAGATCGCGAGAGACGCGACCGGTACCTCGATGGTCACAGTCTGCATTTCGCCGGCCGCGAGCTCCACCTGCGCGAAGCCGCGCAGGTCTCTCGGCGCGCGCAGGGTCAGTGAATCGGGGGCGCCGATGTAGAGCTGCACCGTGGCGCGGCCTGCCCGCGCGCCGGTGTTCTGCACGTCGCAGGTGGCGCGCAGGGTGCCGGCGGCGGCGACGGTGTCTTCGTCGATGCGCAGGTTCGTGTACTCGTAGCGCGTGTAGGACAGGCCGTGGCCGAAGGGGAAGAGCGGGCTCTTCTTCTCGTGATCGAGGCGGCGGTAGCCGTGGAGGTAGGCGTAGTCGACCTTCAGCGACACGTTGTCGAAGGGCGGCAGGTCGGCTTCGCTCGCCGGAAAGCTCACGGGCAGGTGGCCCGACGGGTTCACGTCGCCGAAGAGCACGCGGGCGAACGCGTCGCCGCCCTCTTGGCCGGGGTAGAAGGTGTGAAGGATGGCGGCCACGTCGGGGATGAGGTCGCCGATCGTGAACGGGCCGGAGCCTTGGAGGACGACGATGGTCTTCTTCGCGAGGGGCGTGATCGCGCCGATCCACTCGCGCTGGCCGGCGGGCAAGTCGAGCGAGGCGCGGTCACCGAAGGCGATCTGCGCCTCGCCCTCGTGCTCGGAGGTCAGGCCCACGACGACGATCGCCACGTCGGCGTCGCGCACGAGCTGCTCCTCGGTGGCGTCCTTGGGGGGCGCGGGCAGGTGCGTGATGCCAACCGGGCCCTTACCGATGTAGGACTGAAGGCCTTCGAGCACGTTGGTCACGTCGGTGGGCTCGACGGCGCTCGAGCCGACGTCACCGATGTTGTCGATGTTGGCGAGCGGGCCGGTGACGACGACGTTGCCGAGGCCCGCGCGCGACAGCGGGAGCGCGTCGCCCTTGTTCGTCAGGAGGACGATGCCGCGTTCGGCGACTTCGCGGGCGAGCGCGCGGTGCTCGTGGGTCTCCTTCTTCGCGAGGTCCTTCACGGGCGGATCGGTGTCGAGCTTCCAGCAGTAACGCGCGCGCAGCATGCGGCTCACGGCCTCGTCGATGACCGTCGTGTCCACCTGACCCGCGTCAACCGCGGCGCGCAGCGCGTCGCCGTAGATCTGCGCGATGGGCATCTCCAGATCCAGCCCGGCGCGCGCGGCGCGTACCGTGTCGTGGGTGCCGAAGAGCCAGTCGGACATGACGTAGCCGTAGAAGCCCCACTCACCGCGCAGGACGCCGGCGATGAGAGGCTCGTTCTCGGACATGAAGGCGCCGTTGACCGAGTTGTACGCGGTCATCACGGCGGCCACGTGGCCCTCCTTCACGACGCGCTCGAAGTGCGGCAGGTAGACCTCGCGAAGCGTGCGCTCATCGAGGGTGACGTCCACCTCGAGACGCGTGTTCTCGATGCTGTTGGCGGCGAAGTGCTTGGCGGTGGCCATGACCTGCCGCTGCGCGCCCTCCACGAAAGCGAGCGCCATCGCGCCCATGTGGTGCGTGTCCTCGCCGTAGGTCTCCTGCGCGCGGCCCCAGCGCGGGTGCTGCAGGATGTTCATGGTGGGCGCCAGGATCACGCTCGCGCCGGTCGCGCGCGTCTCCACGCCGATCGCCTCGCCGACGCGCCGCTCGAGCTCGGGATCGAAGGTCGCGCCGCGCATCATGGCCACAGGGAACGCGGTCGCCACCCCGGCCGCTTTGCTGACGCCGCGCGGCCCGTCGATGGTCTTGAGCTCGGGGATGCCGAGGCGCTCGTTGCCGGGTACGGGCCACGTGCCGTCGGCGTCGAGGAAGGTGCCGGCCATCAGCGCGATCTTCTCGTCGAGGGTCAGCTGCGAAAGTAGCGCCGTGGTTTTCGCCTCCACCGACTCGGCGAGCGCGGCGTCGCCCCGGCACCACGCGATCTGCTCGGGAGTCGGCGCGGTGAGGGTCACGTCCTGCAGGAGACCAACATCGATCGGCGCGGCGTCGGGCAGGACGCTGTCCATTGGCGCCGAATCAGGCTGGCCGGCATCCGTCGACACGACTGTCGACGTGCCGCACGACGCGAACGCGGCCGTGAGGACGACGCCGAGAAACGAGGCGCACCGATCGGCTCGCGCGCGGGGAGTGCTGCCTACGGTGGTCATCTCGTCTCGTTCCTTCAGCCGCGCAGACGAAGGACCTCACCGGCGACCAGAGGCGCAAGGCCCACTTGGGTATGGCTGGCAATGCCCAGCAATTTCTTGAGCCACCGTCCGGATTTGATCAGGACTTCAGGGCAACGGAATCCGCCACGCCTGGTTCTCCTCGGAAAGCGACTTGAAGGTCACGGTGTAGATCCAGCCGTCGTGCGCCATGACCTCGTGCGTGGTGCACGAGCCGGTAGGGACGGTCGTGATCTTCACGGCGTTGCCCGTCGCGGGGACCATCCAGAGCGCGCTCGCGTCGTTGACGTAGAGCGTGGATGTGTCGGCACGACCCCACCCGGGGGCCAGGACCGACCAGTATTGATCGTAGACGCGCTCCGACGTGGTGGAGCCGTGCGGAACGCGGTAGAGCCCGATGTCGCCGGCTGCGATGCTGTCCGGGAAGTAGTAGAGCGCCTCCGATGTCGCACCGGCGATTCCGGCGGGGGCGGGAGAGAGCGCGAGGGGCTCGGCGGCGCCGTAGCTGGGCCCCGTGAAGCGCTGAATGGTGTAGTCGGCGGTCACCGGGTCGATCGGGAGCTGCGTGTAGAGGTAGTCCCCGCCCTTGACCCACGCGCGGGTGTAGCCGGCCGTGCTGTCGTTGATCAGTGTCTCGGGGGTGTCGCTCCCCACCGCGACTCGAACGACGTCGACGGTGCGGCTCTCGAAGCTGTCGAGCTTCGCGAGGAAGGTGTCCGTGCTGGGGTCCCAGTTGAACACGGAGGACCCATTCGGGAGGCCGACGGTGATGTCCGACTTGTCCCCCGAGAACGACAGCCGATACCACTTTCCGGCTTCGCGCACGACGAGGCTGTCGTCGTCTTGCCACATCGCAATGCCGAGCGGGATCTCTTCGGACGACTGATAGATGGTTGAGACCGTGCCGCCGCCGAGCGGCGCCTTTACGATTCGATCGAAGAGGTTCACGAACAGGTCCGTGCCGTCGGTCGCGAGCCCATAGGCGGGCCCCCGGCTGCCTTCCGGCGCCAAAACGGTGGTGAACGGGAAGACGATCTCGGCGCCGGACGGGGGCGCACAAGCGTCCGTCGAGGTGGAGCCGTCCGTGCCGTCGGCGCCATCAGCCGCGTCCGTCGCGCTGGCGCCATCCGTGCCGTCCGCGCCATCGGCGCTCCCGTCGCTCGAGCTGCTGCTCTCGCACGCCAGAGCCGCCGCGGCCGCCAGGAGAATGAGGGGACGTTTCATGGGTCGGAGAGTCATGTTCCGAAGCTCCTGTGGGCTGGCGCTCGATGGACGCGTTCTAGAATCGAAACAACAAGATGGCTGGTCAGTGCGGGAGCGTAGCGCAGGGCCCACCCCAGTTCAAATCCGAGTGTGCACCCTCAGGCGTCGTGCCCGCGCAAACTCGGGATGGCGGACAAGTGCACGTACATCGGAGTCGGTACGGGACGGTCTTCGAGTCGGCCGATCCTCGCCTCGATCGCGCGAAAGCCAAGCCGAAGGTAGCCGGGGCCTTCGCATCCACAAGGACGCCCGCACACCCGACGCTTGGAGCCATCTCATGAGCCAGCTCGAACACGGTGACCAAGAGCAAACTCCCGATACCTCGCCCTTGAGCCTCGGCGTCCACGGCCAGTCTCGGCAGTCGCAACACCGGAATCGGATAGTGCACACAGCGCCAACCCTACGCCAACTGCTCGCGTCGGCCTATGCCACCGCGCCCGGGCGCTACCGCCGGCGATCCGGCTCGACCGACTCCTCGTTTGGGTCGTATCGGCGCCCGAGCCCATCGACGAGCGCCCTGATCGTCGCGCGGAGCTCCGGTGGATCGAGCACCTCCGCGTCCGGGCCGAGTCGGAGCAGCTCATATGCCGCGTGGCGCGAGGAGCCGACCGGGACCGTGACGTGCTTCCAGCCATCGGCGTCTGTCGTCTCCGAGAAGACCATCCGGCTCTTCACATACGGCGAGCTGGCTGCCATCAACAGCGTCTCGCCCCACGGTGAGACGCGGAGCGTCGCGAGGTTCGGGTGTAGGTCCGCGTCGAGGCGCTGGGTCGCCTCGTTCCAGTAAGCGGCCAGATCGAAGTCGGCGGGGCGCTCGAAGCGCTGGTCGAGCACAGCGAGCTCGCGGATCCGCGACACGCGGTACGTCCGGACGCTCCCATCGACGGCCCCGGCGAGATACCACGCGCCGCCCTTCAGGACGACGCCGAGCGGCTCAACGACCCGGATCTTCTCGGCTTTCCACGATTGGTACCGAATCTGGAGGCGCGTCTGGTTCCAGACCGCATCGGCGACGGACTGAAGGTGCACCGGGCGGTCCGCCTCGCCGAACCAACTCGGGGTATCGAGGTGAAAGCGCGCCTGCATTCGCTCCGCGCTCGCGCGCAGCTCCTGGGGCAGCGCCGCCTGCAGCTTGAGCTGCGCCGCGGCCATGACGGCCCCAAGGCCAAGATCGGCGGCCGGTCCGGCGAGCCCGCCCAAGAAGAGCGTCTCCGCTTCGCGCGGTGAGAGCCCGTTCAAACGTACGCGGTAGCCATCGAGGAGCCGGTAGCCGCCCTCGGCGCCCCGCTCGCTGTACACCGGGATGCCGGCGGCGCTGAGCGCGTCCATATCGCGGTAGATCGTGCGGAGTGAGACCCCGGCCTCGTCGGCGAGCGCCTGCGCGGTCACCTGCCCTCGGGCCTGGAGCGTGGTCAAAATCGACAGGAGACGGCTGGCACGCATGTCGATTCTGTACCCAATCCTGACACGGATTGACAGGTATGGGGGCGCAAGGTCGGGTCATTAGCGGCGACATCGTCGTCCAGGAGAACCCCCATGACTGCCATCACGCTGTACTACTCGCCTCAGACCCGCGCCACGGGGACCCGCGTCCTCCTCGAAGAGCTCGGCGCGCCGTACGAGCTCCACGTCCTCAACATGAAGGCGGGCGAGAACCGGAAGGCGCCGTACCTCGCTATCAACCCACTCGGGAAGGTGCCCGCCCTCCGCCACGGCGACGCCTTCGTGACCGAACAAATCGCGATTGGCCTCTACCTCGCCGACCTCTTCCCCGAGGCGGGACTCACGCCCGCAATAGGCGACCCCGCCCGAGGAAACTACCTCCGCTGGATGGTCTACTACGCGGCGTGCTTCGAGCCCGCCGTGATCGACAAGGCGCTGAACCGCCCCGCGATCCCGCAGTCCCAGTCGGCCTACAGCGACTACGACACCATGATCGCCACCCTCGAAGCGCAGCTCGCCAAGGGCCCGTACTTGTTGGGCGAACGGATGACGGCCGCCGACATCCTCTGGGGCATGGCGCTGAGCTGGACCACGATGTTCGGCCTCGTCCCGAAGACGCCCGTCATCATGGACTACGTCGCGCGAATGACGGCCCGCCCTGCGTTCGTCGCAATCGGCGCCGCGGACGAGGTGATGGCGGCTGAACATCAGGCGGCGGTGGTGCGGGCGGCCGGGGGCGTGTGATTCGGTGCGAGGCCGTCGCCTCCAAGAGCCCAGCGCCGAGTCGAGAGAGGGCCCTGCTCTGCGACGTCCTGACCACCGCCGGTTGGCACCCATATAGCAGCGTCGCGTCGTTCATTGCGGCCATCGGGGGGTACGGCGACCTCGCTCGCGCAGAACAGAACGCCGTCCGTGACGCCATCCGCGCCTACATGGGGCCCGGCAACACTTTCAATGCGCCGACCGCCACCTTCGAGGACACGCTGCTGGCGACGATCCGACGCCGCCATCGCGGCGTCACCGAGCTGCCCGACCGCTCCGACGCCATCTCGACGGAGCTCGATGGCATCAAGGCGAAGTACACCACCAACGATCGATCCCCGGCAGGGGGGCGTCATCTCGGGGCTTGACGCGCACCCGACGGCCGGGACTGCACCCCGGACGGTCCGGGGCCCGGGGAGGTGACATGTCCTGGTTCACGATGAGCGCGCTGACCTGTCCGGCATGCGCCCAGGCTTTCGAGGTCCCCACCGCCGACACCGTCAACGTGACGCGTCTGCCGGCCCACCGGGGCCATGTGCTCAAGGGTAACTTCCACCGGTTCGCTTGCCCCGCGTGCAGCCACGCCATCCGAGTCGAGCGGGACTTCCTCTACACCGATCTCGACCGCGCCCAGATGGTGCAGGTGCACCGCCCGGACACCGAAAAGGACTGGCGCCATGCCGAGAAGGAGACGTTGGCCGCGTTCCATGCCGCCGTCGACAACGGCCCCCCGGGAGTCGTGGACTTCGCGGTGACGACGCGGCTCCGCACGGTCTTCGGGCTCGACGAGCTCGCCGAGAAGGTGCTCCTCTGGGAGCATGGCCTCGACGACGGCCTTGTGGAGCTACTCAAGCTCGAGCTCATGATGGCGATGCCGGAACTACGACGTAAGCCCGACATCCGCCTCGTGATCACGACGGTCCGGGACCGAGACGGCGAACTATGGGCCCGCGAAGGCGACGGCGGGCAATACGCCCTCCCCCTAGCACGGCTGCGTGAGCTGGCGGCGACGCGCGGCGCACTCACAGAGCGTTTTCCGGGCTTGTTCTACCGCCCCTGGGTCTCCTTCAAGCGCCTCGCTTTTGAAGCGCCGGAGCACGGCCCCGAGCCTGAGGCCGAGCGAGCGCCGTCGGCCGACGCGGGAGCCGAGCCTATGGCACCGGCGTTCCCGGAGCGCCGCCAAGGTGCGCAGACGCCATGAGCCCGACCCGCCGGCAGACCATCAAGGCAATGGCGGCCGTCCTGACCGCACTCTGCACGAAGTCGGCCACGGCCGAGGGCCCGACCGAGATCCCCGGCGTGCAGGCGGCGAGGGCGGCTATACGGAAGATCCTCGGCTCGCAGGTCCGGTGGCAGATCACGCCCGGCCCAGGCGGCACGACCTTGGTGCGCGGCGCCAGACCAGGCGCTTATCCAGGCACCGGCACCGCCGCGGTCGTCGTGTGGGACGGCCGGACGTGGGGCAAACACGGTGCGGCCTTCTTCGCCGACCTCGTCCGCGGCTTGCCGCCGGGGACCGTGACCGCCGACAGCGCTCGCCCGTGGCTCGACTTCGGCCTGTTCGATGGTCTCTTGGTCATCGACGACGACCGGGTCACCCTGGTGACGGACGACAGCGGCACCCACTTCCGGTTCAGGCGCCTCGCGCCGCCACGGACAGGCGTCATCGCCATGGAGGTCCTGGTGACGAGCGCGGGCCCGGAGGTCATCACCATCGGGACCCCGCCGCCCTGAGCGCCCCAGCAGCCCTCGTCGATGAGTCTGCCGCCGTCGTCCTCCACGCCTCTGCAGAGCTCGGAGTCGATGCAGTCGGCTTGGCCGTCGTGCCCAGTGAACAAGGCGCTCTCGAAGGTCATGCTCGACCTGCTCAAAGATGACACGGAGGTCTACAAGCAGTTCGTCCAGAACGAGTCGTTCAAGCGCGTCGTGACCGATCTCGTGTACGGCCTGAGGGGTCTCACTTGTCACGGGCACGGCCAGAGCCAGAAGCGGCCGACAGGGGTGGACGACGCGATAGCGGGGGCGGCGGGCTCGGCTAGGGCCCGCACAAGCTCGGCGCACGGTTGACGGTCGCCGACATCGCATTGGCCATGGCGCTGAGCCGGACCACCATGTTCGGCCTCGTCCCAAAGACCCCCGTCATCATGGACTACGTCGCCCGAATGACGGCCCGCCCCGCGTTCGTCGCGATGGCCGTGGCGGACGGGGTGATGGCGGCTGAGCATCAGGCCGCCGTCGCGCGGGCGGCCGGTGCCTGAGCCGCGGCTGGCACCAGTCTTGTGGCTTCCGCCGGCAGCCTTTCGTGCGCGGCGGGGGGCCGCGCCGCCATGACCAAATCCGGACGTACCCGAGTGATGCGAGCGCATATGGGGCCGTCAACTCAGCCCGACCGACAGCGTGACCCCCGGCATGCGGCAGAGAATGCACCAAAATTTGCTGGTACAAGGACAACACGTCTATCGTCGCACGAAAGACTAGGAGGACGATGACGTGAGCGAATCCACCATTGTACTGACCAAAGATCAGCGAGTGAACCTAATCAACCGGCGGAGCGTGGCGTGGATCCTGGAGTTCATCCCGATCTACGTGGTCTCGACGTTGGTGCTGTCCCTCATCTCCGCATCGGACCTGCTGGCGTGGCTCATGCTCGCGGTGTGGCTCGGCGTGCGCGACCTGTGGGGCGCGAGCTGGGGCAAGAAGCTGGTCGGGTTGGACGTGGCGCCAATCGATGACGCCAGCCGGGAGGTCAGCCCGGGTAGCCGGGTGCTCCGTAACGCGCCACTGATGGTTCCGCTGGTCCCCATTGTCGAGTTCTTCGTGGCCTATCTCGGCTCCGATCCTCAGATGAAGCGCATCGGTGACCGGCTGGCCGGCACCCGCATCGTCGACCGCTTCCCGGACACTCAGGGCCGCGGGAGTTGGTCCGGCATGCTCGTCCTCGCACTGGTTGTAGCTGGCGGGGCACAGTACGCCCTGAAACGCATGCTCGGCGGCCCCTGAGCTGACAAGCCGGGCTGCCGCAACTCGTCCCCTCCCTCGGCCTAGGCCACGCCCCGGCGGCTTAGGTCTGCAGGGCCTCCTCGAGCTCGATGACGTGGTCCTTGGGAGGGTCGTCCCGATCAACATCGTCTCCGTGGGTCGTCGGGGGTACGGATCGACCTAAACCCCGAAGGTCATGGCGTCGGCACGAGGTGCACGAGATCGCGTCCGAAGACCCAGAGGCCTCCGGCGTGGGAGGCAAGCCCGACCGGCTGGCCGTCCGCCGACCACGTCGCGCGCGGTTCGAGCTCGAACGTGGTCGCAGAGGTCGGGACCGCCTCGAGCGCCTGCACGACGGCGCCTGCGGGCCCGGACGATGAACCGCCAAGCGGTTCGACGCTGTATAGACGCTGCTGCCCTGCGGCCGCGAGGGTGGCTGGGAAGCAGCCAATCGTGGTTCGAACCGACGCCAAGCTCTCGTCGAACCAGCGGATCCGCCCCGCGTAGTCTCGCACGAAGAGCCCGAGCCCGGGCACGGCCAGCGCGTTCGAGTCGAAAGGGGCGCCGCCCATGTCTGCCTCCGCGAGCACTGACCCGGACGGATCGAGACGCCAGATCCGGCCACTGTGCGCCATCGCATAGAGTCGCCCGGGCGCCGCCGCCACTCC
This sequence comes from Myxococcales bacterium, assembly GCA_018780435.1. Classification (GTDB taxonomy): domain Bacteria; phylum Myxococcota_A; class UBA9042; genus SXOO01. The sequence continues at coordinate 30,766 of JADMJS010000718.1, forward strand.
AAAGAGGTCAGCGCTTGGAGAGTCGATCCCGATGACCCCACCAGTGGCCGGATCGAAGTACGCGAGCCCGATCGGCCCGCTCCCGCCGCCATCGTCACTCGGGAATTGGCCATCCGGGTAGGTGACGAGCCACCGTCGCACGTCGTCGTCGCTCTCGGCGACGACATACCCGGGCGAGAGAACGGTCTCCGGCGCTCCCAGCTCGGGGGACCTCACCTCCCAACGTGTCGGCTTGCAGGAGAGGCCGCACGCCCGCGCCGACCACTCCAGCACGACCTTCCCGCCGAGCCAGCCGACCGAGGTCGCGTCGGTGCTGAGTGAGGCGACGACCGCGGAGCCCTCGACGACGGCGAGACGCCCGGCCCCGAGCACCGCGGCCCGGACCCCATTCGGCTCCGCTGCGACTCCGCCTCCCCCCGCCGGCGCCAGGCAGCCGAGATCCGCGCCCAGCGCGAGTCGGTCGGCGCGTCCAGGGATGACGCTGAAGCCGGTGTCGCCGCCGGCGACGACCATGTCGATGCCGCAGTCGCGGGGGGTAGCGACATAGACACCCAGGCCGGCCTCGAGGTCCCACCCAATGAGTCCAGCGCGGTCGATGGCGAAGCCGCCAGCGATGAGTATCTCACCTGGGGGGTACGCGACGCCGCGCTCCATCAAAGCCGCGAGCTTCGGCCCGTCAGCGTCGAGCGTGAAGAGTCGCACGCGCGCATAATTGCCCATGAACAAGCGATCACCGTCGATCACAGGTGCAGTCAGAGTACGCGCGGTGGGGATCGCGATCGGAGCGAGGCCTTCAGCCCCTCTGTCGAAGTACCAGAGGAGAGAGCCAGCGCCATCCACAGAGCCCGCGGCAACGACGATCCAGCGCTCGTTGACTGCCACGGGTCCGGAGAACGGTTCGCCTGCTGGCGCCGGGAAACACCGGACCGCGGGTGCTTCCGGCGCGCTGGCGTCGACGACGGCAACCGACTCGGACGAGACGATGACGACCGTGTCGCCCCAGCTCGCCACACCGAGGGCCCCGACTGGCTGCCAGTGGCGACTTGGCGGCTCGTCCGAACCTGACCGGAAGAAGAGCTCCCCGTCGACCATCGAGACCGCCCCGGGGCTCTCTTCACCAGGTGGGCCGGGTGTGACCTCGAACCCGCCGCTGGGCGGGAGCGTCTTGACTCGAACGGAGACGCCGCAGGCATCGAATGACGGCTCGGTGTCGCTTCCCGCACACATTGCCGTGATCACGTCAGGCGGTATCACTCGTTCGGTGGGCGGCGGCGGTTCGAGGGCGGCGGCGGTCTCGGTCTCGTGGAGGACCTCGACGAAGACATCGAGGTCGCGCCGCTGTGACGACGGCCCTTCCCCGACGAAGACGACCCGGCCATCGATCTCGACGGCGCCCGTCGTTTGCTCGCGGGGACCTGCGGGATCGTAGGGCAGCACCGGGCGCACCGCGCTCCAACGGACGCTCCCATCGGGGCCGAGTCGCGTGCGGCGTGTCACCGTGACGCCGCGCTCGGAAGAGTCCTCCGTGGAGCCGACGTAGAGATCGCCGGCGGCGTCGAAGGCGAGCCCCCCGATGCCAAGATTGTCGCCCGAGAGTTCAAAGAGCGATGTCCCGTCTGCACTCGTGACCCAGCCGAAACCCTGGTAGCTGCCGCCGCTCACGTACCCGCGGCCGCCAAAGGCGATCCGGCCATCTGGGGCAACCGCCAGCCCTACCTGCAGCGGAGTCCGGCCGGGCGGGTCGAACTTCCGGCGCCAGAGGGGGTCACCGCTAGGCGTCGCCGCGTCGAGTACGAGTGTCCGTCCGTACCCCGAGCGCCCAATGAACAGAAGTGACCCGTCCGCCCGAACGGCGAGCTCGTCGGTGGGCGCCCCGAGGTCCACGTCCATGCGCTCCTCGAAATCCCCGCCAGCCGAGTGTCGCAGAACAGCCCGGTCCGCCCCGACGAGGAGGCGGCCAACGTCGTCCACCGCGAGCCCGCTCAGACACGTGTTGCTGGCACCCTGGCCGCCACACGGTCGCTCCCAGCGCATCTGGCCGTCGCCGGCGAGCGCGACGAGCACGCGCGACGCTCCCGGACCCAGATCGCCGTAGACCTCGTACGAGAAGACCACGCCGGCCGAGGTGCTCGCGACGTCGACATGGCGTCCCAGGGAGCCCGGCGGTGGAGCACGCAGGTAGTGCCAGACCGGCACGCCATCGCGGTCCAGCCGGGCGATCCAGGTGTCGCTTCGGCGGTCACGTCTTTGGCGCACGGTGCCCACGAGGTAGAAGCCGTCGCCCTCCAGGTCGTCGAGCACGCGAGCGCCTTCGTCGAAGCTGTGGTCACCCCCGTCGAATCGGGCGAACACGACCGTCGCGAGGCCCGCCGGTCCCTGTGGCTGCGGCATGTCCGAGCCGCCGCCGCATCCATGGGCAATCGCAGCAGAGGTGGTGGCGAATAAAATGACGACAAGGCGGGAAGCGAGCATTCACTGGAGATGCTACACGAAACCCAAGAGCGACCTCGTTCAATCGATCGGGCGTTCAGTGGTGGCCCGTCAGGCCGCGCGTCACGCCACCTGGTTACGCCGATCCGCGCCCAATCGGTCGAGCATCCAGCCGGGGTACTCGACGGGCAACGCGGAGACGGCGTCGAGCGCGGCGAGCTCCTCGGCCGTGAGCTTGACGGCCGTGGCGCCGAGGTTGTCCGCGAGCTGAGCCGTCGTCTTGGCGCCGATGATGACGCTGGTCACCCACGGCTTGTGGAGCAGCCACGCGAGGGCAATCCGCGCCACGGAGACATCACGCGCGTCGGCCATCGGCTTCATCGCGTCGACGCAGGCGAAAGCGCGCTCGCGATCGACCGGGGGGAAGTCGAAGGTCGCGCGGCGTGAGCCGTCCGGGCCGCCATCCCGGCTGAACTTGCCGGACAGCAGGCCTCCGGCGAGCGGGCTCCACGGGAGGATGGCGAGGCCCTGGTCTTGCGCCATCGGCACCACCTCACGTTCGAGGTCGCGTCCGGCGATTGTGTAATACATCTGGGCACTTTCGAAGCGCGGCAGCCCTCGCGCCTCGGCGATGGCGACGGCTTTCATCGCTTGCCACGCCGACAGGTTGCAGAAGCCGACGTAGCGCACGCGGCCCGACTTCACGATGTCGGCGAGCGCGTCGACGGTCTCCTCGACCGGCGTGATCGGGTCCCACCCGTGAGTCTGGTAGAGGTCGATGTGGTCGAGACCGAGCCGCTTCAAGCTGGCGTCGACCGCGTCGAAGAGGTGCTTCCGGCTCTGGCCGTTGATGTTCTTGGCCTTCTCGCGGCGGTCCTTCTCGGCCACCTCGGCGGGCGTCGCGTTCGGGCCGAGCAGGTCCGAGACGCGGCCGTGCGCCTTGGTGGCGATGACGAGCTCGTCGCGACGGAGCCCGAGGTTCCGCACCGCCTGCCCGAGGAGCTGCTCCGACTGGCCATTCGAGTAGACGTTGGCGGTGTCGAAGAAGTTGATGCCGCCATCGAAGGCGCTGCGGACGAGACGGTCCACGTCGTCCTGCCCCTGCTGTCCGACGACGCGCCAAAAGCCGTCGCCGCCAAAAGTCATGGTGCCTAGACAGAGTTCCGAGACGACGAGGCCGGTGCGGCCGAGGGTCTTGTAGCGCATGTTCAAGTGCTCCTGGGGGGTGAAGGAGGGCGACCGAGTCGTACGCCAACTCCTCTCGCCCGTCGACCATCCTCGCGTCCCCTTACGCGACGTCGTGGTGCCTCGCCGACGGAGTCTATTCAACGGTGTGGCGTGGCCCGACCGTCTTGGGTGGGACGGACCCAACGTCGAGCGCCGCCGTGGGGATCCGGTCCGGAGCCCTCTTCGTGCGGTTACGTGCGTATCCGCTCCTGACGAGCGAAGGCGCAATGTTGGCCGTGGGTCGCCCGTCCACGCCCGCGCTCCTACGCCTCGACGATCGCGGCGCGCCGGTCGGGTTTCCTGAGTAGGTCCACGGAGTCGGAGTCAGGGGACGACGCCAACTCTACCCTGACGACAGCATCGAGCTCAGTGATGATCGGGTTCAGCCCGGCCCAAGTGATGGATCAGGAGGACCAGATCGGCCCCGGCGTCGGGCTCGACGGCGTGGGCGACGCCGGCTGCCAAGACGACTGCGTGGGCCGGATCGAGGCGCAAACGCTTCGTGCCGGCCGTGATGGTGCCACTCCCGGTGAGCGCCATGATCGTCACGGGCACCTTCGAGTGATGGGTTGGGAGGACCGTTCCGCCCCGGAGCACGATGGTGACGAGCTTCAACGCTGGCTCGTCTACGAGGACGTTGACCTCACGCGGCTTGCCTTCACCGGGAGGGACCGGGAACGCGACGGCACGGCTCTCCGGTCCACCGAGGCTGGCGGCGGTCGGTTGCGTGATGGACTGGGTCGCACAGCCGCCGAGCAAGAGCGCTGTGGTCACGAGCAGGGTGGAGAGCGTGTAGCGCTTCATGGAGAACTCCTTGCAGTCGGAATGGATGAGCTGGGCTGCTCCCGCAGCAGGGCCAGCAGGGCCCGGATCACGGCGGATGCTTCAAGGTCGTGCTGCCGGGCGGACGGTGAGGCGAGCGCGAGCATTTGGACCGTACCCATGATGATCGGGACTAGGGCGGTAGCCGGGATGTCGCGGCGGAGCGACCTCGAGGCCTGTCCCTCCTCGACACAGGCGAGCAGGAAGGCTCGCGTCTTCCGGACGCACTCAGCAAGGCGCGCCGCCCCGTGGCTCGGCAAGGCAAGCAAGAACTGTTCGGACAGAACGAGGCGCAAGATGCCGAGCTGGTTCCCGACCGCGGTGCTACGGGCCTCGATGAAGCGTTCGAGGCGCTCTACCGGCCCAGTGCCCGCGGGAGGATAGGTCGCCTCGAGCACGGCCTCCACTCGGGCGACCACCGCGTCGAGGAGAGCGTCTAGCGTGGTGAAGTGCTTGAAGATCGCCCCGGTCGACAGCCCGACTTGTGCCGCAAGGTTCCGCGTGGTCAGCGCCCCGATGCCCTGGGTGGCGATGATGTGCAGTGCGGCGTCGGTCAGCTCGGCTTGGCGGATCTCAGTGGTGCGGCGAAGGCGTCCCATGCTTTAGAGAGTAAGTGCTTACTTCTGTCGCGTCAAGGAGGAGCTTTGCCTGGGCGTCGTGAGGCCCAGCGTGTCGGTCCCGTGGGCCCGGTGGATCAGGTCGACGCGTGAATCATCGTGAAGATCATC
>JADMJS010000467.1 GCA_018780435.1 Myxococcales bacterium
CCACGCAGACGGGGAGCTCGTACCGCAGCTCGACCTTCTCGGGCAGCCGGCCGCGGTAGCCCAAGTCCTTGTGCGCCATGAAGAACGTCGGCCGCGAGACCTCGATGTCGGTCCGCGCGAGCTGTCTCGGCTGCGAGCGGAGGCCCGGCCAGTCGCGCCCGTGTTCGACGCAGGCCGCCGCGACGGGGTTCGCCCCGATGTACGCGATCGCGGTGATCGCGCCATCGCGCCCGCACACCTCCATGAGGTGGACGTTGTCCCGGGCGAACACGCCACCGGTCTCCCCGCGCTTCGCGTTGAGGGCGCGCGCGACCAACATGTTGACGGTCTGCACGAACTCCGGCGCGTTGCCGAGGTGATCGTTGATGAGGAGGTGAGCGTGGTTACTTTGAACCACCGCGGCGACGAGCCCCACGCCGTGTTTCCAACAGGCGTACCCGATGACGTAGTGCATGACCTCGTTCACGACGGACGACGGCGTGAGGAAGAAGGTCCGCCGAAACGTGCGCGTCGTCACCATCAACGTGCGGCCCGGTTCGATCTGGCGTGGTTCGGTCACGCCGTCGCGCCATTCCAAGCCCCGTGCCACGGGCAACGCCTTACAGGATGCCCTAGCCATCGACATCACCGTCGTCCAAGCCCATCGCGCGCTGGGGCTCGAAGTCTCCAGCAGCCTCGGAACCGAGCCGAAAAACTGTGACGTGGTGGGGTCTGCGTCGGATTTCCATCGGGCCACGAATCGAGCGCCTCCACGGCATCGACGGGAACCAACCCGAGCACTCATGCTGGCGCCGAAGCTGGCGCGTCACCGGCGAATCACCCTCGCGAGCGAGGACGGCTGGACGGGAGAGGCGGCCTGACCCGGACGGCACGGCAAAGCATGATCGCCAGTAACGTTGTTCTCAGATCAAGCTTTCGGCAGAATGAAGCCATGGGCCCGTTTCTGAACCGCGTTCGCGAGCTAGCCAGGTTGCGGAAGGCGTTTGACGCCGGGGCGCCGCTCGTCACGGTCTACGGCCGAAGACGCCTCGGCAAGTCGCGCCTCCTCCGCGAAGCGCTTGGCGGGCGGCAGGGCGTCTACTTCGCGGGCGACGCGCGCGAAGCTCACGTCCAGCGGGCGGCGCTGGCCGCGGAGGCCGGTCGGGTGCTGCCGGGGTTCGGTGACGTTACCTACCCCGATTGGACCTCGCTCCTCTCGCGGCTCTACCGGGACGGACCGAAAGGTCTGGTCGTCGTTCTGGACGAGTTCACAGACCTCGTCGATGCCTCGCCGGAGCTGCCGAGCGTGCTCCGAAATCACATCGACACCTCCTCGGGCAACGTGAC
>JADMJS010000567.1 GCA_018780435.1 Myxococcales bacterium
GATGAAACCAAAGCACGAGGAGCACGGCGATGGCGCGAAGGCCGTCGAGGGTGCGTACGTGGTCGAGGCGCGGCGTGGCCGACGGCGGGTCAGTGGGATTCACGGGATCGTCAGCGCATACATGGGGGCGGCTCCGTTCTAATGGAGCTTTTAGTCGCAGCGAACGAGCGGCGCGATCGGAGCGAAGTACTTCTGCGACTTGCGGGGGCTACAGGTGTATTCGCTCTCGCACTTGAACTGGTTGGCGCCGCTCTTGGCCGCCTGTATGCAGAGCTGTCCGCCCGTGCAGGGCGTGGCGCACTGCCCCGGATCGACGACCGGCTTGGCAGTGAACTTGAAGCACTCTTCGTCCGTCTTGCAGGTCCCACAGAGGAGGGGGTCGACGACGGGGATGGCGTCGAGCTCGTCGAATGCCGTGGCCAGCGCCGCTTCGATGTCCGGGAAGCTCTGGTCGAGCTTGTCCGAAGCGACTGGCTGCGCCGCGCAGAGGAATTTCGGAGAGTTGCAGGTATCGATGAAGTCACAGGCAGGACTCTCCGGAGCGATCGCGCGGAGATGTTTGTCACCGAAGAGCGGCGCTCCACCGACCATGACGAGGCGGACGTTCGTCGGCGTCGACAGGAGGAGCGAATCGTAGGGGTCCCCGCCGGGCTCGAGATCAATGACGAGGAGGTCGGCGGCGAGCCCGACTTTGATGGCGCCGATGCGGTCCTCGAGGGCCAACACCTGCGCGGCGTTCGCCGTGACCATGTCGAAAAGGTCCCGTGCCGTCAGAACGTCGCCGAAGGCGTTCTGATCCCACGCGTGAGCAAAGCGGAGCTCGTCGAGGAGGTTCTGGCTGCCGCCCATCGACCAATCCGGTGCGAGCGAGATGTTGATCCCGGCCGCGAGCGCTGCGGGAATGTCCGTGGTTGACCCGTAGAGCGCGACGTTCGACGCAGGCGACCACGTGAGCTGCACGCCGGCTGCGGCCATGGCGCCGAACTCGGCTGGCCCGAAGGCGGTCCCGTGGGTGATGGCGGTCCCCTTCCGCAGGAGGCAGCCGTCGGTGGTCGTGAACGACGCGAGCGTGTCGAACTCGGACCGGGCGGTCTCGTCGACGCCTTCGCCAGCGTGAATGAGGTACGCCTTGGTGTCGCCGCTCTCGAGGTTCTTGCACGCGCCGTCGCCGGACGACTTGCTCGGCGGGAAGAGTGCGCTGGTCTGGATGTCGTCGACGCCGAGCCCGTTCTGAGACACGTCGATGCTCCGTGCGTGCGACCCGACGCACTTGGACGCCGTGCCCGGGAGGCCGACGATGGAGGTGGTACCGGCGATGAGCCCCTTCAGCTCGCCCCACTTCTGCATCTCGCACTTCACGTCGCCGTCGCCATCGTACTTCGTCGGACACCAATCGGGGCGGCCCTGGCTCGCGCCTTCGAGGCACTGCTTGTAGTCGAGCATGAGGGCGTATTCGTCCTCCTTCGGCCACTGGTCGTGGTTGCGGTAACGGCAGCGGCCCTCAACGCAGGCACACGCGTTGCTCTTGCAGTAGGTCGAGCCAGCGGTGCAATCGGCGTCGGAGGCGCATGACTCCGGCAACGTCGGCACCCAGTCGTCGTTGTCGAAGATGTCGAAGAGGATGTGGTTGTGGGTGTCGATGAGGCCCGGGAGGATAGCGGCGTGCGTGTCGATGAGCCAGGAGCCCGCGGCCTGGGCGTGGCCTTCACAGTCGCCAACGCACGCGATGCTGTCGCCAACCACGAGCACCTCGCCGTTGATGGGCCCCTCCGGCGTCACGATGAGGCCGCGGAGCCGGTACGCGTTCGCCGTGCCTTCCTGCAGGATCTCGGCGCCGCCCACGGGTGGACAGGTGCCTTCCGCTTCGCAGTCGTAGGGGACGTCGGGTGGATCGGTGTTCGTGTCGGCAGGCGATGTGTCGGGGACGTCGTCGTCGACTATGTCTGGGAGGGCGACATCGGTGCTGCCCGAGTCATCAACGGCGTCAGGCGAGACGACGTCGAGGTCGCACTCGTCCCCACACTCGACGTCGCAGTCGGTTGTGCAGGTGTCGCCACTCGCATCCCGCGTCCCGCCGCTGCCGCTCGTGTTGGCACAGGAGGCCGCCGCGAGCACCGCCAAAGCCCAAACTGCTGTCACCCCGTAGCGCATGAAACCTCCGCCCGTGGGCCGAAAGCGCCATCTTACCCAGATCTCGGGGGTGAACGCGATCCCGGTGCGAGGCCGGCGTCACCCCCGAAAAAACTGAGGGGTCCCATCGAAAGGGCTCGTGCGTTTCACGGCGCACCCGAAGTTGGGTGCGGCCCGTGGCCCGGAGTAGGATTGTCCCATGCGAAAGTTCGGAAATCAGATGTGGCTCCCGGTTCTCCTCGTCACCACCCTGGCGGCGTGTGGGTCCGAGGAGACGACGAGCCCGGCGGTGGACATCGGGGCCGAGGACATCGGGGCCGAGGACATCGGGGCCGAGGACATCGGTCCGAGCGACGACGTCGAGGTCGTGGAGTCGCCGGATAGTCAGGCCCCGGATGGTGAGGTCCCGGATAGCCAGCTCCCGGACACGGTGTCTCTCGAAGACGTTGAGTCCGAAGACGCTGAGATCGCTCAGGAAGATGCGGTCTCGGAGGACGCGACCCCGGAAGATGTCCCGGATGCCGAGGTCGTGCCAGAGGACATCCCGGACACCTCGAGTGACGACGCCATCGAGGGCGATGTCGCTGTGCTCGACCCCGACGTGCTCGACCCCGACGTGCTCGACCCCGACGTCGACAACCCTGACGTGCTCGACCCCGACGTCGTCGCCCCCATCGACCCGCCGGCCGACCTCATCCCGAACCCCGCGTGTACGGCCGAGACACCCCGGCGTTACTTCGACCGGCTCATCCAAGCTGGCCCCGACGGTCTGCTCGCCGCACCCACCACCGCGAACCTCCTGAACGACTTCGGGCCGGCGCTGGGCTCCGGGACGCGCCCGCCCGCGATTCGGCCTGCATCTCCGGGCGAGGCGGAGGTCCTGGTCACCGCGTCGGCCGATCAGGGCTGTCGCGTCCTCGGCCTCGATCTCGACGGCGTCATCCGCTTCGAGGACTCGTTCGCCGCCTGGGATTGCACGTCGCCCGTGATCCTCCCGGATGGGTTCGCGGTCGCAGCGCGCCTGACCGACGACCTCGTACTCCGCGTCTACGACGGCGAGGGCCTCCTCACGTACACCCTGTCGCTCCCGGGCACCTCGCCAGCGACGCCCGTCACGCGTAACGGTGACCTCTACGTGGCCCACGGCGACACGCTCAGCCGCGTCCGCCCCGGCGTCGGGATCGTCACGTCCACGACGGTTGACCTCGCGTCCATCGTGAGGCTCGCGATGGGCGGCGACGGGCTCATCGTCCTCACCGGCCGCTCCGACGCTCTGAGTGACGGCCTCGGCGACCGCCTCGTCCGCGTCGCGACCGCCAGTGAGCCCGCGTCGCTGACCCCGCTCCCAGTCATCACGTTGCCCGGCGCCGTGCTGGCCGAGACCATCCTCCTCGACGGCTGCCTCGATCCGCTCGCCAACGGCAGCTCGCACTGGTGGTGCCCACAAGGGCTCATCGCGGCCGCCGGCGACGGCTGGCTCTCGGTCTACGCGGCCGACACGGGCGACGAGATTGTAACCGAGACGCTCGTGGGCACCTCGTTCAGCGGCCTCGCGACGCTGGATGACGGCCGCCTCCTTGCCCTCGGTGCGACTGCCGCCGGCAGCGTCGTGCGGGCGCTCGACCTCCAAGCGGAAGGCGCGCTCTCGACCTCGCTCCTCGACCTCCCAGACGGCGTCCCGACGTGCATCGGAAGCCCCTTCGTCGACAGCGACGGCGCCATCTACCTGACGTCGAGCGCGAACATCCTGCGCCTCACGACGCGCGCCGGCGGCCATGGACCCGGCTGGGCGCGCGCTGGCGGCGACGCCGAAGGCTCGGGCGGTGCGGCGACGCTCGGCGAGTCCTGCCCGGGGACGGATACCCCGATATTCACTCGCGATTCCGACACGACCTTCATCGAAAACGTCTATGGCGCCGCCGCTCTCCCGAACGGGGACCTGATCTTGGGTGGCGACGTAGAAGTCGACACCAACGTCCGCGCGGGTCAGCTCTCCCGCTACAGCGGCAGCGGCTTCCGCACTTGGAGCACGACCCCGAGCGGCGTCGCGACGGTGTTCCTCGACGTGGCCCTGGTAGGCAACCGCGTCGTCGCCCTCGGAATCAATAGCGCCGTGAACCCCAGCACCACAGAGGTCGAGGTCTACGATGCCGACGGCAACAAGCTCGACGCGGACAGCCTCGGCGCACCCGAAGTCTTCTACACCCCCGTCGCCATCGAACCCACCGGCGTGGACACGGCCGCCGTACTCATCGACACGGTGCCCTTCGTGGCCACCGACCTCGATGCCACCGTCGTCCGCTATGGATTCGTCGGGAGCGTCCCGGTGCCGGGGACCTCGATCCCGCTCGACTTCGACGGCACAGGCATGCCGATGGCACTCGCAACCAAGGGCGCGACGGTATTCGTCTGCGGCTCGACGGACGTCCCGGTCACGGGCCAGACGCAAGCGGTCCTGGTGCGTATCGACGCAGACGACACGGTGGCCTGGACGAAGCAGCGCGCCCTCGCCGGCGGGTCTCTGCGCTGCCACGACCTCGTCATCGACGGCAGCGCGATCCTCGCTCTTGAGGAGCGCATCAACGAGACGGGGTCAGACCTCGTCCGCTACAACGAAGACACGGGCGACGTCATCAGCGTCACTCCGTTCCCGGGCACCTTCTGGCACGTCGTCGTCCCCGCTGACGGCCGTCCCCTCGTCGCTGGCGGCACCTACGACCTCGCCCGCCTCGACGGCGGCGCCATAGACGTCCTCGGTAACTACTCGATCCCCGGCACGGCTGGCTTTGTCACGGACCTCCTCCTCGTGGACGACCGGCCGGTCGTCCTCGGCACCGCCGGCCTCTCCTTCCAAGATGGCGACGCCCGCATCGTCCGCCCCGCCCGATTCGGCCAGGTCGCCTGCGGACGCGCCGGCCGCTGCGTCGATGCCGTCTGCGACGACAACGACCCCTGCACCATCGACGGCTGCAACCCGACCACGGGCGCGTGTCAGTTCACGCCCCGGGCGGAGGGGACGGCGTGTGGCGAGGGGCTCACTTGCCAGGCGGGGGTGTGTCAGTAGTCGGGGAGCTACTTCAACGCACTTGACGCCCGTTCATGGGTCAACCAAGCTGACTTAGGGCTCGGTCGTAAATAAGTGGGAGGGTTGACCGCGCCGCGCCCCGCCCGGCTCGGGCCGAGTCCGAAGACATACTCCCCGTATTTCGAGGACTTGGAACGAGCCGGGCGGGGATGCGGCGCGAAGCAAACCGAACTACTTATTTACGACCGAGCCCTTAGTCTCAGAGGTGGGCACCATGCAAGTAAACATCGGAGAAGCGAAGGCGAAGTTCTCAAGCCTCGTCGCCCGTGCTCTCGCGGGCGAGGAGGTCGTCATCGCACGAGACAACACCCCGGTCCTGAAGCTCGTCCCCATTGAGTCCATTGTCGCTACTAGGCGGCCTGGGTCCGCTCGCGGCCTCGTCGAGATCGCGCCAGACTTCGACGATCCTCTGCCCGAGTTCGAAGAGTATAGTTGATGCCCCGGCTGCTCCTGGATACGCACACCTTCTTGTGGTGGGTCACCGATTCGACGAAGCTCTCCTCGACGGCAAGGCATGCGATCGAGGCTGCAGATGCGCAGGTGTTTTTGAGCGTTGTGTCCGCTTGGGAGATGGCCATCAAACAGAGCCTTGGTCGTCTGACGCTTCCATTTCGAGCGGATCTCTTCGTCGTCGCCCAGGCCGCCCACAATCGCTTTGAACTGCTTCGAATCGAGGCCAGACACACCGGACGCATCGCTACGATGCCGCATCATCACCGAGACCCATTCGATCGAATGTTAGTGGCCCAGGCACTCGAGGAAGGGCTGACCATCGTCAGTGCGGACGTCGCGCTGACCGAGTACGAAGCCAAGGTCCTTTGGTGAGCTCGTCGCGTCGACGAGTCGCTCGGTAGGTCCAATGGTCCGAGATCACCAGACTTGATCCAACGAGAGCTCACCAGAGCACAGCCGTGGCAACGAGTGCCCGCGCTCCCAATCGGTGAGAGTGACTTCGAATCCCTACGCCACAAGGCCTTGTTGTACATTGATAAATCACATTTCGTTCACTCACTTTTGACCGATGGTGCCCAGGTACTCGTCTTCCCAGCACCCCGCCGCTTCGGAAAGAGCCTGACTCTCTCGATGCTGCATGCGTTCTTCGATGACCAGCGAAGTGAGGAGAGCCGCGACGCCCTGTTCGCAGGGCTTGCCATCACAAAGAATCCCGACGCGTGGGCTCAGCGCGGCCAGCACCCCGTCATTCACCTGTCGCTGAAGGACACCGACGCCGCCACCGCGAGTCAGTTCCGTGCCGCATTGGCCTCACAACTCGGGAGCCTCGCGCGGAGACTTGAGAGCCGCCTCGGCGCGGCGTCCATCCATGCCGTCGAACGGGAGCAACTCCGAAGGCTGATCGACGAATCCCCAGATGACATCGACCTTCGGCGCGCACTCGAACGACTGGTGAAGTGGCTCGGGGAGGCAACGGGCAAGAAGGTGCTCGTGCTGATCGACGAATACGACGCGCCGGTGCACCGCGCGCAGGAGAGTGAGCGCGATGCCATCGTCGAACTGCTCCGAAACCTCTTCTCCGCGGGCCTGAAGGACAACGCCCATCTGTACAAGGGGATCCTCACGGGCGTCCTCCGAATCGGCAAGGAGAGCATGTTCTCGGGGCTGAATCACGTCGCCGTCCACACGATGCTGACCGCCAAGTACTCGACCGCATTCGGCTTCGACGAGTTCGAGGTCGCCATGCTGGCGAAGGCGCGCGGCGTGTTGCATCGCTTCGCCGACCTCGAAGACTGGTACGACGGCTTCATGTCTGGGACACGGCGGGTCTTCAACCCGTGGTCGGTGCTGTCGGCTTTGAGCGATCTGGAGGCCACACCGGACCTCCCGCTGCGTCCTTACTGGTCAAACACGGGCGACCCGAAGCGACTAACAGGCCTCATCGAGCGACACGCCGCCGCCAATGGCCCGTACTTAGAGGAGTTGCTGTCGGGCAAGAGCGTAAGGCGACCGCTGGCGGAATCCGTGGCGTTCTCCGACCTCGACCAGTCTCCCGACGCCACCTGGGCCTTCCTCGTCTACACGGGCTACCTCACGGCCGAGCTCATGGGCTCCGAAGAGGCCGATTTCAGAATCCCGAATCAGGAAGCGAGGTTGGAGCTCGTCCGAATCTC
>JADMJS010000375.1 GCA_018780435.1 Myxococcales bacterium
GGAGACCGGGTTCCAACGACGTCACGCGAGGAGCGCAACATGGCTTTCCAGACCGAGTTCGAGTTCACGCTGCCCCGCGGGTTCGTGGACAAGGACGGCAACGTTCACAAGAAGGGCGTCATGCGCCTGGCCACGGCGAAGGACGAGATCCTCCCGCTACAGGACTACCGCGTTCAGAACAACCGCGCGTACCTGGTCATCATTCTGCTCTCCCGCGTCGTCACCAAGCTCGGCGACCTCAAGTCGGTGAACCCGTCGGTCATCGAAGAGCTCTACAGCGCCGACCTCGCGTACCTGCAGGACTTCTACCGCCGGGTGAACGAAGAAGGCAGCTCCAAGCACAAGGTCCAGTGCCCGGAATGCAAGCACAAGTTCGAAGTCGATCTCGGGGGTGACCTGGGGGAATCGTGAGCTACCCCCTGGACCGCATCTACCAGGAGGTAGCGTACATCGCTTACCACTTCCACTGGTCGCCGGAAGACGTGCTCACCATGGAACACCGCGAACGGCAGGTGTGGGTGAAGCAGATCTCCGAGATCAACAAGGAGATCAACAAGACCCGCAAGTGATGCGGCTGCGGAAGGGCGAGTGGCTGCGGGCGACTACCGCAGCCGCTTCTCCATCCCCACGTGGGGGATCCCCACTTCTTCATACTCGTCTGTGACCCGGTGGTAACCGAGGTGGGCGTAGAAGCCCTCAACGGCGCACCGTGCGTGCAGGTGGACGCGTCTGACTCCGTCGGCCCGTATTGCAGCCTCGAGCACCGTCACGAGGCGCGCTCCGAGGCCACTTCGCTGACGATCGGGTCGCACCGCCATCTGAAAGAGCCGCCCCGACTCGGCCGCTCCGAGTGCGTTCGGGGGGTCCGGATAGAACAGAACACACCCGACCACGTCGCTCGTCTCCGTATCGACCGCCGCGAGATGCAAGGCATCGTCTTCAAAGGAGAATCGCTCACTCCCGAGCGGGCGCCCGAGCGGCCTTCGGAGGACCTCCCATCGCAGCGCCCGCTCCCGTTCTAGGAGCTGTGCGAGACGCTCGGGCGCTGCCCCGGTGAGGTCGGCGCGGCCCGGTGGCCAGAGGGTGTAGATGACGTCGGCCATGAGCAGGTCCTCGACGGGGCAGGGTCAGAGCGCTTCGGATTCGACGACTTGGGATGTGAACTCGGTCGCGAGCGCCAGCCGTACGAGGCTTCCGGCCAGCTCGTCGGCGGTCCTCGAGCCGTAGCGAGCCCCGATCCCCTTCAGGCCGATGGCTCCCAGTCCGGCGAAGAGGCCGTCAGCGACGACGGCGGAGACGCGCTCGAGCGCCCGCCTCTCCTCGCGGTCGGGCCCGGTGATGAAGGATGGACGAGCGATGATGAAGGGGACGCCGCTGGCTCGGATGGCCGCTTCCACCTTCGCCCGCGCCGCCAAGTAGGCGTTTCGCGTCGACGGCGTGACCCCGAGCGACGACAGGTAGACGAAACGGGGTTGCGGCGAGAGCGCGCTGGCGGCGTCGAGGGCGAGGAGCGACAGCCCCACGTCCACGGCGTCGTAGCTCGAGTCCTTGCCCGCCTTCTTGTCGGCGGACTCGCGGCTCCGAGTCGTGCCAAGGAGCGAGAAGACTGCGTTCGGGCGGAGCGCATCGAGGCGGGCCTTGAGCGCGTCCCGCTCCCACGGGGTGGAGTCCGTCTCGGCCCCCAGTGCGCCCCAGGTCGTTCGAAAGGCCTCGAGCTTCGGAGAGTCGGGCCGGATGTGGGCCGTCGTGACGAGGCCACGAGCTCGAAGCGCCCGCACGACGGCTTGGCCGGTGTAGCCGGTGGCGCCAAAGACGACCGCGCGCAGCGTGGACGCGTCGGCCCCGCTCATCGGCCCGCTCCCGCCGTTCTGATCCACTGACGTGCGATAGCGAGCCCGGCCCAGACCGCGAGCGCCACGTGCGTGCCTCGTGCCGCGGCGTCCGCGAGGAAGGACTCGACCTCGTCCAAGGGCACCTCGAAGGTCGCTATCGATTCGGACTCGACACCACCACCCGGTCCCACCTTCTCGAGGCCGGTCGCCACGAAGATGCTGTACAGCTCCGTCACCATGCCGGGGGAAGGCGCCGCTCGCGTCGCCAAGACGACCTCACGCGCCGTGTAGCCCGTCTCTTCGAGCAGCTCACGGCGGGCCGCCTCCTCGAGTGGTTCGTCCTCCGCGCCCGCGATGTCGCCGGCCAGCCCGGCCGGGAGCTCGATCACCGGTCCGCCCACCGGGGGCCGGGGTTGTTCGATGAGCAACATCGACGGACGCTCCCCCGGATTCAGCCCGAGGAGCGCGACGAGGACGACGATCCCGCTCGCGTTGGTGCGCGAGGCGCATTCGTAGCCGTCCCGGGAAACGAGCCGGATGAAGCGGCCCTGATGGAGGAGGAGCTCATTCATGGCCTGACCTTACCACGATGCACCGGGTTCGTAGCGCGGTGCTCGAGTGCAGCTCCATTTCAAAGTTTCATCGTTTCAAAGTTTCATCGTCCACGACGCATTATTATCGAGTTCTTTCATGATACGACCGCGAGAAATGGTCGTGGAAGGAATCGAGCTGTAGACTGGAATCGGGCTCGCGTCGACGGCCTGGGGCTCGTCGCCGTGTCAGCCACCACGCATCGAGACGCGCCAGCGAGCCACGCCGATCGCTCTCACTAGTTGTCGCGTCTCCTCGGGTGGAGGTGAATTCATGGGTGCTCCTGGCAAGGCCAAAGACCGAAACATCATCCTAGTGGTCGATGATGATGAGGACATCCGTGAGGTGGTGCGGGCGACGCTCCAGGACATGGCCGGCTATCGTGTCGTTGTGGCCGCATCCGGGCATGAGGCCGTCGACGTCGCGCGCCAAGAGAACCCCGATCTCGTCCTTCTCGACGCCGTCATGCCCGTTCTCAGCGGACTCGCGACGCTACAACGCCTTCGGGATGATCCGACCCTAGCGTCCCTCCCCGTTGTTTTCATGACCGCCAACGTGGGCGCGAGGGACCGTGCTCGATACACGGCGAGCGGTGCGGTCGGCGTGGTGGTGAAGCCTTTCGATCCGCTATCCCTCCTCGAGCAAGTGGCCGCCTTGCTCTCGGCGATCGACGGCCCCCCATCGCCATGAAGGCCGTCTGATTGCGGCGCGTCGTCGACCCTGGTCTCCTTTTCTCTGGTTTTGGACTTGACGGCCCCCCGGGTTGGCCTTAGAAACCGCCGCGCACCGAGCGTCGTCTCGGCGCGGGCCGATAGCTCAGTCGGTAGAGCAACGGACTTTTAATCCGTGGGTCGACGGTTCGACTCCGTCTCGGCTCACAACGAGTTTGTCCCCATCGTCTAGTCGGCCAAGGACGCGGGCCTTTCAAGCCTGCAACACGGGTTCGAATCCCGTTGGGGACGCCAATCAGAGGCCCCGGGTTTTCCCGGGGCCTCTGCCTTTCACGGTTCAAGCGCTCTGCCTGACCCAGTTCACCCGGCCGCCGGCTGCGACCGCAAACCAGCCTGCTGGCAACCGTTTCGGGCTTCGGTCGTGATGGGCTCGGTCCACAGGGGACGCGGTCACGGAGGGCTCTCGAACGTGAGCCTGCCGGTCTAATCCCCGGCAACGGGGCCAGTGGAGCGCCATGTCGACCCTCGTCATCGTCGAGTCGCCAACGAAAGCCCGGACCATCGCGAAGTTCCTCCCGAAGGAATATCGCGTGGAAGCCTGCATGGGCCACGTCCGTGACCTCCCCGGCTCCGCCGCCGAGATCCCCGAACAGTTCAAGAAGTCGTCCTGGGCGAAAGAGCACGGGATCAACGTCGACGCCGGCTTCGAGCCGCTCTACGTCGTCCCGCCGCAGAAGAAGAAGGTCGTGGCCGACCTCAAGGCCGCGCTGAAGGACGCCGACAGCCTCGTCATCGCGACAGACGAAGACCGCGAAGGGGAGTCCATCGGGTGGCACCTCCTCGAAGTGCTGAAGCCGAAAGTCCCCGTGCGGCGGATGGTGTTCCACGAGATCACCCGGTCGGCCATCGAAGCAGCGCTCGCGAACTACCGAAACGTCGACGAGAGCCTCGTCCGCGCCCAGGAGACACGGCGTATCCTCGACCGCCTGGTCGGCTACACCGTCTCCCCCGTCCTCTGGATGAAGATCGCGCCGGGCCTGTCCGCCGGCCGCGTGCAGTCCGTCGCGGTGCGCCTCTTGGTCGAGCGTGAGCGCGAGCGGCTCGCCTTCCGGTCAGCGAAGTACTGGGAAGTGAAGGCCAGCTTGCAGAAGGGCGCCCAGCGTCCCTTCGAGTCCTGGCTCCTCCGCATCGGCGGGACCCGCATCGCCCAGTCCCGGGACTTCGACGACACGACTGGAAAGCTCAAGGAGTCCGGCGATATCCGTCTCCTCGACGAGACGACGGCCCGGTCGCTCGCGGGTAAGCTCGGCGGTCTGCCGTGGCGCGTGACCGAGGTCGAGAAGAAGCCGCGGGCGATGAAGCCGTACCCGCCCTTCACGACGTCGACCCTGCAACAGGAATCGAACCGGAAGCTCGGGCTCTCGTCGGGCGACACGATGCGCATCGCGCAACGCCTCTACGAGCAGGGCTTCATCACCTACATGCGTACCGACTCGGTGAATCTCTCCGAGGAGGCCACCTCGGCGGCTCGCCGCCGCGTTCAGGTCCTCTACGGGGCCGAGTTCGTGAGCGAACAGCCGCGCGTCTACACGACCAAAGCGAAGGGCGCCCAAGAGGCCCACGAAGCCATTCGACCCGCGGGAGATCAGATGGTCACCGCCGAGGAGACGGGCCTCTCCGGGCGGGAGCGGCAGCTTTACGAGCTCATCTGGAAGCGCACCGTGGCCACGCAGATGGCCGACGCCCGCCAGGAGCTCATCTCGGCCACCATCGCAGCGGGTGACGCGGAGTTCCGCGCGACGGGCAAGCGCCTGCTGTTTGCGGGCTTCCTCCGCGCCTACGTCGAAGGCTCGGACGATCCGGAAGCGGCGCTCGAAGACCGCGAAGTGCCGCTCCCCGACCTCCAGCAAGGCGACGTGCTGTCGGCGATGGAGATCGACGCCGTGGGCCGCGAGACCCGCCCACCGAACCGCTACACGGAAGCGTCGCTCGTCGAGAAGCTTGAGAAGGAAGGGATCGGGCGCCCGTCGACGTACGCCTCGATCATCGACACCATCCTGAGCCGTAACTACGCGATGAAGCAGGGGAACGCGCTTTGCGCGACCTTCACGGCGTTCGGCGTGACCCAGCTCATGGAGAACAACTTCCAAGAGTTCGTCGACCTCGGGTTCACCTCCGGCATGGAGGGCACGCTCGACCGCATCGCCAAGGCTGAGGTGGCGTGGCTGCCTTACCTTGAGGAGTTCTGGCGCAGCGAAGGTGGGCTCAAGCGCAAGGTCGAGACGGGTAAGGAGAAGATCGACCCGCGCGTCGCCTGCACGCTCACGGCCTTCGACTCGCTGGCTCCGGCGAAGGTGCGTATCGGCCGCTTCGGCCCGTACCTCGAGCGTGAGGACGCCCAAGGCGAGCTCGTCCGGGCGACGATCCCGCCCGAACTCCAGCCCTCGGACCTCACGGCCGAGTACGCCGAGAAGCTCTTCCGAAAGAAGACCGAAGGTCCGACTGCGGTCGGCGAAGAGCCGGACACCGGGACCAAGATCTACGTCATCGACGGTCGCTTCGGGCCCTACGTCCAGCTCGGGACCGCGGAAGGCGAGTCGAAGCCAAAGCGGGTCTCGCTCCCGAAGGGCGTGGAGCCGGAGCAGGTCACTCTCGACATGGCGCTCGGGCTCTTGTCCCTGCCGCGAACCCTGGGCACCCACCCCGAGTCGGGCGAACCCGTCCTCGCAGGGCTCGGGCGCTTCGGACCCTTCGTCCAGCACGGCAAGGAGTATCGCTCGCTCACGAAGGACGACGACGTCCTGTTGGTGCAGCTCGACCGCGCCCTCGCGCTCCTCGCTATGGAGAAGACCGCGTCGCGGCGTGCGACGCCGGCCCCGCTGGCCGAGCTCGGCAATCACCCCGCGGACGGCGCCAAAGTGTTGCTGATGGGAGGGCGTTACGGCCCGTACGTCACGCACGGCGGCGTCAACGCGACCTTGCCGAAGCAGACCGAACCGGGGTCGCTCACCCTGGAGGCGGCGATCGTCCTCCTCGAAGAGCGTGCCGCCAAAGGGCCGCCGGTCAAGAAGGGACGTCGCCCCGCCCGTGCGGGGGCCGCCCCGAAGAAAGCGGCGGCTGGCGAGGCCGCCCCGAAGAAAGCGGCGGCTAAGAAGGCCGCTCCCAAAAAGGCCGCGGGCACCCAAGCGGCGCCCAGCAAAGCCGCGAAGGCGACCTCCAAGGCCAAGACCTGAGCGCCCGCCCTCGGAAAGCCGCCCCACCGTCTCTCATTCAGTCCCCCCACTGGAGGCCATGATGCAACTCTCTGGAATCGTTGGAATCGTCAGCGGCGGGGCGTCGGGCCTCGGTGAAGCGTGCGTACGCATGATCACGAGCGGTGGCGGACGCGCAGTCATCGTCGACATCAACACGGAGAAGGGAGAGGCCCTCGCGGCCGAGCTCGGCGATTCGGCGCGCTACCTTCGCACCGACGTCAGCAGTGAAGCGGACGTCTCGGCGGCGGTCGCACTCGCTAAGGCCACCTGGGGTCGGCTCGACGTCGCCATCTCGTGCGCGGGCATCGGCACGGTCGGCAAGACGCTGTCGAAGAAGGGGCCCTTTCCCCTCGACCTCTTCCAGAAGACCATCAACGTGAACCTCGTCGGGAGCGCCAACCTCTGCCGCTTGTCGGCGGCGGCGATGGCGGAGAACACCCCGAACGCCGCGGGCGAGCGGGGCGTGCTCATCATGACCGCGTCGGTGGCGGCTTTCGACGGACAGATTGGTCAGCTCGCGTATGCGGCGTCGAAGGGTGGCATCGTCGGCATGACGCTGCCGATGGCCCGCGACCTGTCGGAGTACGGTATCCGGGTCGTTACGGTGGCGCCGGGCATCTTCGACACGCCGCTCCTCGCCGGGCTCCCCGAGGCGGCGCGCGAGTCGCTCGCCAAGCAGGTGCCCTTCCCGCCGCGCCTCGGCCGACCTGCGGAGCTCGCTCAGCTCGCTCGCCACATCATCGAGAACGAGATGTTGAACGGCGAGACCATCCGCCTCGACGGCGCCATCCGCATGGCGCCGCGCTGACAGCTGAGCGCGAAGCGCAAAGCGCTGACCGCTCCGTCGCGAGACGGTGATACTCTGAGCCGCGATTCGTCGCGGTCCAGCAGCCCTGGGAGGGTCCGATGAGCAGTCCGGCACACCTTGAGTTCGTCGACCTCTTGGTCGCCCGGTTCGAGCTCATCCTCGAGACCCTCTACTA
>JADMJS010000446.1 GCA_018780435.1 Myxococcales bacterium
CCCGCGGGCCAGGCACCTGGCGGTCTCTCCCAACCGCCAGGGCCTGCTACCCCCCAATTCTTCCCTCTGCTTCGGCGCTTTGCACGTGCCGGGCCAAGCTGCTTGGAAGTCGAAAGATGCGCGGGCGCGCGACCGTGGAGTCTTCGGGTCGGCGCGGCGCTGACAATTTTTGTCACCACAGGCGCCGCGCCCCTGGCACCCAGCGCCGGTCCGCACGTCGAAGATGGCCGCAGAATCCCGTAGTTATCAACAGGCGTGCTCCTGTGCCCAGTGGGCCTCGGGTCCGCAAAAAGTGTCGCCACCCTTGCAACCGTGTCCGCGCCTGTCGTCGCGCCAAAAGCGGCACCTCGGCGTCGTTCTTCACTTCACTATCGCGGCCTCTGACCCCATACTCGCGCGCTCGCGCGCTCAGGCGGGTCCTCGTGGTCCACCGGCTGCTTCATCTCGGAAGCCGAAGACCGAGCGCTGCGCCATGACGCGCTCGGACCTGAGGCGCGACGAGGTCGAGGAGGAGACGACGTGATCGGAATCATCGGTGGAAGCGGCCTCTATGACATGGCCGGGCTCGTCACCCTAGACGAACGCCGCATCGACACGCCGTTCGGCGCCCCGTCGGACGCGTTGCGCTTTGGGCGGCTCGACGGCGTGCAGGTCGCCTTTCTGCCCCGCCACGGCCGTGGTCACCGAGTGAACCCCAGCGAGATCAACTACCGCGCCAACATCTGGGCCCTGAAGTCCGTTGGCGTCACGGCGGTCCTGTCGGTGAGCGCCGTCGGATCGATGCGCCACGAGATCGCGCCGGGCCACCTCGTCTTCGTGGACCAGTTCATCGATCGCACCCGAGGCCAGCGCGCTCACACCTTCTTCGAAGGCGGCTGCGTGGCCCACGTCGGCTTCGCAGACCCCACCTGCCCCCACCTCTCGACCATGTTGGCGGCCGAAGCGTCCAAGGCGGGCGTCGAGCATCACCTGGGCGGCACCTACATCTGCATCGAGGGGCCGCAGTTCTCGACGCGCGCCGAGTCGCGCATGTACCGCGGCTGGGGCGCCTCCGTCATCGGCATGACGAACTTGACCGAAGCCAAGCTGGCGCGTGAAGCCGAGCTCCACTACGCCACCATCGCCATGTCGACCGACTACGACGTCTGGCACGAATCCGAAGAAGATGTGACCGTCGCCGCCGTCCTCGAGACGATGCGGAACAACGTGGCCAAGGCCCAGACCGTCATTCGCTCCTCGGTGCCGGTCATCGACCGTTGGTTGTCCGCCGACTCTGGTGAGTCGTGCGCTTGTCCCCGCGCGCTGGGTTTCGCCGTCATGACGGACCCCGCGCTGATCCCCGCCGCCACTCAGGACCGGCTCGAACTCCTCCTCCGTCGCTCCAAAGGCTAATTCCATGCAGCACTCCGCGCAGAGCGCCACGACCCCTTCGTCCGCTTCGCCGCTCCTCGTCGTCGGCTCGGTGGCCTATGACGACGTCGAGACCGAGTTTGGCGCTCGCAAAGACCTCCTCGGGGGATCGGCGACCTACTTCTCGGTGGCCGCGAGCCTGTTCACACAGGCGCGGCTCGTCGGCGTCGTCGGCAACGACTTCCGCGACCGTCAGATCTTCGCTGACCATGGCATCGACACGCGTGGGCTCGTGACGGACGCCTCGGGCGACACGTTCCGCTGGGGCGGGCGCTATCACGCCGACATGAACTCGCGCACGACGCTGTACACGCACCTCAACGTCTTCGAGCGCTTCCGACCGGACATCCCGGAAGGCTGGGAGACGTCGCCGTTCTTGTTCCTCGGGAACATCGACCCCGAGCTTCAGCTCGACGTGCTGTCGAAGGTCCGTCCCCCGCGCTTCGTCACGATGGACACGATGAACTTCTGGATCTCGGGTGGGAAGCGGGCAGCGGTCTTGAGCGCCCTCGCGCGAGTCCAGGGCGTGCTCGTCAATGACGAAGAGGGTGCGCTCCTCACCGGCGCCCGCACTGCGCTTGGAATGGGGCGCGGGATCCAGAAGCTCGGCCCGAACACGGTCGTGTTGAAGCGTGGCGAACACGGCGCGCTGCTCTTCCACGGACCGGACATCTTCTACGTCCCGGCGTACCCGCTCGAGACCGTCATCGACCCCACCGGCGCTGGCGACACTTTCGCAGGCGGGTTCATGGGCTACCTCGCGCGCACCGGCGACCTGTCCCTCGACAATCTCCGGCGCGCGATGCTCGCAGGCAGTATCCTGGCCTCGTTCTGTGTCGAGGGCTTTGGACTCGACGCAGTGCGGACCGTCCACCTCGACGCCGTCCGGCGCCGCTATACCGACTTCGAGAGCCTGACCCGATGCCCGAGCCGACTCCTCTGATCGATCGTCTGGCGCCGTCGTTTCGTTCACCGAGCCTCGACGCGGTGAAGGACGCGGCGACCGTCTCGGTGCTCGACGCCCTCAGCGCGCCGCAGTTCTCACAGTGGGTGGGCCGACTCGCGCAAGCGAAGCTCCCGAAGCCGCTGCTCGCAGCAGCCATTCGGCGCTTCATCAGCGTGTTCAACGTCGACACGTCCGAGATGGACGCGCCGATCGAGTCGTACGACAGCTTCGACGCCTTCTTCACCCGCACCCTGAAGTCAGCCGTCCATCCCGTGGACCCGGAGCCCGGCGTGGCCGTCAGCCCGGTCGACGCGCGCGTCATGAGCTGGGGCTCCGTCTCGGACGGGCTCATCGAGCAGGTAAAGGGCAAGGACTACCGGCTCGATGAGCTGCTCGATTCTGCAACCGACGCGCGGCGTTACGCGAACGGCGGGTTCATCACACTCTACTTGAGCCCACGCGACTATCACCGGATCCATTGCCCGGTGGACGGCGCCATCGTCGGTTACCGGTATGTCCCCGGGCGCCTCTACCCCGTGAACGGGCTCGGGCTCAAGCACGTGGATCGGCTCTTCGCGGTCAATGAACGCCTCATCTCGTTCATCGAGACCAAGGACTTCGGCGAGATGGCCGTGGTGAAGGTCGGCGCGACGAACGTCGGCATGATTACCGCCAGCTATCACCCCATCCGCACCAACGCCGGCCAACGCACGGCCTACGACGAGCGCTTCAAGCGCAAGATTCCCATTAGCCGCGCGGCCGAGCTCGGGCAGTTCCACCTCGGCTCCACCGTGGTGCTCGTTTGGAGCAGCCCGGATGCACGCCTCGTGGAGGTCAAGCGCGACCAGATGTTCCGAATGGGCCAGCGCCTCCTCACCGCGCGTTGAGCGCGGTCGGCCTACGCAACACTGAGCCCGACGAAGAGCGGCGAGACGACCTGAAAGATGACGATGGCCACGGCGAGAGCTCTGGACTGAATTGGCTGAGTCATCTGCATGCCTCCATCGGCGCGGGGTGGGTTGCGCCGTGGCAGTCACTTCAGCATGAAGCGGGCCAGGTGGGGCTGCGTCGTAAGTTCGCGTATATAAACGGCAATGGTGAGTTCGGTCGTGGGTCACTCCCGACCCACCGAGTCATGCGGGCGGCGCGAGCTCGCGGCGCGACAAGAAGCTCATACGTCGGAAGAGGGCGTCCGCGACGCAGGTCGGCGTGACCGCCAACATCGCGAGGAGCAGATGCCCGAAGCGGGGCGCGACGTAGCGGGCGGCCGGGCGTCGCGCGGTAAGTGCCTTGTGGATGGCGCGCGCGACCACGTCGGGGCCGACGGCGGTCGCCTCCATCCGCTGGCGCAGCACGTCGGCTTTGGCGATGGCGGGTCCATACACCGACGACTCGAACCGCGAGACGGGTGACATGGCTGTCTCGGCGAATTCGGTTCGGATGACGCCGGGCTCGATGAGCGAGACCGCGATGCCGAAGGGCGCCAGCTCGTACCGGAGCGCGTCGGAGAGGGACTCAAGCGCGTACTTGGTGGAGTTGTAGGCCCCCATGAAGGGGAAGGTCACGCGCCCACCGATGCTCGACACGTTGACGATTCGAGCGCCGGCTCGGCTCCCGCGCGCTCGTTCGCGCATGGCGGGCAGGAAGGCCCGCGTGACGGCCATGAGCCCGAAGACGTTGGTGTCGTACTGGCGGCGCAGGTCGGCGTCAGACAGCTCTGAGAGCGGGCCCATGACGCCGAAGCCGGCGTTGTTGACGAGGGCGTCGAGGCCCGCCCCGTTCGTCAGTGTGTCGACGGAGGTGACGGCGGCGGCGATAGACTCGGGGTTCGTGACATCGAGGGCGATCGCGCTGATACGGAGCGACGGCCCCGCCTCCGTGACGAGCCGATCGAGCTCAGCCTGGCGACGGCCGGTCGCGATGACATGGTGACCGCGTTGGGCGAGGTAGAGGGCGGTGGCGCGGCCGATACCCGCGGTGGCGCCGGTGATGAGGATGGTCTGGTTCTTCATGGGGACTCCTGTTGGTGTCGGAGTGAACATTCACTCCGTGGCGAACGTAAGAGAGGAGCACCGACGGCGCCCCTGTTGAGGTCAGATCCGGATTGCCTCCCAGACGCACTGTTCTGCCAAGGTCCAGTCCGCTGCGGTGGCTTGATAACCACATTGCCGAGTGCGTGACTGGAGGCCGAGAAAGGCGCCGAGGACGATGCCGATGAGGATGGGCGCGGGAGCGGTACGGAGGTCGCCGCGGGCTTGCGCAGACTCGATGAAGCCGACGCCGAACTGCACGATGCGACGCTCAAGGGCACGGCTCTCTTCGTCGAGATAGGAGTCGTGGCTGTGAAGTTCGAGGAACGCGAAGGCAAGGGGCGCGCCCTTCGCCCAGGTCCCCATTCGCTGCCAGAGCGCGGCGAACTGGTCGCGGGTACTGGCGTGAAACGGGAAGTCGGTCAGGACGAGGGCCAGGAGCCCCTCCTTGCACTTCCGGTAGAGGGCGTTGCCGAGCGCTTCTTTCGACTCGAAGTAGCGATAGATGGTCCCGGCGCCGACCGCTGCTCGGGCCGCGACCTCCGGAATGGACGTGCCGTGAAACCCACGCTCGACGAAGAGCGACAGTGCCGCATTGAGGATCGCGGCGGCCTTGTCGGTTTGCACCGGCGGGGCCTTGGCGCGTTCAAGTCGAAGGGGGCGGGTCGCGGGGCTCATGGTCGGAATGAATATTCGTTCCGCGCGGGCGTGGCAAGGACTTTCTTCACCCGAGTCGTTGCCGAGCCTCCCTTGACCCGAGGCGTGCGCCGGCACTATGACCGGTATCGGCTTTACCGTCGGAGACCCACCCGTTGACTCAGGAATTCATCGACTACGGCGCGTTGCTCGCGGGACTGTTCTTGGTCCTCGCTTATGAGCTCCTCATGCGCCGGCGCACTGCGGCGGGTGAGACGGCTCGGTCGGTTCATTCGCGGTTGCGGGAGGAGTGGCTCGTCGCGATCGAGCAGCAGCCGGGGTCCGAGATCGTCGCGGTTCAGACGGTCCGAAACTCGCTGATGTCGGCCACCATCAACGCGTCGACGGCGGCGCTCGCCTTCATGGGGACCATCTCCCTCGCTCTGCCTCGGCTGTCTGGAGCGGTCGACGAGGTCAACCGGCTGACGCCGCGCGAGGTGATGGCGCTGCTCCTCATGGGGACGCTCTTCGCGTCGAGCATGTGTTCGGTGATGGCGATGCGATATGCCAATCATCTCGGCTATATCGTCTCCGCACCTGTGACCGCGGGCCTTCGTCGGCGCTGGGCGACGGTCGCGGGGGCCTACTTGCGACGCTCGGGGGCGTACTACGGCTGGGGCTGGCGGCTCTTCCTCATGGGAGGCCCGCTCGCAATTGGGGTGTCGCGCCCCTGGCTCATGCCGGTGGCGACCTTCGTCCTGGTCATCGTGCTTCGGTACTTCGACCGTCCGGCCGGGCTACCGTCATCGGGGGGCGGCGACGACGAGCCTCCGTCTCACCAGGCGTAGAAGGGCCACGGTCCGGAGCCATCGTGGCCGGGTTGGATCTCGACGAACCCATCACTCTGGCCGAGCGCGACCAGGTCGCCCGAGCCGCGGCTCGAGACCAGGGCGACGTCGGCTCCGGGCGGTGCGTCACGGAAGCATACCAGTGGAAAGTGCCAGTGGTTCTGAAGGCTTCGCTGATCGGGAGTGGTGACGAGTCGGGGCGCAATCCCCGCCGCCGCGGGGCTGATGCCGGCGCGTGCGGCGAGCGTTGGCAGGACCAAGCGCCGGCCCGTGACCATCGCCGAGAGCGGATTGCCGGGCAGCCCGAAGATGGGGACCCCCGACGTCGTGACGCCGCCGAGGACCGGGTGGCCGGGGCGCTGGGGCAGGCGGTGGAAGAGGACCTCGACCCCGAGTCCCGCGAGCACGCCTGGGACGTGGTCGTATGCGCCCTTCGAGACGCCGCCCGTCAAGACGACGGCGTCCGACGTGGCGAGCGCGTCGGCCACCGCGTCGCGCAAAGCTGAGATATCGTCGAGGACTCTGGGCGCGCGCCGCGCCGCGATCCAAGGGCGTTCGAAGAGCGCGTGAAGGGCGGGCCCGTTGCTGTCTCGGATTTGGTAGTCGTCCACCGGCGCGCCAATGGCCTCCAGCTCGTCTCCGGTCACGATGATCGTGAGCGCGAGCGGCTTCAGCACCCGGAGCGACGAGTACCCGAACGTGGCGGCGGCACCGATGACACCGGCCGTCACGAGGCTACCCACGGAGGTGGCCGTAGTCCCGGTCGGTCCATTCTCCCCGCGCTTGCGAATGTTGGCGCCACGAGCGGGGTGGGTCGTCGCGCGGAGGTAGTCGCCGACGAGCTCCGAGTCTTCGACGCGTAACACGGTGTCCGCGCCGTCCGGCAGCGGGGCGCCCGTGACGATTCGTAGCGCCGCGGCAACCGGCAGTGTCGGCGGCGCCCGGCCGATGCGGATCTCGCCGAGGACTGGCAACGGCGCATCGAGCTCGTCCACTCGGACAGCGAAGCCGTCCATCGCACTCACGGTGCTGGGAGGGCTCGGCCGGTCCGAGACGATCGGTTCGGCGAGGACTCGACCACGGGCCTCGTTAAACGGCCGAAGCTCCGTGTCGGTCATGGGGGCGACGCGGGTCGCGATGAGCTCCGCGGCGGAGGCGGGCGTGAGCCGGGGGGCGCTTGAGGCGATTGGGATTGCCATAAGGTCAGAACACGTCGATGAGCGAGAGCAGGAGGCCCACGCCGTAACCGGACGCCCGCTCGCCGAGGCCGAGCGCCGGACCCGCCATGTCGACGTGGATCCACGGGCGGTCGTAATCCCCGAGATGGTTGGCGATGAACTGCGCTGCGCAACTCGACTGCGCGTTCTCGCGATTCTTGACTGAGTTCTTCATGTCGGCGACGTCGCTCTTGAACTCGGACCGAAAGAACTCGGGGCAGTAGGGGAGCGGGTGGAC
>JADMJS010000291.1 GCA_018780435.1 Myxococcales bacterium
CGTCAGCACCTCCGTGATCACCACCGCAAACGCCCACACGTCGCTCTTGCGCGAGTACTCGCGGTTGCGGATCGACTCGGGCGACATCCACTTGAGCGGGCCCGTGTCCGACTTGGTCTGGCTCTTCTCCGACTGCTGCAGCACGCGCGACATGCCAAAGTCGCCGAGCTTGGGCACGAGGTTGTGGTCGAGCAGCACGTTGCGCGCCGCGAGGTCGCGGTGCACGACGTTCTCCTCGTGCAGGTGCGCCATGCCGGCGCAGATGCCCTTGAGCATCATCAGCATCACCTCGCCCGTCAGCGGCTCCTCCGACTGCAGCAGGTCGTACATCGAGCCGCGCGCCACAAACTCGAGCACGATGCACAAGTTGGGCGGCTTGGTGACGCCGACAAACCTCACGACATTGTCGTGCGGTCGCAAACGCGTCATCAGCTCGGCCTCGCGCACAAAGTCCTGGTACTCGTCCGACTCCTCGGGCACTGCGTTCTTGAGCTGCTTGATGGCCACCGTCCATGACTTCCACTGGCCTTTGTACACGGTGCCGAAGCTGCCGGCGCCAATCTCCTTCTCAAACATGAGCTCCGACATGTCGATCTGCGTCGAGCGCTCGAGCGCCGAGCCGGGCGCAAAGCCCGACGCGCTCGCGCCCATGTCCTGCTGCTGCATCTGCTGCTGCTGACCGCCGTTCCAGCCGCCCGGCTGCTGCATGCCGCCGCGCGCGCCGCCGCCGCCGCCCATCATCGGGACGCCGCGGCCCGGGCCGCCGGGCGGGCCGCCTCGCCCGGGCCCGGGCCCGCCAAAACCTGGCGCCGGCGGGCCGCGCCCAGGCCCAGGGCCGCCGGGGCCGCCGGGGCCGCCCGGGCCACCGCGACCGCCAAACTGCTGCGGCGGGCCCATGCCGGGCATCGCCACCATGCCGGCGCGCATCGGCGGCGGGCCGCCGCGAAACGAGCCGCCCGGGTTCGGCGGCATCGCGCCGCCGCCCATCATCGGCCCGCCCATCATCTGGCCGCCGCCGCCCATCTGCGGCGGGCCGCCGCGGCCGCCGCCGCCGTTGAACTGGCCGCTCTGGTTCGGATTGAACTGCGGGCCGCCCATCATCATCGGCTGGGCGCCCGGCGGCGGACCGCCGCCGCCCATCATCGGCGGCCGGCCGCCGCGCTGCGAGAGCGAGCGGTTGTCGGGCGTCATGTGCGGATTCGGGTACGACGGCGGACCGCCGCCGCCCATCATCTGGCCGCCGCCGCCGCCCATCATGCCGCCGCCGCCCATGTTGCCGCCAGGCGGGTAGACGCCAGGCGCCATGCCGCC
>JADMJS010000535.1 GCA_018780435.1 Myxococcales bacterium
GGCACAGGCCGCCGACCACGCCGCCCACCACGGCGCCGATCAGCACCGTGTCGACCGCCTGCTCGTTGCCGGCCACCGGCGTCGCCAGCGGCACCGTCGCGTTGCCGCTGACCGTCGTCGAGTTGTCGGCGACGCTGCTCCCGTTGCTGCTGCCCACCGACGGCACCGCGTCGGTCGCCGCAACCGTGGTCGTCAAGGTGGTCGTCGTTGGCGGCGCTGGCGTCGGCGGCTCGGGCGTCGGCTCGGGCGTCGGAGGCGCTGGCGTCGGCTCGGGCGTCGGAGGCGCCGGCGTCGGCGCGGGCGTGGGGCCGGGCGTGGGCGCCGGCGTGGGCGCCGGCGTCGGCACAGGTGTCGGCGCCGGCGTCGGTCGCGGCGTCGGTCGCGGCGTCGGCGCGGGCGTCGGCGGCGCGCACGAGCCGCCCGGCAGCACGTTCATCACGGTCGACGAGCAGTTGCCGCCGTCTTGGCACGTGCTGCCGCAGAAGCGACAGTCGGGGAACGCGGCGTGGTAGGACGCCTGCACGCACAAGAGGCAGTTGGACGAGTACGACGCGCACGGCAAGTCCATCGGAATCGGCGTCGGCGCCGGAGTCGGGAACGGCGTCGGGAACGGCGTGGGCGCCGGCGTCGGGAACGGCGTCGGGCGCGGCGTCGGCGCGGGCGTCGGGAACGGCGTCGGCGGCGCCGGCGTCGGCGCGGGCGTGACGACGTTGATGACGTTGGCGAAATTGTCGCTCACGCGGTACTCGACGATCGTGAAGCCCGTGCCGACAAATGCCAAGCTGTCGAGTGTGGTGCCTTGTCCTTGCGTGCCAAACGCATCGAGGACAGAGGCTGAGCCCGTGAAGTAACCGGACTCGGTGACCGAGGCGGTGGGCGCGTAGGCTCGGACGCGAACGTCGATCTGCTTGCCGGTTCGCTGAACCCTGAAAATCAACAGCGTAGTCGAACTGGCCGCCGGCGCAGCGGTCGTGGAAGAACGAATCGCGTTGTTGACGATCAGCGACCAAGCGTCCTGAGAGGGAGTGCGCGCTCCAGCAAAGTCCTGGCCGTAAAATCCAGCGGAGGTGTACAGCGCCGTCGCATCGCTCAGCAAATGCACGCCCGTCTGCACTCGCGCCGTGGGCCGGTAGTCGATATCGCAGAGCAGCACGGAAACCCACGTTACCGAGTTTGGAGGCGGATACGTTTGCATGAACGTGAGCACGGCTATGCCGGGAGCATCAGGGTCGGCCGTTGGGGCGTTCAAACGGACCGCTTGGCCTGTTGCTGGCTTGTAGTTTGGGAAGGAAGAGTTTGTCGACGTGACG
>JADMJS010000608.1 GCA_018780435.1 Myxococcales bacterium
TCGTCGGGCTCGGCCTCGTCCAGTTTCACAAACGACGACATCGATGATTGTTTTTGGTGTTCTTTTGTTGTCATGGAGCTTTGCGCTGTGCGCTGCGCAAGTCACGGTGCCCGCGCCGCAGCTCAACAGCTACCGCGCGTTTGCTACGGCGATCGGCTGCACCTCTGCCGCCTGCGCGTTCAATGGAAACAGCTGCCCCAGATTTGCCACGTGCGACGATGACGGCAACATTCGCTCGCTCAACTTTTCGGATATGGGCCTCACTGGCACACTGCCGAGCCCCTGCGTTCAGTTCAGAAACCTCACGGTCTTGGCGCTGCAAAAGAACGAGCTGCGCGGACCCGTCCTCCCAGGCCTTCAGTGCCTCACGCGCCTCACGTTTCTGAACGTCGGCGCGAACAACTTGAGCGGCCCCGTGGCGAATCTCGGCAGACTCACGACCTTGATGGGGCTTTTCGCCGGCAGCAACGAGTTCACGGGCAAGCTCGACGACTTCCCGTTCCTGGACATGGTAGTGCTCCGCAATCTCAGCCTGCAAGGCAACACGTTGCTCACCTCAGGCACCATCCCTCCTTTCAACGCCACGCTGCGCGGCCTGATCATCGACAACGTGGACTTGAGCGGGGCGAAGATTCCGCCGCGCGTCAACAGCCTGGAAGAGTTCAGTGCACGCAAATGTGGCCTCACGGGCACCTTGCCAGACTTGCGCGCGTTGAAGCGGCTGCAGATCGCCCAAAATCGTCTCTCGGGAATGGTAGGACTCGGCAACATCAACGCTGGCATCGACGTTTGCGATCTTGTCGACGCGGTGCCGGCCGAGCAGAATTGCTTCACTTGCGGTCCCAACCTCCCGACTGCGTGCTCGTGCGGCTGCCCGACACCAGCTCCGACACCGCCCCCGACACCGCCCCCGACACCACTCCCGACACCGCCCCCCATGATGACAACACCCTCGACACCGGCACCAACGCAGGGCGCGCCAACGCCCGCGCCGACGCCCGCGCCGACGCCCGCGGCGCCCGTGCCGACGCCCGTGCCGACGCCCGCGACGATGCCCACGACGCCGACGCCCGCAACGATGCCCACGATGCCGACGCCCACGTCGCCGACGCCATCTACGCCTGCGCGGCCCGTGATGCCGACGCCCGCGTCGACGTCAACTAACCGGTTGTCGTTGACGTCTAGTGGCCCCACTGGGCCGACGACGCCTGTGCCAAAGATAGCACCGTCGCCGCAGCCTTCTAGCGCCATTCCCACCAGCAATGGCACGACGTCCACAGCTGAAGGCAGCGGCGCGACGTCCACA
>JADMJS010000749.1 GCA_018780435.1 Myxococcales bacterium
TTCACGGCACCGAAGCCGAGTTCTGGGCCCTCTACCTCGATCCCGTCTGGATCGAACGTATGCTCGTGGTCGGGCTCGAGTTCCGCGGATGCCAAATCCTGAAGAACGATGACACCGCCACGGGGCTACGGCGCGATCTCAAGATGACGCCGAAGTTGAGCCTGCCCGAGGCCGTCGTGAAGATCGTCGGCCCGTCGATGGTCATCACCGAAGAGGGGTCCTTCGACCGCGCCACGCAGCTCTGGTCATGGCGCCACAAGATGAGCGTGATGACCGACAAGTTCCTGATCTCAGGCACGATTCGAGTCGTCCCCGATGGCCCGGGGCGGTGCACGAGGCACAGCGTCGTCACCTTCGAGTGCAAGCTCTTCGGCGTCGGCGGGCTGGTCGAGAAGGCGGCGGCGAGCAACATTCGTGCTGGCTTCACCACCGGCGGCGCGTTCATCAACAAAGAGCTGGCCGCGAGGCGAGCGGCCTAGTCCCGACAGGCTCGCCGCGACACGAGTCGCGGGATCACGCCACGGCGAGGCCCGTCGCGTGCTTCAGCAGGACCTCGAGGGGGATGAGCTCAAGGACCATCTCGTGGGTGGCCTCGAGGTGCACGGGCGCGACGACCCCGGAATCGACGGCGTGCTTCCAGCGCTGCGCGCACACGCACCAGCGATGGCCCGGCAGAAGGCCCGTGAACTGATACTCGGGCCGCGGCGTCGACAGGTCGTTGCCGGACGCCTTGGAAAAGATGAGGAACTCGGCGGTCATCACGGCGCAGACCGTGTGCATGCCGCGGTCCTCAGGGCTCGATCCGCAACACCCGTCCCGAAAGAACCCGGTTATGGGCTCGGTCGAACAGGAGGCGAGGGGCTGTCCGAGGACGTTGCGGTCGGGATAGCGCTTCGGGTCGCGGCGTGGGTCGTTCATCCCATGCTCTCTAGCAGGCGCGTTCGGTCGCGTCGAGACGCCTGAGTCGTCCAGCGTACGCGTCGTCGTCCACCCGATAGCCCCATGTTGCCGTAGTCCCATGTTGCCGAATGCCGGGCCGGCTGGAATAGTCCCCGCGGCATCCGCGCACGTCGCCGCCGGCTGCCAGGACTTCGCGCCCGGCATGAGCCCTACGCCTCCCATCGAACGGTTCCTCGTCCACGTCCGGCGTCGTGAACGCCTCGCCGTGGCCGGGGAAGTCATTGGCGCGTGGCTCAGCGTGCTCATCCTCCTCGCCATGGTCGTACTCGCGCTGGTCAGCGCCGAGCTCCTCGAAGCGAGCCTGCCGCTGCGTCTCACCGTCGTGATCGCCGCCGGTGTGGCCACGGTGGTCGCCTTCGGACGCTACCTCTGGCGAGTGCGCCACATCCGCTCCCCCTTGTCGGTGGCGGCGCTCGTCGAGACACGCGTGACGCGACTGTCCGGGGCCGTCAGGACTGCGGTCGAGCTCACTGGACAACTCGAACGAAGTGACCAACAGCGAGGAGACGATCCACGCGCCGGCATAGCCCGAGGGCTCGCGCTCGCTCACCTTGCGTCCGTCGCTGCGGCGCTCGAGGGGGTCCCGGCACGTACCGTCACGTCATTTGGACGGGCTCGACAACGGATGGCGCTCACGCTGGTCCTTCTGACGCTCGCCGCGCCTCTCCTCTTCCTCCCGTCGTTCAGGGGCGCGGTCCGTGCCTTGATCGACGGCGTACAGCACGGGGTGGGCGCGGCCCAGGAGGCTCCGCACGAGCACTCCGTCTTGGCCTTCGACTTGAACCTCCGGTTGAGCTACCCCGCCTACACCCGACTGCCCGCGCGTCATCTCGAGAACACGAGCGGCGACCTCGCGGCGCTGCTTGGCACGCGCGTCGAGCTCACCGCACGTGCGCTCGTCCCGGCGATCGCGGCCGCGCTCGTGTGGGAAGACACGGGCGATACCAGCCAAACCCCGAGCGCGGCCTCGGCGCCGAACGCCGGCTCACCCGCGAGCGACATACCACGTACCCTCCCGCTCACCGTCGCGCCAGACGGTGTCACCATCACCGGGGACTTCACCGTGCGACGGTCAGGGCGCTACCGCTTTCAGCTCACGTCCGCGGAACGCGGGCTGCTCGTCGAAGGGCAAAGCCGGACCATCGAAGCCCTCGCCGACGTGCCGCCCACCGCGACCATCTTCGAGCCGGAAGCCGCGACCCGAGACGAGACTCTCGAAGTGCGCTCGCTCGACCCGGTTCGGATCGGCTTTCACCTGACGGATGACTTCGGACTCGGCGAAGTGGAGCTGTCCGTCCGCAAAGTCGGCGGGGTCGAGGGGCCGACGCGACGCCGAATCGCCGTGCTGAACGGTGAGCGAAACTACGTCGGCGGGACGGACCTCGAGCTTCGCCGCTTTCAGCTCGAGCCGGGTGAGGTCCTCACCGTCGCCGTCGAGGCCATCGATGGCAACTCCGTGGCGACGGTGCCGGGACGCGGGCGCTCTCGAGAGCTACGAATTCGCCTGTACAGCGCGGACGAACGCCACGCGGAGAACCTCGAGGCCCAGCGCGCGCTCATGGACGCCATGCTCGACCTCCTCGCCGATCGACTTGAGAGCCCGATCACCCTCGAAGACTCGGCGTTCGACGCGGTCGCTGACGCCCAAGGGCGCATCGTCCTCTCCTCGGGGCTCCTCCTCGATCGCCTGGCCCGGTTGGCTCAGGCGATGGAAGACGACCCCATCGCGGCAGACGGCGTCAAAGAGGCCCTCGTCGACATGCGGACGCGGCATGCGGCGCTCGTCGACCAAGAAGGGCGGCAGGTCGGCGATGCGCGCTCGATGGTCGACGGCTCGGAGAAGCCCACGCTGCTCGCCGCGCTCGTTCAATCGAACACACGCGGCACCGCGGAGCTCGAGACCGACATCCCGTGGCTCGACCGGCTCCTCGAACAGCAAGAGAAGGAACGGCTACTGAACGACGCGAAGTCACTGGTCGCGCTCGAACGGGAGATT
Source organism: Myxococcales bacterium (assembly GCA_018780435.1). Taxonomy (GTDB): domain Bacteria; phylum Myxococcota_A; class UBA9042; genus SXOO01. The sequence continues at coordinate 2,957 of JADMJS010000749.1, forward strand.
CGGGAGCTCATGGAGAAGCTCAAGAAGGGAGACGATCCCGCCCTCAGGGCGGAGCTACAACGCCGGCTCGAGGAGCTGCTGCGAAAGGTGGACCAGATGACGTCCAACCTCTCGCGATCGGCGAAGCCAATGCCCTTTGAGAACGCCAACATGGACGCGATGGAGCAGGCCGACGCGCGTGGGCTCGACGAGGTACGGTCGACGGTCGAGTCGCTCATGGCTATGGTCCGCGAGGGGCGCCTCGACGAGGCGATGGCCTCGATCGACTCGCTGTCGAAGGCCATTCAGGGCATGAACTCTCGGATCGAGGAGGACGTCGCGGGTTCGGGCGGGGAGGGGGGGAGCGGGCCACCCGGTGCGGCGGCGCTTCGTCAGCTCAACTCCGACGTCGAGCGGCTCGAGAACAAGCAGCGTGCTGTGGAGCGCGACGCGCGCGAGCTCGATCAGGCCGTGCGAGACAGTATGTCCGACCGCATCGCCGACGCGCTCGCGCCTGAGATCGCCGGCGAGATGGGCAAGCTTCGGCAGGTCGCGGACGGGCTCGGCCAGATCGGCCGGGACGGGCTCCACGCCGACGACCAGAAGCGCCTCGACGAGCTCCAGAAGAAAGCGGAGCAGGCGCGCGAGAACCTCAGCGCCGAGCAGCTCCCGGAAGCGAGCCGTCAGCTCGACCAGCTCGGTCATGAGCTGGACTCGCTGAAGTCGGACCTCGACGCCGAGGGGGCACGGCCGGGCGCCCAAGGGGCCGCTGCCCGCGCCGCCGCCCGTTCGCTGGGCAGGGTCGGGTCGGCAGCGCGAGACGTCGGGAGCCGCGTCGAAGAGCTCACGCCGGACGCCTCGGAGCTGCTCGATCCGGCCGGTCGGCAGCGCCTGGACGAGCTCGCTCGCCGCCAGAATGACATCGAGGAGCGCGCCAGACGCGTGGAGGACGACCTCGGCAAAGTGGACGCCGAACGCCCGGGCACGAAGGGGGGGCTCGGTGGCCCGCTCGAGAGCGCGCAGAAGGCCATGCAGGACGCCGGCAAGCACTTCGAAGAGAAGCGTGATCCGGGTCGTGGCGCCAAAGCGGCCGAGCGCGCGGGCGATCGACTTCAGGAGCTACGCGAGGCCATCGACCGCGAGCTCGGGACCGATCCTCAAGGTCCGGGGGGAGTCGGTGGGACCTCCTCACGGAGCCGCGTCGCGATCCCCGACGCCGATCGCTACGCCGTCCCCAAGGAGTTCCGAGAAGAGCTCTTGAAGTCGGTGAAGGAACAAGCGCCCGCGCGTTACCGCTCGCTCATCGAGCGTTACTACGAGGCACTCGTCCAGTGATCGCACTCCTGGTCAGCGCCAGTCTCCTCGGGCCCGTCACGCTGGCGGAGCCGCCGCGCGCGACACTCCAGGCCATCTCGACGCATATCGAGGCGTGGGATCTCCCGGCCGCGCGTGCCGAACTCGCCCCGCTCGAACCCGACTACGCCGATGACCCGGACGTCGTGTTCCTCCATGGGCGTGTGTCCTTCTACGAGGGCCGCTACGACGACGCCGTGACGCAGCTCGAGGCGGTCGCCGCAGCCATGCCGGGCGACAAACAGGTCGCTTCTGCGCTCGCCCTGTATCGTTCGACGCGCGACGTGACTCAGGGGTTTAGTCGCGTCCCGTCGTCGCGGGGGCGCTTCGTGTTCGTCTTTGCGCCCGGGCCGGACGAGGTTCTGCTGCCGTACCTCGATGAGGCCATGGAGGCCGCGGCCGACACGCTTGGCGAGGCCTTCGCCCACGTGCCTTCCGAGCCTGTGCGAATCGAGATTTTGGCACGCCCGGAGCAATTGGCGAGCGTCTCACCGCTGAAGCCGTCCGAGATACGCACCACGGGCACGATCGCGCTCTGCAAGTACAACCGCCTCATCGCCGTCAGCCCGCGCGCGCTCGTCTACGGATACCCGTGGCTCGACGCGGTCGTTCACGAGTACGTGCACTACCTCGTGACACAACTCAGTCGCAACAACGTCCCAGTGTGGCTCCACGAAGGGATCGCGAAGTACTACGAGTCCCGTTGGCGGGAGAAGCCGCCCCACCGCTTGAACCGGCTGAGCGAAGACCTGCTCGCCCGAGGTCTCAGCGAGAAGAACTTGGTCCCCTTCGACGCCATGAGTCCGTCGCTGGCCAAGCTCCCAACCGCGGAGGAGGCTGCGCTCGCCTACGCACAAGTCTTCACCGTGATTGGGCTCCTGTACGAACACGGCGGCGACGCTCTGATCCGCAAGCTGCTCGCGGCGATGCGAAATGGGCTCCCTGATCGCAAAGCCGTGGAGCTCGTCTCGGGCAAGTCATTCGCGCGCTTCGAACGCGAGTGGAAGAACACGCTCTTCGGCATGAACCTCCGTCGGCTCCCAATTCACCAGGGCAGCCGCATGCTCTTCCGCGACAGCACCAAACCAAGCGAGGAGCTCGACAGCGTCGGCGAGAGCGAAGCGCGCGATCTCGCTGACATCGCGGACCGCTTGGCCGTCAAGGAGCGCTTTCGTGCGGCGGCCATCGAGTATCAGAAGGCCCTCACCAAGGCCGGCGGTCCCGACCCGCTCATCAGCGCGCGCCTCGCGTCGATGCTCCTGAAGCTCGGACAACAGGGCGACGTCAGCGGCGTCGTGACACCTGCGCTCGAGCTGAACTCGGACCACATCCTCCTCCACCTCTATCGCGGCAAGGCGCGGCTCGCGCTCGGCGACCCGGACGGCGCCCGCAGCGACTTCGAGCGCGCGATCCGCCTCAACCCCTTCGACCCCGAAGTCCATGGGCTCCTTGCCGATGCGCTCTCGCGGCTCGGCGACACTGACGCCGCTGCTGCAGAGCGACGGCAGCAGCGGCTCCTGCTCCCCGACGCCAACGTTGATCCCAAACCCACGCCGCCCTGATACGCTGCGCCACCCCCACCAGCGACCCCGGCCCGAGGCCCTGAACCGCCATCCATGAACGAACTGCCGACCACTGCTGAACAAGCTCAGGCGATCGTCGCCACGATCAAGGCTGCCCGCGAGACGCTCGAGTCGGAGATCCGAAAGCGCATCGTCGGCCAGGACGAGGTCGTCCGGCTGATGCTCGTCAGCCTCTTCGCGCGTGGACACTGCCTCTTCGTCGGCGTCCCCGGCCTCGCGAAGACGCGCCTCATCGCGACGCTCTCGCAGGCGCTCGATCTCACCTACAAGCGCATCCAGTTCACGCCCGACCTCATGCCCTCGGACATCACGGGGACCGAGGTGCTCGAACAGGACATCACCACGGGGCAACGCGTCTTCCGGTTCATCCCGGGGCCGGTCTTCGCGAACGTCATCCTCGCGGACGAGGTGAACCGCACGCCCCCGAAGACGCAGTCCGCGTTGCTTCAGGCGATGCAGGAATACGAGGTCACGGCCGGCGGCGTCACGCACGCGCTCCCTCGCCCCTTCCTCGTGTTCGCCACGCAGAACCCCATCGAGCAGGAGGGGACATACCCACTCCCCGAGGCCCAGCTCGACCGCTTCATGTTCTCGGTGGACGTCCGCTATCCGACGACAGACGAAGAGTTTCGCATCGTCCAGTCGACGACGTCCGGCGTGAACGCGCCCATCGAGAAGGTCATCACGCCCGAGGCGCTCGCACGCTACCAAGAGCTCGTCCTCAGCGTCCCCGCGGCGGAGCACGTCCTACGTTACGCCGTTCGGCTCGTACAAGCGTCGCGGCCCAGCTCCGATGGGGCCGACCCCTGGATCAAGGAGTACGTGTCGTGGGGCGCCGGCCCCCGAGCGACGCAATACCTCGTCATCGCTGGGAAAGCCCGCGCGCTCCTCGACGGGCGTTTTGCGGTCACCACCGCCGACATCAAGGCGCTCGCGCTCCCGGTCTTGAAGCATCGCGTCATCCCCAACTTCCACGCTGAGGCGAGCCGCATCGGCGCCCGCGAGATCGTTCAGCACCTCGTCGATAAGACGCCGGAATAGCCGGCTCGCCGCGTGAGTGCCTCTCCGCCACCCCCGGGTTCCGCCGGCGCCCGGCTGCTCCCGCCCGACTTGCTCGCGCGGTTGAGACCGCTGCAATTGCGGGCACATGGCGTCGTCGACGGCGTCCTCAGTGGCCTCCACCGGAGCCCGCTTCAGGGCGCGAGTGTCGAGTTCGCCGAACACAAGGAGTACGCGCCCGGGGACGAGGTGCGCCACGTCGATTGGCGCGTCTTCGGCAAGAGCGACAAGGTCTACATCAAGCGCTACCAGCACGAGACCAACCTCCAAGCGACCATCGTCCTCGACGCCTCGTCGTCGATGCTCTACCGCTCCCCGGACGCCGCCCTCTCGAAGTGGGACCACGCCGC
>JADMJS010000565.1 GCA_018780435.1 Myxococcales bacterium
CCACCAGGTCCCACTTCTTGTGCATCGGAATCGAGTTGGTGAACGCCTCGTCGAGGAGCTCGACGAGCAGGAGCGCGGGGAGGTCGAGGTCCTGGAGCGCGGTGAGGACGACGAACGCGGGCTCGCGGATCATGGCGAGCGCGGTCGTGGCGGCAAACAGCTCAGGCAGCTTGTTGCGCGAGGAGGGCGAGGCGATTGCGGTGCCGACGTCAATCGGGAGCGGGTTGCGGTTGAGCTACATGGACAATCGTCAATCAGTGTGAACGCAGGCCGGCAGCGCGACCGGCAGCTCACGTGGAGGCGTGTTGTCGGCGGCAATCGATCCAACTCCAGCGGCAGCCAGGTCAGCCGGTTGTCGTTGAGCTACAGAGCGCGTCAGACACGAAAGCAAATGGGCTGACGTACATAGAGCCAGCGCAACGACGGCAGCCGGCCAAGCTCCGGCGGAACAGCCGTCAACGCGTTTTGGTTGAGCTGCAGCGCGGGCGGTGAGACGGCGCAACAATGGCCCAGCCAACAACGCCTACTCCCAACCGCGCGAGCGCTGTGAGCCGCCCAATCTCGCGAGGCATGGCCACGAGCGCGTTTTGGCCGAGCTGGCGCAAACGAGGTCAGAGGTGGCGAGGCGCGCCGGAGCTGCGGCTCACATAGAGCTCCGTTAGCGCCATCAAGTGACCGATCTCTGGCGGAATCTCGACCAAGCGGTTGCTCGTCAGCTGCGCAGCAACGGGTGAGTAATACGGTTTGATCGGCGGAGGCGGCAACGCACGTCAAGCTTCGTCAGCTGCGTCATGGCAAACACGCCCGCGGGAATTTCGGTCAAGGTGTTGTTGCCGAGCTGCAGCGACGGCGTCAGTGCAAACCAAAAAAGAGAAACGGCTGCTCACCGTCAACTGGGTCACGTCCGTCAGCTCGGCGATGTTGTCAGAGACGGCGATCAGTTGTCGAAAGATAAGCTGCGCCGAAGCCAAAGGACGTGTGAGGCGCGGCGAACCGAAGAAGAAAAACTAACGCACCGACAACACGCTCTCGGTGAGGTACACTGGGTGCTGCACGACAGAGCCATCGTCTTTCGTCAACCGGAGCACGACCTCTTGCGACATCTGAGGCTGCGCGCGTGAGGAGGCCGCGCCCATCCAAAACGTCAAAGTTTCGACGAGTCGGAGCAGTGAGGGGTGGAGCGGCGGTAAGTCAGCGTTCATTGCCACGCCTCTCATGAAAATGCTTGACGGCCACCACCAGGTCCCACTTCTTGTGCATCGGAATCGAGTTGGGGAACGCCTCGTCGAGGATGTCG
>JADMJS010000083.1 GCA_018780435.1 Myxococcales bacterium
TGTGGACGTCGCGCCGCTGCCTTCAGCTGTGGACGTCGTGCCATTGCTGGTGGGAGTGGCGCTGGAAGGCTGCGGCGACGGTGCTATCTTTGGCACAGGCGTCGGCCCAGTGGGGCCACTAGGCGTCAACGACAATCGGTTTGTTGACGTCGACGCGGGCGTCGGCGTCACGGGCCGCGCAGGCGTGGATGACGTCGGCGACGTGGGCGTCGGCATCGTGGGCATCGTCGCGGGCGTCGGCGTCGTGGGCATCGTCGCGGGCGTCACCGCGGGCGTCGGCACGGGCGCCGCGGGCGTCGGCGCGGGCGTCGGCGCGGGCGTCGGCGCGGGCGTTGGTGCCGGTGTCGAGGGTGTTGTCATCGTGGGGGGCGGTGTCGGGAGCGGTGTCGGGGGCGGTGTCGGAGCCGGGGTCGGAGCCGGTGTCACGCAGCCGCACGAGCACGCAGCTGGGAGGTTGGCAAGGCAAGTGAAGCAATTCTGCTCGGCCGGCTGATCCGGCTCGAGAAGATTGCAAATATCGATGCCGGCTCTGATGTTGCCGAGTCCCACGGTTCCCGTGAGGCGATTCAGGGAGATTGTGAGCCGCGTCAACGTGCGCAGATCGGGCACGGTGCCCGTGAGGCCGCACTTGCGTGCACTGAACTCTTCGAGGTTGCTGACGCGGGGCGGAATCGTCGCACCGGTCAGGTTCACGTTGTCGATGATCAGGCCGCGCAGGCTGCCGATAGCAGGGATGGTGCCTGCGGTGAGCAAGGTGTTGCCTTGCAGGCTGAGATTGCGGAGAACTGGCATGTCAAGGACGGGAAAGTCGTCGAGCTTGCCCGTGAACTCGTTGCTGCCGGCGAAAAGCCCCACCAACGTCGAGAGTCTGCCGAGATTCGCCACGGGACCGCTCAAGTTGTTCGCACCGATGTTCAGAAACGTGAGGTGCGTGAGGCACTGAAGGCCTGGGAGGACGGGTCCGCGCAGCTCGTTCTTTTGCAGCGCCAAGACCGTGAGGTTTCGGATCGGAACGCAGGGGTTGGGCAGTGTGCCAGTGAGGCCCAGATCCGAAAGGAAGAGAGAGCGAATGTTGCCCTCACCGTCGCACATCGCGAATTTGGGGCAGTTTGTGCCACTGAGCGGGCAGGCGCTAGAGTTGCAGCCGATCGCCGAGATAAATGTGCGCAAGTTGGTGAGCTGCGGCATGGGCACCGTCTGCGCAGCGCACAGCGCAAAGCTCCATGACAACAAAAGAACACAAAAAACAATCATCGATGTCGTCGTTTGTGAAACTGGACGAGGCCGAGCCCGACGA
>JADMJS010000688.1 GCA_018780435.1 Myxococcales bacterium
AGCAGCAAGGAGGAACTTTTTCATCTCTCGAAATCTCCACTCGTCTCGTGCGGACTAGGTCCGCGTGAAGCAGGGGCTAGCGGCCCGGGTGTGTGACGACGACCGCGTCCCTCGATCGGGCTGCGTTTGCAGGCGGGGGCAACCCCCGCACCTTCGAAGCCGCCCAACCTTAGCCCGACCGCCGAAGTCGGTGCAACTCGAAGCTCCCGATGAGCGGGCCCAAGGGCTCGGTCGGAAATAAGTGGTTCGATTTGCCTCGCGCCACATCCCCGCCCGGCTCGTTCCAAGTCCTCGAAATACGGGAAGTATGTCTTCGGACTTGGCCCGAACCGGGCGGGGCGCGGCGCGGTCAACTCTCCCACTTATTCTCGACCGAGCCCCATCCCGAGTCGCCCCGTTCAGACGAACGGGCCGACCCCGATATTCCGTAAGGAATCGATTCGGGGCGCTGGACCGATCATCGAGCCTTCTGGCGTTGGAGGAGGGCGTCCCGGCGAGTCTCGTAGACGTAGTCGACCTTCGCCGCGCGCGTCGCCTCGTCGATTCGGAAGTAGGACACCACCAGCGTCTCCGCGGTCACGGTCACGATCGAGAAGCCGAGCCGCAATGCCGACCAGCGGGAGCAATCGCGGTGAGCAGCGGACGTACAACGTCTCCGCTCCCCGTCGAACATCCGCTCGCGGATCTGCCCGCTGGCACCTTGGATGAAGACTTGTGCCGCGCCGTAGTCGTAGTGTTCCTGGTGATGGTCGTGGCCGAAAAAGACGCCGTCGACACGGGCGCCGTCGAGCCATGGCTTCAGAAACGCTTCGACCTCCTTGGTATCACCGTGGGCGCCGCTGCTCCGCCAGGGGTGGTGGCCGAATAGGAAGGCCCATGTGCCATCCGCAGCAGCGCCAGCGGGCGGCAGCGAGACGTCGAGTAGGACCTTCTGATCCTTCAAGCCGGCCTCCATACCCCTCTCCATCGACATCGTGTCGATGGCGACGAGGCGAAGGAAGGGCGGGAGCTTCGGGACGCGGTAGGCGGGTCCCGGCATGAACCAATAGGGTCCTTTACGTCGCCGCGCCGCGATGCCCGTGTAGCGGATCTCCATCGCCGGGTCGCCGTACCAGTCGTGATTGCCCAGGGACATCCAGAAGGGGAGGTCGAGCCGCTGGTACGGCTTCTCGAACCAAGTCTGCATGCGGGGGTCGTCGAGACGGGTAGGGCCGTCGTAGAGGTTGTCGCCGACGCTGATGAGGAACTGACAGTGGCGCTCGATGCAGGTGGTGCTCAGCGCGTTCGCCACTGTGAACTGCTCGCTTTCGCCCGTACCCATGTCTCCGATCACCCCGAAGACGATGGTCTTCTCGCGCCGAAGGTCGGGGATCTTGGGGCCGAGCTGTACTTCACAGGAGCCCGGATGGGTCGGGGGGATGATGGTCGAGCAGAAGTGCGTGGGCCAATCCGACGCCGCGCTCGGAAGGCTCATGAGAACGACGCCGGTCGACACGGCGCCGAATGCGAGCAAGGTCAAGGCAGTGCGCATGGCGGCGCTATACCATGACCTTCTCAGCCGACGCCGTTCGAATTGAGCCGAATGGTCTCAGCGATTCAGCCTCGATTCAGCCTCCGACGGGTCCGGCCAGAGAAAAGTGCGAAGTTGCCCTTCAGCGGACCACGCCCTGGCCCGATGACCCTTGGCAATGGACACGCTTCACCGCAGGCAGTTACGATCGAGGCCCGAGGCGGACTTCGATCTGGTCAAAGTCAATCGCGCTCGCGAGCAGCTACGCCGAGGCGAGTTCCGCGTCGACGCGGGCGAGGTCGCCGGCCGGCTGCTGTCGGACCATCTCCTGTGGCGTTGGGTTCTATCGGAAGCCCCCCCGACGGCCAACGGCTGACCCCGCCGCCGCACGAACCTCACTTTCGTCATCCGTACCGAGTCAGTTCGGCCGTGACTTCGCGCTCGCCGTCCGCTAACCTCCGCCCGGGGAGGTCGCATGCAGGCTGCCGAGCACAAGACCGCGAACGTCGAACGGGCAGGGCCCGTCATCGACGCGCTGCGACAGGCCCCCCGCGGCCGCGCGCCGGTTGTGCTCGCCACGAGCGACTACGATGCGCCCGATCTCGGCTTCGTACTCGGGGCCGCGCTCCCCGAGTCGACCGTCATCACCGTCACCCTGACGCCTCGTTCGACGCTGACCGACGTCCTCCTCACCATCGCTGAGCGCACAGACCCGCTCCTCCCTGCGGCCGACCGCATCGGCAATGCGTCCTCCACGTCCGATGCGATGGCCGCCGTGTGGCGCGTCGCCGGCCGGGACGAACGTCGCCGGCTGCACGAGCGGGTTCGTCGCGCATTGTCGGCGCTCGATGCGCGGGAACGTGGCGGGCGCTCACTTGGGGCGGTTCTGCTCGTCCAAGGGCTGGAGCACGCCCCGACGGACCTCGTCGAGTGCCTTGAGTTTCTCATCACCGACGCACTTCGGCCCGCGCCCCTCGCCGTCATCGGTCGTCCGATCCGTCGCGCTGCGCTCGTGTTGACCGTCGCGTCCGCGACGCCCGGAGGCTCTCGTACGCTGTCTCAGCTCGCGCTGGCGCTGGACGGTGCGACCCGCGTGGCGGTCGCCGATGCCGCCCACGAAGCGCTCCAGAGCGACGCCGTGCGGGATCGTCTCGCCCGCCTCGCCGGCAGCCGCCCCCACGGTGCCAATGCGCTGCTCGCGCTCCTGCCCGAGAGCCTCGATGAGCTCTTCGCGCTCCGCCTGGGCGCCCTGCCTCCCGAAGTCCACCAGGTGCTCCTGGCCGCGCAGCTCGTCGGACGCGAGCTCCCCGCGGCCGCACTCGCCGAGCTCAGCGATACGTCGCGTTTCGTCGTCGACCGGGCACGTCGCGAGCGGCTCCTCGACGAGAGCGGCCGCTCGGTCGCGTTACCCGAGTGGGCGATCGAGCCTCCTGTCACCGTCGACGGGCCACTTCGCGTCGCCATCGCAAATCGGGCCGCCGATTACCTCCGCTCCATCTATGCGACCACGGGAGACGCCGCTGCGCTCTTGCGGGTCGCGTCACTCTGGCAAGAGTGTGGTGCACCCGTCAGCGTGGACGCGGTTCTGAACGTGGCCGACCTGCTCTTTGCCGACCGGGCGTGGGCTGACGCGTACACCCTCCTCGGCCAGCTCGAGCCGTCTCGGCTGCCGCTCGTCGATCGCGTCCGCGTTCACCTGGCGCTGGCGCGGGTCGAAGCCGCGCGCGGGGCGGTCGCATCGGCGCTATCGCACCTGCGCTCGGCTGGCGCCTGTCGCTCGGCATCGGCCGACCTCGCGCCGGCGAGCGTCGAACATGCGCTCGCGGAAGTGCGTTTGGCCGCGTGGGTCGGCGAACACGACGCGGCGCTCGCGGTCATCGACCAACTTCGGCTGCGCTTGTCTGACGACGCGGCCGCCTTGGCCGACGTCGACGCGGAGGCTGCAGAGGTCCACCTCCGCCAGGGACAGCTCGACCGGGCCGCGGAATGCGCCCTGCGTGTGGTCGCCCTGCCGGGCAGCGTCGCGCGAGCGCGGGCCCTCCACGTTCAGGGCAAGGTCGCGTACTGGCGGGCCGACTACGCTGCGGCTCGGGACGCCTTCGGCGCAGCCCTCGCGGCGGTCGGGCTCGACGAACGGCGACTTCGCGCGACGATTCATCACAACCTCGGGCTCATCGACCTGAAGCAAGGTCGCTACGACGACGCCTGCCGCGTCCTCGAGCTCGCTTTCGCCGACTTCGACACCCATGGCGATGAATTCCAAGTCGCCGTCTGCCTTCACAATTTGGCCGTCGCTTACGAGTACGCCCAGCGCTATCGCCTCGTCGCTCCGGCGCTCGAGCGCGCCATCGACCTCCATGACCGCTTCGGTACGACGCAGAGCGGCCTCGGGGCGATCACGACGCTGGGTGACTTCTACGCGGCCACGGGCGAGCTGTGGCGAGCGCGCCGCCTGCTCGACTATGCCCTCAAGCGGTCGAACGACGCGGGCCTCGCCTATGAAGCGGCGTTCGCTCAGCTCAAGCTCGCCGAAGTGCACCGGCTCGAGGGTACGATCGACGTCGCTCGACAGCTCGCGACCGACGCGAGCGCCGCGTTCTCTCGCATGGGTCACCAAGGCGAGCTCGCCGAAACCCGGCTGCTGCTCGGGTTGCTCGGCGACACCGCGTCTTTGGCTCTTGCCGTCCAGAGTGGCACACCGGAACTACGGCTTCGGGCTACCGTCGCGCTCTCCGTCTCGCGCGGCGGCGACCTCGACGATGCGATACTTGCCGCGACCGACCTCGAGTCGCTGGGTCAACGCCCGGCGGCGATTCAAGCGCACCAGTCGCTCGTCCTCGCCTTCGAGTCGACGGGCCGACTGCCCGAGGCGCATCACCATCACAGCCGCGCGAAGTCCTTGCTCGACGCACTCCGCCGCGAGGTTCCCCCGGAGTCGCTCGAGAACTTCGATGCCCTCGTCTGGGTAGATTCGGTGACGGCGTGGGCCCCCAGGGCGGTCACCCCGACCGAGCCGCCATCCGGACCTGCACGGCGATGGGGCTCCATCGGAAAGAACATCGCCCCGCTGGTCCCGGTCGCCTCCGAGCGGAGAGCACTCGCCCCGGGCGACGCCCTACACCCGTCCGTGGTCGGTGATTCACCCGCCGTGCTCCGGGTGCTCAACATGGTGGACCGGGTCGCGCCGAGCGACGCCCCCATCCTCATCGCGGGCGAGTCGGGCACCGGGAAAGAGCTCATCGCCGATGCTCTGTGGCGGAAGTCGCGTCGCCACGGCAAGCCCTTCATCCGCGTCAACGCCGCCGCGTTCGCCGACTCGTTGCTCGAATCGGAGCTATTCGGGCACGAGAAGGGGGCGTTCACGGGCGCGGTCTCTCGAAAGCTGGGCGCCTTCGAGCAGGCGAACGGCGGGACCCTCTTCCTCGACGAGATTGGCGACATCAGCCCGAAGACTCAGGTCAGTCTGCTCCGCGTACTTCAGTCTGGCGAAGTCCGGCGCGTGGGTGGCACCGAAGCCGTCCACGTCGACGTCCGCGTCATCACGGCGACTCACCGAGACCTCGACGCGATGGTCGTGGCGGGGGACTTCCGCCTCGACCTCGTCTACCGCATTCGAGGGGTTCAGCTCACCTTGCCGCCGCTCCGCGAGCGGATGGACGATCTCGACGCGCTCTGTAGCCACATCCTCGGTCGACTCGGCGCGGCGGACCGGCGCCACGTGACGCTCTCCCCAGACGCCCGCTCGCTCATGACAGCGCACCGCTGGCCGGGCAACGTGCGTGAGCTCGAGAATGTGCTTCGAAGCGCCTACTTCTTCGCTCAGAACGGCGTCATCACCGCGTCGGATCTGACCGCGTTCACGACGCTGAAGGTCCGCTCGTCCGAGCCGAGTGAGTTCGACGACATCGTCTCGGAGGTCGATCCGTCCGGCGACGCGCTGCCGGGCGCATTTGACCTCAACGAAGCGAAGCGACAGCTCGAAATACGTTGCATCGAACGCGCCTTCGACCAGGCGGGCGGCAACATCTCGAAAGCGGCGCAGCTGCTCGGCCTCAAGCGGCCCCGGCTGTCGCAGAAGATCAAGGAATACGGGCTCAAGGAGCCGGGTTGACCACCATGATGAAACGACCAATCGCCACCCTCTTTGCTTCTTTGCTCGGCTTGACCGCCGTCGGTGCATGCGCCGTCGGTGGCCATGAGGCTGCATCGGAGGCGACCTCCGAAGGTGGCCGCTACGGGCAATCAGCCGCTACCGCTCAGGAAGGGCTGGTCTTCGACGACAGCGACGGCGTCACTGACGAAGAGGCCTACAGCGTCGACTTGCCGAGCGGCTCGACCGACAGCGCCTTCGCCATCAAGATCCCCGCTGAGGTCGGCTCCAAGGCCGACGCCGCCACGTGTATCCAGACCGGCTCGGTCGTCTGCGCCCCAAACAGTACGGGAGCGGGCGTTCAACACGGGAGCCCGCAGCCGCTCGATCCCACTACGAATGAGAAAGTGCAGCAAGTCAGTCTGCAAGGGCGCTGATTTCCCCGTTGTTCGCCTCGACTTGCGGCTCCTCTCCCGCCTTTGGGTCTCGACTTCTCACCCCCTCTCGTGGATTCGTGCGGCGGGGCGCCTCTTCTCCCGGCTGTAACCCAAGCGCGATTTGGCGATACCCATCGACCGGAGTGCGCCCATGAGCCTCGATCTTCTCGTCACCTTCGGCCTCGCGTTGCTCGGGGGCCTCATCCTCAACGTCATGCCGTGCGTCCTCCCGGTGCTCACGGGCAAGGTGTACAAGCTCGTCTCTCAGAACGCGACCACCGAGGGCGAGTCGGTCGCCGACCGGCGCCGCTCGGCCCGCGTCGAGTCGGCGTGGTACACGCTCGGCGTGCTGCTGGTCTTCGCGGGGATCATCGCGGCGACACTGTCTCTGAAGCTCGCGGGCCGGGAGTACTCCTGGGGCATGCAGTTCCAGAGCCCCGTCTTCGTGGGCGCCGTGTGCCTCACGATGTTCCTGCTCGGGCTCAACGGTCTCGGCGTCTTCGAGATCACGGTGAGCGTCTCGGGCTCGGAGAAGAGTGGTGCCGTCGGCTCGGTCTTCAACGGCGCCGTGGCCGCCGTCATGGCCACGCCCTGCTCGGCGCCCTTCCTCGGCGCCGCCATCACCTACGCGGTGAAACTCGACACCCCGATCTGGGAGATGGTCGTCATCTTCCTCCTCATCGGCTTCGGGCTGGCGTTGCCTTTCCTCGCTGTCGCGTGGTTCCCCAGCCTTGCGAAGCTCTTGCCTCGTCCGGGCGCTTGGATGGTCACCTTCAAGCAACTGATGGGCTTTACGCTCCTCGGTGCCGCAGTCTGGATGTTCGGTGTACTCCTGAAGCAGGTGCACTCGGACAGCGCGTTCTGGTTCCTCGGCTTCTTGCTGCTCGTCGGCCTGGGCGCCTGGGCCGTCGAGCGATTCGGCGGCCTGGAACATGACACCGGCCGCCGTTGGGCGGTCAAGGGTGTTGTCGTCGCACTTCTCGTCGCAGCCGGCGTCTACGCCTTCCGCTTTCAGCCGGCCGCCGCGGACGCGGCCACGCGTAGCGCCGATGTGCACGTCGCCGTCGTCGACGGCAAGATCAACTGGGTGTCGTTCACGCCCGAGGTGGTCCCCATCCATCAGCGACGCAAACAGCCCGTGTTCGTGGACTACACGGCGGAGTGGTGCGTCAACTGCAAGGCGAACGAGAAGGC
>JADMJS010000613.1 GCA_018780435.1 Myxococcales bacterium
CGCGGCTCCCTGCCCTATGGCGCGCCGCTCAGCTCTCAGCCTTGGCCTTGAGCTGCACGAGCCCCTTCTCGAAGTCTTTCCCAACGAGCTTTTCGAGGTTCAAGACCACGGTCATGACCTTCGACATGAAGGGCTGCGGTCCCGTCATGGCCCAGACGACCTCCGTCTGATTGCCGACGGCGCGGAACGTGAACTCGGCGCGGTTATGCGCTTCGAAGGGCGAGAAGAAGTCGAGCTTGATGAAGACGTGACCGGGCGAGACGCTGTCCAGAATCTCCATCCGGCCACGCCCGACCTTTTTGTTGCCGTTCCATTCGTACACCGCGCCAACCCCGCGTTTTGTCCCGCTGAACTGGCGGTTCATGGCGGGATCCATGCCCTCCCAGGGCGACCAATCCCGCCACGCGTTGAAGTCATCGACGAGGCCGTGGACCCGGTCCGGGGGCGCGTTCACGAGCGTCCGACGCTCGTAGCGAAAGGTGTCGGGTTTCTGAGACGCGGAGAAGAGCACGGTGGCGACGCCGAGGGCGATGACGCCGATGACGACGAGGGCGATGGTCATGGAGCAGTCCTCAAGGAGATTGTGGGCTGAGCGTAACGAAAAACGGGACGGGTGTCTGATTTTCCGACCCGTTCAGTGACCCGTCAGGCTCTCGGGTTCGGGCCCGCATCCATCCAAGGTCTCGCCGACGCACGACGGAAGCGCCACGCGGGTGACCTGCGTACAGGCCTCCTCGCTGCAGTGGTTCCATTCGGGAGGAGGGTCGACTGACACGTAACAAAGAAGCCCATCTGGCGTCGTGATGCTGACACCGGCGGCGGCGAGCACCCAACACGCCCCCGCGTGTTCGACGGCCTCAAGACCGTGCGAACCGTCATAAGGCATCGCCTCGACGACCAGATCCGAGCATGAGATCCCGTTCGGTCGCACGATCTCGACCGCAGTCGGCTGAGAGAGCTCGAGCAACGAACACGTGCGACTGTGGGGCTCACAGGCGAGGATCGCGGCAGCGAGGACGAGCAGACCCGAGCGACCGCCGCCCATACAGCGCCTCCCTAGCCCGCCCGTCGGCGAATACGCCGCACGGCATAAGGCCGCTGCTTCCCGGTGCGGGCGTAGGTGCGCGCTCCGAGCTCGGCGACGAGGCCCATCCCGAGGAACTGCACCCCGACGATCATGCAGAGGGCGGCGAAGATGAGGTTGCCGTAGCCGATCTGAGGCGTGAAGAAGTAGAACTGGATGGTCACCGCGAGCGCCACCAGAAAACCCACCGCGAAGAGTGGGAGCCCCACGGCGGCGAAGGCGCGCAGCGGCCGGCCGACGTAGCTCAGCAGGAACTTCAGCACGATGAGGTCGACGAGGACGCCCCAGGTGCGGCCGATGCCGTAGTGGCTCGTCCCGCTGTGCCGAGCGAGTGATTGTATCGGGACTTCGGTGATGCGGGCGCCCCGCGCCGCGGCGAGCGCCGGGATGAACCGGTGGAGCTCGCCGTGAAGTTCGAGATCGTCGATGACATCGCGCCGATACGCCTTGAAGGTCGTGCCGAAGTCGCGCAGTTGGACGCCGCTGACCCGCCGGATGAGCCCGTTGGCCACGCGGCTCGGAACCGTACGCAGCCACGGGTCGATGGTCGCTCGGTCGCGACGCCAGCCGCTCGCGACGTCGGCGCCGGCCTCGATCGCCGCGAGGAGGGCCGGGATGTCTTCGGGCGCGTGCTGGAGGTCGCCGTCGAGGGTGATCACCGTCTCACCCACGCTGAGGTCGAAGCCGGCGACGAGCGCGGCGGTCTGGCCGAAGTTGCGGCGCAACGTCACCACGACCACGCGGTCATCGGCGTCCGCCACCTGAGCGAGTCGCCCCGCGGTATCGTCGGACGACCCGTCATCGACGTAGACGAACTCGACCGGCCTGCCGAGCGTCGCTGCGACCGCCGAGAGGCGCTCGTGGAGGGGGACGACGTTCCCGTCCTCATTATGGAAGGGGACGACGACGCTCAGGAGGCGCTCCGGCGCGTCCATCGGGGCGAGTGCGTCGTCAGACATCACGCCAGTCTCCGGGAGTGAAGCCATGAGCGTCGAGAAGCTCAGGCAAGACCGGCGCACAGAGCGCGAGCCGCTCGATCGAGTCGAAGCGGGGGTGGACTACCACTTCGACGGCGCGATGCCCCGCGAGCGCCGGGACGAGGACGTCGAGGCGACCGAGCGAGAGCACACCCGAGTCGCGACCGCCGACGATGCCTTCCGGCATTCGAAAGCCGCGTTGCCGCAGGCGCTCCGACTGACGCGCTGCCACTCGCGAGACGACCGGCCACAAGGCCCGACGCACGCTACCCTTCTGACCGAGCCGCGGCAGTTCAAGGGCGCCGAGCTCGACCGATGAGCGCAGGCGCTTTACGCCGCTCTGAGTCGCGAGCGCGACCAGGGCGTCGAGCACCCCGGGGAGGATGTGTAAGTGCTGGTGGCAGTTTAGAAAATCAGGTGCCCGCCCGACGAGGGCGAGGAAGCGGTCAAGCTGTGCCGTGAACGCGGATGTGAGCGTCCGGGCATGCCAGACAGCACCCAACGCGGAGACCGCGATGCCCCGCGCCGCCACGAGTGGAGGTGCCGGGGCCGCGACGAGATGGAGGCCGACCGCCACGTCGGTGTCGGCGGCCCAGCGCGCGGCAGAGACCGACGTCGGGCCATCCACCAACAGTGAGACGCTACGAACGACCCCGCGTTCGACGGTCCGTGCGATGCCCCGGTCGAGCTCGGGGCTACCACCGAGGTCGTCGGCGGTGAAGTAGAGGTGGCGTTCGCCCATTGGACAAAGCCTACCGGAGTGCCCAGGCTATGCATACTGGGCGACGCGAGCGAATCCGGTTGACAGGGGCCCTGCCCTCACGCGCAATCCGGGCGTGGCCGACATCCTCCTCGTGAACGCCCATTGGGGTGACCTCTTCTCGGGGCGCGTGCGTCGGTACAACCGCGCGTTCCCGCCGCTCGAGCTGCTGAACAGCGCTGCGCTGCTCCGGCAGGCCGGCCATCGGGTGCGCCTCGTCGACAGCCGGGCGCGGCCTGACCTGCCCATCCCGCGGGACTACGATCTCGCCTTCGTGACCCTGTCACCGCTGGACCGGTGGCAGTGTCCGAACACCGACCTCGACGCGGCGGCGCGTTTCCTTCGGCCCTTCGATCCCGCCCGTCTCGTGCTGATGGGGGCTCAAGTCACGGTGGCCACGGACGCCCTGTTGGCGCGCTTCCCGGCGCACGGCGCACTGCTGGGCGAACCGGAGACCGGCATCGTCGCGCTCGCAGACGGCGCTGAGCCAGGCGTGGTCCCCGGGAGCGCCGGGCGGCGCGGGGCCGAGACCGTGATGGGGCCGTCTGCGCTCGCGCTCGACGTGAAGGCACTGCCGGTTCCGGCCTTTGATCTCGTGGACTTCCGCGACTACCGCTACGAGGTCTTGGGTGACCGTTTGGGCCTGCTCGAGCTCACTCGGGGCTGCCCGTGGCGCTGCAAGTTCTGCCTGCTCACGATGTACGGGAAGAAGTACCGGAAGAAGACGGTGCCGCAGATGATGGCCGAGATCGCCGCGGCGCGGGCGGCGGGTATGAAGCGGGCCTACTTCCAGGATCTCGAGATGACCGCGGACCGCGAGCTCGTGCTCGAGCTATGCGAGGCGCTGCGGAGCACGTACCGCGACGGCGAGTTCGAGTGGGCTTGCCAGACCCGCCCTGACACCGTCGATGGGCCGCTGCTCGTCGCCATGAAGCGGGCGGGGTGCTCCCTCATTCACTACGGCGTGGAGTCGGGGGTCGAACGCGTCGTCGCGACGACGGGAAAGGGGCAATCGCTCGCCGCGGTCGAAGCCGGCGTCGCGCTGGCCCACGCGGCCGGTATGCGCACCCTCTGCTACTTTCTGCTCGGACTGCCCGGTGAGACGCTCGACGAGATGTGGCGGACGCTCGCGTTCGCCGAACGGGTGCGACCGACCTACGCGTCCTTCCAGGTCGCGACCCCCTACCCCACCACGCCCTTTCACGCCGAGTTTCACCACGGCGATCCGGCGGTGTTCCCCGACCAGTTCGACGGTCCTCTCGGCGGAGACGCCTTGCGGGCGCTCGCACGCACCTTCACGCGGCGATATCACACGAGCCCACGTTATGTTCAAACGCGGCTCGCGGGCCCCGGACGACGGAACGTCATCGCGGAGCTTCTTCTGCTCCTACGCTACTTGCGCTGAGCCTGCTGACCGGACTGAGGAGCTACGGGATGGTGGCGAGCTGGTCGAACGCGCCCGGCGCGGTCGGGACGAGACGCTCCCGTCGGAAGTTCGCCCACATCGGCCGCCCGCGGACGACGACCCGCACCCAATTGGTGCCGGCCTTCCGCGCCGTAGCGACCGTCCGAGTCCCCGGGACCAGGAGCCCCGCCCTCGGATAGTTGACGCCCGGGCCGCGGCGCAGGACCAGATGTACACGGGCTTCGACGTCGAGCGACGGGAGCGCCGGCGGCGCGGTCACGACCCGCTCCGGCGGTGGCGCCAGTGGGGCGGTAGGGAGCGGGATCGGTGCCACGGCCGGAGCGGTGACCTCGGCCGGTGCGGTGACTTCGGCCGGTGCGGCAACCGGGGCTGGCGCGGCAACCGGGGCTGGCGCGGCAACCGGGGCTGGCGCGGCAACCGGGGCCGGCGCGCCAACCGGAGCCGCCTCTGCCACCACGGGCGGCGGGTCGAAGAGGGGCGAGAGTCCCCGTGGATGCGCGCCGGTCTCGATGTCGTAGCGCGACCGGGTCGGCGACGCGTCGGCCAGCGGCCGCGTTTCCTCCGTCGCGGGAGGCTCCTCCGGCAGCGGCGCTTGGGCGGCCGACGTCGCGGCGACGGCAACGACGGTCTCGACGCCGCGACGGCCCGCCGGGCGTTCACCGGCGAGCTCCACCCGGGCTTCTATCGTGTCGGTGACCACCGGGACGGAGGCCGCTGGCGACACAACGAGAGGGGCATCGGGGGTTGTGTCCACCGAGGACACGTCGGCCGGGCCGAGCCACAGCGCCACCGCCATCCCTAGCCCGACGACCCCTGCCACGGCCGCGGCTTTCATCGGCCAGCGGCGTGTTTTCAACACCCGCACGGACGACTGCTCCGGAGCCGGCTCCGTCTCGAAGATGGGCGACTCGAGGACCACCGCCATGCTGTCGTCGGGACTCGGCGCCGGCTCGAGGGACTCGGGTTCGACCGGGAACGCGACGTCGAGATCGGCGCCCTCCTCGCGGGCGTCGATGAGCTCGGTGCCATCGACTTCATCCGGGACGATGAACTCGGGCGGCGCGACGCTCGCAGCCGGTTCAAGCACCGACGTCGACGTGGCCGCCTGTCGGACGCGCGACGCCGACGTGACGAAGGGCGAGCTGACGAGTGGCGAGGTGAGCTGTGGCGACGTCGTGCCGGGCGAGCGTGCGCTGGCCACCGTGGGCGCTTCGACCCTCGAAGCCGCGACGGCGCTGTCCGGAATAGGCGGGACCTCTTCGAGCGCGGGAAGGACCTCTCCCTCGACCAGGTCGAGGAGCTCGAACGCGTCCGAGGTCAGCGTCTCGGCATCAAGGTCTCGGAAGACCGCGTCGTCCGCATTCTCGAAGCTCTCGAGAGTGAGCCCATTGGCCGCCAGACCATCCGGCTCCAAGGCGCCGAGCGGGGGTGGAAGGGCCTCGATGGGCGCGGGCGCCACGGCTTCGGAGGCGACGTCGGCGTTCAGATTCGCCGCCAAGGCGAGCCCGAGTCCGTCGCGGCGCGTGTCCACCGCCGTCCCCGACCACACATCCTCGCGTCGAGCGCCGCCCGAGACGACGCGCAGCGGGACGACGGCACCCTTCGGCTTCGGGTCGGCCTTGGGTTCGGGACGGTCGGAGCGCGCCGCACGAGCCCACTCGGCCGAGAGGCGGTTCAAGGCGTCGGCAACGCCGCCCCAGTTGGGCGGTCTATCCGCGGGGTTGCCCGGCGTGGCGACGGCCGCCGCTGGATCGACCGGCTGAGCGTACTCCGGTGTGGCGTCGTCCTCTCGTGCGGCGTCCGGCTCTACTTGGGCGTTCACTGCCGGCGTCGGCGCGTCGATCGGCGGCGGCCGGGTCGCCGGAGCCGCTACGCCCGCTCGCTCGGCCGTGTCGGCGAGAGCGCGCACTGGCGAATGGAGGGTGAAGCGCCATCGTTCGTGAATGGGGCCATAGAGGGAGAGCCACGCGTTGAGCCAGCCCGCGCCACCTGCCGACGCTTGGCGCGCCGCCAAGTCGGAGAGTCGCTGTCCGCCGGGTCCGAGGATGGCTTGCCGGAGCGTGGTGAAGTCCGACGCGCCCCATGGGAACGCTGAGAACGACGCGCCGCTCTTGGTCTCTCGTTCCAGGGCGAAGCGGACTTGCTCGGCGAAGCCCCGCCACGAGGTCGCGCGCTCAAGAGATGCCACCAGCGCTCTTTCGAGGAGCCATGGCGCTTGAAAGTAGCCGTGGGCGCCGTGGGTGCACGTGATGACGAGCCCCGTATTGGGCGGCCGTACATCGACGGTGCGAAGCCACACGGCGGATGGCCCCGGGAGGCCGGGGCTCGGCGCGTCCTCGAAGGTGAGTCGGCACAGCGCCACCGCGTCGAGGAAGAACACGCGCGCGTCGCCGTTCCAGTAGAGTCGAACCCGGCCGCCCGAGGCGTCGGCGCGATCGAGGACAGCGGCAGCGACCTGGACCTCACTGCCGAGGATGCTCAGGGGGTCGCGGTCGTCGGAGTCGACCGTGATGGCGACGAAGCCAGGCTGCACCGACTCACTGACGGGAGCGGCGGCGTTCTCAAGCCGGACCCGCAGGCTCTCGAGCACACGACCCGCGCGGCGGGTGGCGCGGATGGGATCGGTCGCTTCGGTCGACGCGGGCCCGGGCCCGGCGACGCCCGCGATGAGGCGTGTGCCGTCGAGTCGTTCCCAGATGGGCACGACGTCGTCGGCGCCCAGTCGGGCGGCCGAGAGCCCACGCACGGGGAGCAGTGCGCCACTTTCGCCAGGCGGCGTCGGGCCTCCGCTCAGGTGCGGGGTGGGGTTCTCTTCACCAGACCAGCGCATTCAATCCTCATCCTCCGCTCTCTGGGTGATACCCGACCCGGCGCCCGATGTCACGGGTCAAGCCGCTGGAGGCGGACGGTCAGCGGCCTAGGAGGCCACTGTTTTTCTCCCGTCGCAGGCCTTCGCGCTTCCCTGTGATAGCGGCGTCAGATG
>JADMJS010000616.1 GCA_018780435.1 Myxococcales bacterium
CGCCTCGACCCGACCAAGCTGCTCTCGGAGGAGGTGGCGCGGCTGGCCGAGTGGGCGCGGCCATCGATCGCAATGAGCGTGGATGGCGACGCGGTCAAGCACGACGACGACGACGACGACGATCCGGAAGCGCAGCACGCGAGAAAGAAGCGCAACAAAAAGCAGGATTGAATTGATTTCTCCTGCAATCGATTCCTCACTTGATTCCTCACTCTGAGTAATCATCGCACGGGGCGCTCGACGACTGCGACGGCGTCGGCGTGAAGATGGACACCGAGCCCGAGCCCGACGACGAGCCCGACGAGTCGTCGTCGTCGTCGTAGTCGTCGTCGTTGTCGTCGTCGTAGTCGTCGCGGGTGACTGCGCGCGCCGTCTTTGTGCAAGTGCGGCGCGGTCGCGGCCCGTCGACGACGGCAGGGCGCGTGACTTTGCGTTGGCGCAGCACGCGAGTCACGGTGGGCAACGGCAGCAGGCGGTCCGTGCGCGCACGTTTGGACGAATCGAGGCCGGTGGGCGACTCGCGCTTCTTCGTCGCCGGGGCGGACGCAGCGACGTTTGGTTTCTTTTGCTCCACCTCTTCTTCTTTGTTGTCCTTGTCGTCGTCCCCACTGATGTCGTCGGTCAAGGGCTGTGGCGCCGGCTGGGGCGTCGGCTGGGGCGTCGGCTGGATCGCCGGCTGTTGGTGCGCGTTGCGAAACTCCAGCGTGCGGATCGGGTTGAGGGCGGCGTCGGCGGCGCGCGTGAACGGATTGTCGGACGAGGCGACCTTGTTCTCAAAGTCCTTCAGCGCCTCGCTCACGCGCTCGAGCGATGCGGCTGACAGGATGCCGATCAAGTCGGCGTCGCCGAGCAATCCTTGGAGCGCTGTGATGCAGCGGCTGTGCATCTGGCGGATCAACACAGGGCTGACTTGCTTGCCTTTGGCGAGCTCGCGGCCGATGCCGCAGAAGTCGGCGCGCACGAACTGAATGGCGGACAGGACGAGTGCCTCGCTGGGCGACGGGATGAAAGGCGACGATGGAGAGCTCATTCTTGCGCCAATCTGAGTTAAGCCGCCCCCGTTCAAGGTTTTAATCGTTCTCGGTTGGGTTTTTTTTTTCTCGGTTCGGTGGGTGGGCAGGGTGGGTTCGGTTGGTGGTGTTCTTTGGAAGTGATTTGATGAAACTTAATAAAACTTTTGATAATCGTCAACGGCGAAGCTCCACGCGTCGCTTCTTGGTGAGTTTCTGGAGAGCTGATTGCGGGGCGCCGTCCGCCGGAAAGAGATCGGCGAGGGCGAGGCGCGCGACGATGT
>JADMJS010000303.1 GCA_018780435.1 Myxococcales bacterium
AGGCGACCGCGGCCGAGTGGTTTCGCAAGGCCGCCGATCTGGGCGACGCCGACGCAATATACAACCTGGGCGTGTGCTACGTCAACGGCCAGGGCGTCGAGAAGAACGAGGCGGCCGGCGTGGGCTGGTTTCGCAAGGCCGCCGATCTGGGCTTCCACGCTGCCATGTACTGCCTGGGCGCTTGCTACCGCGACGGCACGGGCGTCACGAAGAACGAGGCGACCGCGGTCGAGTGGTTTCGCAAGGCCGCCGACCTGGACAACACCAACGGCATGTGTCGCCTGGGCGTGTGCTACGTCAACGGCAGGGGCGTCGAGAAGAACGAGGCGACCGCGGTCGAGTGGTTCAACAAGGCCGCCGATCTGGGCAGCACCGACGCCATGTGCTGCCTGGGTCAGTGCTACCGCGACGGCAAGGGCGTCGCGAAGAACGAGGCGACTGCGGTCGAGTGGTTTCGCAAGGCCGCCGACCTGGGCGACACCACCGCCATGTTCTGCATGGGCGTGTGCTACCACCACGGCAAGGGCGTCGAGAAGAACGAGGCGACCGCGGCCGAGTGGTTTCGCAAGGCCGCCGACCTGGACAACACCAACGGCATGTGTCGCCTGGGCGTGTGCTACGTCAACGGCAGGGGCGTCGAGAAGAACGAGGCGACCGCGGTCGAGTGTTTCAACAAGGCCGCCGATCTGGGCGACGCCGACGCCATGCGCTGCCTGGGTCAGTGCTACCGCGACGGCAAGGGCATCGCGAAGAACGAGGCGACCGCGGTCGAGTGGTTCAACAAGGCCGCCGACCTGGGCAGCACCGACGCCATGTGCTGCCTGGGCGAGTGCTACCGCGACGGCACGGGCGTCGCGAAGAACGAGGCGACCGCGGTCGAGTGGTTCAACAAGGCCGCCGACCTGAGCAGCACCAGCGCCATGTGCAGCCTGGGCGAGTGCTACCGCGACGGCAAGGGCATCGCGAAGAACGATGCGGCGGCGTTTGGCTGGTTTCGCAAGGCCGCCGATCTGGGCGACGCCGACGCCACGTGCTGGCTGGGCGTGTGCTACCGCGACGGCACGGGCGTCGAGGAGAACGAGGCGACTGCGTTTGGCTGGTTTCGCAAGGCCGCCGACCTGGGCGACACCACCGCCATGTTCTGCATGGGCGTGTGCTACCACCACGGCAAGGGCGTCGAGAAGAACGAGGCGACCGCGGTCGAGTGGTTTCGCAAGGCTGCCGATCTGGGCGACACTTACGCCATGCACAACCTGGGCCTGTGCTACCGTGACGGCAAGGGCGTCGAG
>JADMJS010000234.1 GCA_018780435.1 Myxococcales bacterium
GCGGGGGGCCTTGATGGCGCCGAGCACGACCCACGCTCCCCCGAGGAGGCCGGCCGTGGCCGCGCCTCCCTGATGGCCCGATCGAGGAAGCCATCTGTCGGGGCGTCGTCACCGTGACGGGGTTCCCTCCGCGTTGACACCGCGAAGCCTTGCCCATACAACGCGGCCCGGACCGGAGGCGGACTCGCCGGAAGGTGACTCGCCGGAGGGTGATTCATGGAAGGGCGTCTCAAAGTCTTTGCCGGCGCAAGCCACCCGCGGCTCGCCGAGGACATCTGCTACCTCCTCGATATCCCGCTCGGCCGCAGCCGCTCGGTGAAGTTCTCCAACGAGAACTTGCTGATACAGATCGAGGAGAACGTTCGGGAGTGTGACGTGTTCGTCATCCAGACGAGCGCGCCGCCGGTCAACGAGGGGATCATCGAGACCCTCATCATGATCGACGCCCTGAAGCACGCCTCGGCAGCGCGCGTCACGGCGGTGCTGCCCTACTTCCCGTACGCCCGCTCCGACAAGAAGGACAAGCCGCGCATCTCGATCACGGCGCGCCTGATGGCCGATCTCCTGATGACGGCCGGCGCCGATCGCGTCCTGACGATGGACCTGCACTCACCGCAGATTCAGGGCTTCTTCCGGATCCCGGTCGACCAGCTCAAGGCCGTCCGCATGATCTGCGACTTCTACCAGCAGCGGGACCTCACCGACTACGTGCTGGTCGCAGGCGACGCGGGCGAAGCCAAAGAGCTCGGCTCCTACGCCAACCGCCTGAATCTCCCCATGGCCATCGTCGACAAGCGCCGCTACGGCGACGACGAGAAGCCCCGCGCCGTGAACGTCATCGGCGACGTCGAGGGCAAGCGGTGCCTCATCGTCGACGACGAGGTCGCGAGCGGCGGCACCCTCATCGAGGCGGCGCAGTTCTTGATGAAGCGCGGCGCCCGCTCAGTGGAAGCGACCTGCGTGCACCCCGTGCTGTCGGGCAACGCCGTGAGCCGCATCACCGAGTCGGCCATCGAAGAGCTCGTCGTGACCGACTCCATCCCCGTCGCCGACCGCCACTTCGACAAGCTGAAGGTGCTCCCGACGGCCCCGCTCTTCGCGAAGGCCATCCGGCGCATCCACGAAGGGGACTCCGTCAGCGAGCTCTTCGGGTAGAGGCCCCCTTCAGCGCACGATCCCGACCGTCTTCTGCCGACTGGTCTGACCCCGCAGCAGGGTCACCGCCGACCGCGGCACGCCGAGGCTCTCGGCCACGAAGTCGAGCAGCGCCTCGTTGGCTTTGCCGTCCACCGGCGGCGCCGCAAGACGCACTTTGAGCCGGTCTCCGTGGAGGCCGACCGCCTCCGTCCTCTTGGCGCCGGGTTGCACGTGGACCTCGAGCCGCAGCGAGCCGTCCGCGGCCGTCTTCAGAACCCCATCCTGCCGCCAGCGCGTTTCGTCGGGCATCGTCATGGCGCCCCGAAGGACAGGACACGCTCGACTTCGCCGCTGGCGGTCGTCGCGAGCAAGAGCGCCGGTGCCGCCGCGCCCCGTTCGTCCTTGCAACGCGCGGTGTAGAGCCGGCCCCCTTGGTCGCTCGCGCCACGCATCGTCAGCGCACACGCGCAGGACCACGCGCTCAGCGACCGCGCGGTGCCGCGAACAGGGATCTCCGTCACGATCGTGCTCTCGGCGCCGTACGCGGGCTCCGTCGTCGCCGGCAGCCGGACTTGAGTGAGCTCGGTCCCGTCGGCGCGTCGGCAGGCCAGGAAGCCCGAGGTGGTGCCGCTGGTCGCGCCGTCCGGAGGGAGCGAGGCGACGCGCGTGGTCCCGGCGGGGCACGTGCCGTCAGTGCCGAAGCTCGGCGCCGCCGCGATCGAGACAGGCGCGCTTCCGGCCTTGCAGGTCGGGCCGACGACCTCGTCGCCCATGCGCGCGGCGGGCGATGGCAAGGCCGCGAGGATCTCGGCGACGCGGGCGGACTTCGCCGCGTCCGGGTGTGCCTTGCCGAACGCCGCCGTCCAGCGCTGGCGTCCGGGGCCGTCGATGAGCGCCGGCAGCGGATTGTTTCGTGTGTACGCCAGGAGCGCGAGGGCGGCGTCGTTGCGACCGAGGGCGTCGCGCGCCGCGTTCCCGGCAGCCCCAGCCGGGAGGCGGCGTTTGGCCTGGGCGAAGGCGCGCTCCGCTGCGTCGACGTTGCCCAGGTAGAGCTCGACGCACCCGAGGCCCGAGTCGACGACGAGGTCGTTCGCCCCGAGCGCCTCCGCCGCTTCGAGGAGCCGGCGCGCGAGCCGGAGCTGCTCCACCGGCTGACCGGCGCTGCGCCGCAGCTTGCGCGGACGCTCCCAGAGCGCCGAGTGGGCCGGGAAGACCGGTTCACACCGCAAGGACCCGATCCGCGCGTCCGACCCGGCAAAGGCAGGCGCCGCGGGCGCAGCCGCCATCGTCAGGACGAGCGCGCGCAAGACCGACAGCTCGGGCAAGGGCACCCCGGCGCTGGTCGTGAGCTCGTCGGCCCAGGCCAAAAGGCGGTTCCCGACCTCGAGGCTGCCCCCGAACGCGAACGCGAGCCCCATCTGGAAGAGGTGTTCGTAGTCGTCCATCCGTGCGACCGCGAGGGTGAGCGCCTCGCGGCGCGTCTCGGCCGCCTTGCCCCGGACGGCGAACTCGGCGCTGAGGAAGGTCGTGACGAGGTCGTCGGACGCGATGGCGCGCGTGGAGTATCCCGCGACGGCGGCGAAGAAGGCGCCCCGGCCGTCCGCGAGCGCTTCTTCGAGCTTGCCCTGGCCCGGGCGCTGGAAGGCGGCGAGCTGGCAGCCGTCGATGGTCAGGTCGTTCAGGCGATGGCCGAGCTCGTGCCCGATGACGAACGCGAGGAAGTCTTCCGGGTACTTCTGGGTCTCGTAGACGCGCTCGAGCAGTGACCATGGGATGTGGATGGTGGGCGGCGCGCCCGGGCAGAGGTAGGCGGCCGGGGCCGG
This sequence comes from Myxococcales bacterium, assembly GCA_018780435.1. Taxonomy (GTDB): domain Bacteria; phylum Myxococcota_A; class UBA9042; genus SXOO01. The sequence continues at coordinate 2,961 of JADMJS010000234.1, forward strand.
GCTGCGGCCTTGCACCTGTGCGTCTCGGGCCAGGACGACCACCGCCGTCTCTCGGCCCGTCAGCGCGCGAACCGGGCCCTCGACCCGCCGCCACACCGCGAGGGTCTTCTGCACGATGGGGTCGCTCGCGCTCGCGCGGGTCGCGGTCTCGAGGCCGGCGCAGTACCCGCTCGCGGCCACCTTCGAGACGTCGGCGCAGCGGAGAGTTGCACCCGACGCGAGCCGCGGGGCCAGCATGAGCACGCAGGCGAACAGGGCAGCTCGTGCGTGGCTCACGGCGCAACACCGGGCTCGATGGCGAGGAGGGCGCGGCCGGCGTCCGTCACGACGCCCAAGGAGGGTGCGTCCTTGCTCAGCTCGGCGTGAATAGTGCGAACGATCCCGGCGATATGGCGGTCCGAGCCCTCGAAGGCCGCGTCCTCCTCGAGGAGCGCGATGAGCTGAACGCCGACCTGTAGCAAGTAAGCTCGGCCGCTCTCGGTGACGCCGGCGATGAGCGCCGTCCCGGTCCAGAGCCCGGCCGCGAGGTAGCCGTGGCCCCGCTCCGGCCCTGCGGCGATGCCGAGCTCGGCGTCCTGGAAGAGGCGGGCCACCGAGAGCCCGTCGACCTGGCCGGCCTCGGCGCGCTGGACGAGGGCCGCCACGCCCGCCGTGACGGGCTCGCTCAAGAAGGCGAGGGCGTCCGAACGCGCCGCCAACCAGCGTCCCATCGCGCGCACGGACGCGACATCGCCGGCCGCCGCGTGGGTGGCCATGCGACCGATGACGTAGCCGGCTTGCAGCGCGATGAGGTCGCCTGCGTCGGCGTTGCCTGCGAAGGAGAAGCCGAGCGCCGCGTCACCCGGGAGGGTCGGCGACCCCAGCGCACGAACCGCCTTGGCAGCGGCGTCGGGCAAGGCGCCATACGCGATGGCGAGGCGGCGCATCCCGCGGCCATCGAGATCGCCGAGCAACATCGGCTGCACGTGGACCACTCGAGCGCCTAGCAGCTCGGCGTCGTCCGCGGGCGGGCGCGCCATGGCCTTCACCGCGATAAGCGACAATGCAGCGAATAGAATCGACGTTTTCGCAGAGGTCATGGCCGTCTCCCGGTCCTGGGCGTGACGTCACTGCCCGGGCGTGTGCGGCGTAGAGACGAGGACCGTGAGTGTGCTTCAAAAAAGTCGCCCGACACCGCGTCGCCGCCGCGGTCGGCCGAGCCGCGAGCTCCGAGCCGTCGCTCCCAGGCGAGTGTGCCAATTCGAAGCGTCGCGCACGCTTCACGGGTGGCGCGCGCCGGGTTCACGAGCAACATGGCGGCCGCATGCCGACCTCCCGGCTGGCCGGACGGCGGGGCCCGATGGCCCGCGAACGCGAGCAGTGTCGTGCCGTCGACGGCGCCCTTCCAGGTGACTTCCGGGCCGCGGACGAAGGCCGACGACAAGAAGCCGGGTTCGGCGGGGACTACCTCGATCGCGACGTCGCTCGAATCGGCGACGGGCATCCGAAAGGCCTCGCCGGGCTTCAGACAGGTCTTGCGGGTGAGCGCAGGCGCGAAGACCCCGGCCAGCGCCTTGGGGGAGTAGACGGCGCCGATGGGCGTGCTGCGCTCGCGGCGAACGACGGCGTCGATTCGAGCGACCGAGCCGCCGTCCGGCCCGACGAAGCCGTAGAGGCGGCCTTGCGGGTCGAAGTATGCGGAGCCCGGTATTGCGTTCTCCGACAGGCGGAGGAGCTCGCCGTCGGCGGTGTGCGCGAGCGCGCGTTCCTGGGCCACGGGCGGGTTCGCCGACGGCGAGAGCTCGACCACGACGCCGTCGCGGGGCCCGAGGCCGGCCGGCGCCGCGGGCGACAAGGCAGCGGTGGCCTCGGCATGGATGGGCAGGTCGAGGAGGGCGAGATCGCGGGCACGGTCGAGCATGCGCAGGGACGGGGGGTGAGCCGGCATCGTCGCGCCCCCCGGAGCGGTCACATCGGCTGTCGCCGCCAGGGTGAGGAGCGACGCCGGGCAGAGGAGCTGGCCGCCATCGACCGCCACGGCCAGCCCCTGCCAACGCCGTTCGGTCACGCGATCCCCGGTGAGTTCGACGCCGGTCGCCGTGAGCGTGAGCACCGTGGGCCTCACGATCGAGGGACTGCACCCGCACACGAGCACCATCACCAGCGACAGGACCGCTCTCGGGGGCGTCAAGGGATCCCCTTCACGGGTCGACCGTGCGCACCAGTCGGAAGCCGAGGGTGCTGTCGACGGCGACCGGATCGCGGGCCCGTCGTGCACCGGGGCGGCAGTCGCTCTCGGGGCTCGAATACCCGCCGCCGCGGATGACGCGCGTCGTCCCCGCGCTCGGGCCGATGGGGTCGTCCGGGAGCGGCGCCGCGTAGTAGCTGTCAGAATGAATGTCCCAGACCCACTCCCAGACGTTGCCGAGGATGTTCTGGAGCCCAATGGCGTTGGGCGTGGCCATGCGGATCGGGCGCGAGCGGCCGTCCCCGCGGCCAGGCGCAGGGCGGCCGCCGGCCTGGAGCCCGTCCTCGGTGCCCGAGTGAAACACGCTCGGCGCCGGCGTACCCGGCGTGGGGCTGCGGCCGGCGGCGCGTGAGAGCCACTCCCACTCGGCTTCGGTCGGGAGGCGGTAACCGGTGCACTTCACGCCGTTGAAGACCGCCGTGCCGCACTGTAGCCCTTGCCCGATGCGACCTCGGCAGCCTTGGAGCTCGTAACACTTCGGAAAGCCACGCTTTACCGAAAGGAGGTTTGCGTATTCGAGCGCTTCGTACCAGTTCACGCCCTCCACCGGGCAATCCCGACAGCCCGCGTTGGAGGACGGGTTGTCGGCGACCAGGGCCGACCACTCGTCTTGCGTCATCTCGGCGGTGCGGACGAGCAGCGTCGTCGTGACGTTCACGCTGTGGACGGGCCCCTCGTCGCTCTGCCGGCCCGTGACGCCCTCTGGCGTGCCCATGTCGAAGCGGCCGCCCCCGACCGTCACCCATGCCCGCCCGTCGGCTTCGGCCGGGAGCTCGGGCGCGGCGGGGGCCGAGTCGGCGGGGGGGACGCTCGGAGCCGGATCGGCACTCGGCGACGAGCTCGGGGCGGGTGGCGGCGTCCCGGTAGCGGGCTTGGCGACGACCTCGCTCTCGGCGGGCCGGCTCTGCGCGCTCTGCCGACGGTGTTCGCGCAGCAGCCAGGCGCCGACGCCGAGCGCGACGAGCACGAGCACCCCGATGAACACCGCCTTGAGGGTCCCCGCGTGCTCCTCATACCAATCCGATGCGGACTCTCGGAGCTCGCCCAGCTTCTCGCGAGTGCGGTCGGCGATGGACGTGTCGTCCTCGATCTCGATCTCCTCGTATCGAGACCCGGCGCGGGAACCCGGGCGCCCCGCGTGGTCGATGGTGTCGAGGGCGGTGATCACGTCCTCCGCCGATTGAAAGCGCCGGGCCGGATCTTTCTGAAGCAGTCGGTGGATGATGATGGAGAGCCCCGACACCACGGTGTCCGGGAGCGGGAGAGGCGGTTCGAGGAGGTGCATCCGCAACATGGACGCCATCGTCTCGCCCTGGAAGGGTTTGTACCCGGCCGCCATCTCGTAGAGCATGATCCCGAGCGCATAGAGGTCGACCCGGTGGTCGACGGGCTTGTCCTCGATCTGCTCGGGCGCCATGTAGTGCCAGGTCCCGATGATCGGGCGGCGGCCGTCGACACCGACGGACGTCTCGTAGGACTCGGCGTAACCCGCGGTCTTGTCGTCGAGGTTGAAGACCTTGGCGATGCCGAAGTCGAGGACCTTCACCACCTCGAGATCGCCCACGCGGTGCAGGAAGATGTTGTCGGGCTTGATGTCGCGATGGACGATCTTGGCTTTGTGCGCTTCGGCGAGCGCCCCGGCGATGTCGCGGGTGATTCGGATGGTGTCCGCGAGGGGCAGGGCGCCGACCCGCCGCAAGCGATCTTGCAGCGACTCGCCGGTGAGCAGCTCCATCGCCATGAAGAGGCCGTCCGCCGACTGACCGAAGTCGTGGATGACGATGGTGCTCGGGTGCTTGAGGCGGCTCGCGAGCTGGGCTTCTCGCACGAAGCGCCCGGCCATCTCGGCGTTTCGCGCGTATTCCGGAGACAGAACCTTGAGCGCGACGTCCCGGCCCACGCTGATCTGGGTCGCGCGGTAGACCGTCCCCATCCCGCCCTTGCCGATCTGGACGTGAACCGAGTAGCGCCCGTCGAAGGTGCGGCCAATCAGCGGATCGGGC
>JADMJS010000011.1 GCA_018780435.1 Myxococcales bacterium
GACTCACCGGCCGCCTGGTTCGCCCTGATGCTGCTGCAGCGCGTGAGTCGTCGGCTGGTTTTGCTCGCGACGGCTGACTCGACCGCTGCAGCAAGTAACGGTCGCCGCCCTGCTGGCCATTGTCAGCCGACTCACCAGCGCTCGGCATCGCGCACTTGGCACGGGCCCACAGCATGTACGTCTGCGGCGGTATGCGCTGCTGCGGCTCACCGCTCTGCCTCGCGTCGTTGTTCTCGGCGCTCGCACCACAGCGGGTAAGCGGGCGAGCCGTCGACTTGGATTCTTGCGCTCACAATCAAACCGCAGCGCGTAAGGATGAGGCCTGGCGCCGCGTTTCGACGAGGTTTGCTCACGACTTTGCGACTTCAGCGTGTACGTGCGGATCGACGGCCACTTTTTCTCGCTGATGTTGCGCCGTGCAGGACGTAAGCTTCTCGCCCGCATTGCTTGCTGCGCCTGACTGCCCAACGCTCCAGTGCCTTCGCCACCGGGTACGTCGGAGGCGTCGATGGCTCTGCGCTGACGTCCTCGTTGTCGTTCTTCAGCCCGTACGTTTTGTGAATGCGCGTTGTTCCGCTCGAGCGCTCACGTTCTCGTTCCCTGGTTTCATTTCAGCCCGTACGTCTTTCGACCACGTGAAACATTGCGCCTGACGCTGACGCCACGACCAGCGCCAGCCTTGTCGGACACGGCTTCACCGATGTGTGTGCCGAATGCGCTGTCGAGCGGTGCGCAGCGGTCATCTCGCACTCCCCCACCGGCGAGCGCAAGCGCTTTCTCATCCCCACCGAAGTCCCTGGTGCCAACGTCCTGGTCGAGTTCGACACCGAGTTGTCGATCCGGGACGTCGGCCCCGATCAGCTCTTCCGCCAGGACGGCCTCACCGTGACGATCCGCGCGCTGGGCATGCCCGCAATCCATTTTGACGCCGCTGCCTACGCGACCGATAATGTGGGAAACCTCAAGGGCCTTCTTCTCGTCACGAACGACCGGCAAGCGGGCGTTTTCTTCAGCGCGTGCGGGCCAATGGCTCTCACGACCGCCAGCGGTTCCAATTTACGGACCGTCTTCACGACCGGCCTCGGTGGTGTGTGCCCGGCGGCGTCAAGCAGCTTCACGTGCCCGACGACGAGCAACGCGTTCAAGATCACCACCGACGACGGCGTCACCGTCTGCATCAACGGCTGGCAGTCGGGCGACGGCGGTGTGGCGGGCAGCAGCGTCACGCGCCGCCTGTCGGTGACGTCGTCGGACAACTCGTTCCGCCGCGGCGGGTCCAACTTCA
>JADMJS010000037.1 GCA_018780435.1 Myxococcales bacterium
CGCAGGCGTCGGCGCAGGCGTCGGTGCAGGCGTGGGCAGCGGTGTCGGGGCGGGCGTCGGACGCGGCGTCGGTGCGGGAGTCGGGGCGGCTGTCGGGCACGCGCCCGACGTCGGCGTGAGCTGCGACGGCGTGCTGCAGGCATCGGCGGCACTCAGGCACGCGCCCTGCGCAAGGGTCGCGTTGGCCGGTCGGCACCACTTGCACAGGCGCGGCGCCGTCGTCGTCGGCGACACGCACTGGCCGCACAGCGTGTAGGAGCCGCACGGCGCGCCGGCAAACGGCGTCGGCGCGGGCGTCGGCGCAGGCGTGGGCACGGGCGTCGGTGCTGGTGTGGGCGCGGGCGTCGGGAACGGCGTGGGACGCGGCGTGGGCGCCGGCGTCGGGAAGGGCGTCGGGAGCGGCGTCGGCAACGGCGTCGGGAGCGGCGTCGGGAGCGGCGTCGGAAAAGGAGTCGGAAACGGCGTCGGCGGAGCGGGCGTCGGCAGCGGGGTGGGAAGCGGCGTCGGGAGCGGCGTCGGCGGCGGCGTGGTGATGAGCGGCGTTGGCGCCGGCGTGTCGGGCGCGGGCGTGGCGGGCGCGGCAGTGGTGGGCGGCTCGGCGGTGGCGAGAAAATCGATGGACGTGACGCCGGCCGAGACGTGCTTGTTCCAGGAGAACGAGCCGGCGGTCGTGCCGCTGGCGCTGCCGCCGCGCGCCCAGTGCACGTTGTAGCGCGTGCCGGGGCGGATGTCGACGTCGTCGGCGTCGCCCGTGACGAGCTTGCGCGTGAACGAGAAGCGCGACCAGCCGCCCGACACGACGCCGGTGCAGTCGCTGATGTCCTGGCGCGCGTCCGACGGCGGCTCGCTCTGGCTCTCGCTGAACGTGTCGACGCAGATGGCGCGCCCGCTCGACGTCACGTAGAGGCCGATCATGTCGCAGTTGCGGTGGTCGCGCGTCGACGTCGACCAGCCGACGCTCAGCCACTTTCCGGCGACGACACTTGGAAAACGCGCGAAAAGTCAGGATCGGCTGCGATGGCGCGCGCGGCACTCACGTGGCAGACACATTGAATTGCAGCGAGAGGCGGTCGGGCGTCAGGAGCCACGACAGCTCAAAATTGCTGCGCGACCACGAGCCGGCAAAGGCGGTCGCGAGCGCCGAGAGCGCGAGCAGCGAGTGAAGCATTTGGAAGAGTCAAAGTTGGTGGAAAATCGTGTTGTTAGGGCGAGCTTTCGCTTTGCAATCAAGCGGGGCCTCCGCCCGTGGTTCAGTTCACGCGGCCGACTTGGAGCGAAATCC
>JADMJS010000006.1 GCA_018780435.1 Myxococcales bacterium
ATCTGGGTCCACGCGGCGTCGTTACCGACCACGCCGACGACCGGGATCCCCTGGCGGGCCATCGCTTCGAACTCCATGCCGTTGAGGCCGAAGGAGCCATCGCCGAGCATGAGGATGACGCGGCGGTCCGGGTGCGCGAGCTTGGCGGCCATCGCGTAGCCGGGGCCGACGCCGAGGGTGCCGAGGGGGCCCGGGTCCATCCACGTCCCGACGCCGAAGGGCTTCATCACGTAGGCCGCCGTTGCCACGAAGTCGCCGCCATCGCCGACCACGATGTCGCCGGGGCGAACGAAGGCGTCGACCTCCGCACACACGCGCAGCGGGTTCGGCGGGTCGTCGTTCGACGCGATCTCGGTCCGCATCTTGTCCCACTTCTTGGCCTCGGAGGCGCGGAGCTCGTCCGCCCAGGCGCCATAGCGGCCCGCGCTGGTGAAGCCGGCCGTGAGGGCTTCGAGTGCGAGCCCGGTGTCACCGACGAGGCCGACGTCGACGCCGGTCTCGCGGTTGCGGCCGATCTCGTCCCCGTCGAGATCGACCTGGATGATCTTGGCGGCCGGGTTCAGCACGGGCTGGGTGAGCTGGAGCATGATCTTGCTGGCGTTGCCGATCTGCGTGCCCTGGTAGAAGTTCCGCGATTGGCCGTAGCTGAGTCGGAAGTCGAAGGGTGTGCCGAAGATGAGCACGCAGTCGGTCTTCTTGAGGGCGTCTTTGCGCGAGCGGTTCAAGAAGTGCGGGCCGTTCGGATCGATCATGCCGCGCGCCATGCCGTTGACGAAGCTCGGGATTCCGGTCTTCTCAAGGAAGGCTTGCAGCGTGGCCACGGGCTCGCGCGACCACCGGAGCTGACTGCCGATGATGGCCATGGGCCGCTCGGCCGCGTTCAGGATCTCGAGCGCCTTCTCCACATAGACCGGGTCCGGCGCCGGGCGCGCTTCGGTGCGCGCGTTCACCGGGATGCGGATCTGGTCGAGGTCAGTGAACTCCATCAGGACGTCGAGCGGGACCTCGAGGAAGACCGGGCCCGGGACGCCCGCCTGGGCCTTGCGGAAGGCGATGCCGACGTACTCCGCGAGGCGGCGCGTCTCGCTGACGCGAGCCACCCACTTGCAGATGGGCTTCATGAGCTCAAGGTGGTCCATGTCCTGAAGCGAGCCCATGTGCTGGAACACCATCGGGCCCGCGCCGCCGAAGACGACCATCGGCACGTTGGCGCGGTAGGCGTTCGCGACGGCGGTGACCGCGTCGGTGACGCCGGGGCCCGCCGTGACGCCGCAGACGCC
>JADMJS010000198.1 GCA_018780435.1 Myxococcales bacterium
CGGAGAGCGTGAGGGTCTTGCCGTCGACGGTCAGCTTGCCGCCGGAGAGCGCGGCCAGGAGCTCGCCGGTCGTACTGGTGAAGGTCGTGCCGTCGGGCCACGTGCACGTGCGGCCGGCGGGGGCGTAGCGGACGCCGAGACCGAACGCGACGCCGCCCACCGTGGCGCTGGCGGCGGCGTCGGGGGAAAGCTCGCCGCAGCCGAGCGCGCCGGCGTCGATGGCGAGGCGTCCAGAGACGGTCACGGGGGCGCCGGCGACGTTGAGCGTGCCGCCCGCGAGGTCGAGCCAGAGCCGCCCCGACTCGAACGCGACAGTGGCGCCGGTGAACGGCACGCTGTCGAGGGACACGGCGTCCGTGGCCGCGAAGGCGGCGCTCTGGACCTGCCCGTTCGCGATGACGACGTCGCCCGAGAGAGTCAGGGACTGTGCGCCAGAGAGGGCGAGCGCGCCCCCGGCGAGCTCGAGCGTCAGCGACTCGGCGCCCGGGCTGCCGAGGTCGTCCCACGGGACCGCGTAGGCGGCGGTGGCGGGCCCAGCGAAGGCGAGGCCGGCGAAGGAGACGGGCGCCGGGGACGTGAAGCCGCCCGACGCGACGCGACCGCCCGTGACGGTGAGCGTGCCCGAGAGGGGCGCGTTCGAGCCGCCGGGGAGGGGCAACGAGGCGCCGCTGACGGCGAGTGCCCAGGTCTCGTCGCCGGACCAAGTGGCGGTGGTGGGGCCCGGGAACGCGAGGCCGGCGAGCGCGACCCCGCCAGTGACGTCGAAGGTCGCGGCGGTCAACGTGCCGGCGTCGAGCACGAGCTGTCCCGAGAGCGTCACGCCGCCTGCTGGAAGCGAGACCACGCCGCCGCCTAGCGCGATGGAGAGGGAGGTCGAGGTCCACGAGACCGGAGCCGGGCCCACGAAGGTGACGCCGCCGAGCGTGAGGTCTTGGCCCGCGCTCAAGGCGCCGCCGACCACGGCGCCCGCCACGACGGTGAGCGCGCCGCGGAGGGTGAACGCCGTGTCGTTGCCGAGGGTGCCGCCGGGGAGGGTAAGCTGCCACGCGCCTTTAGACCACGCGAGGGCCACGGGGCCAGTGAAGGGGGTCCCAGCGAAGGTGACGGGGCCGGCGGGCGCCTCGAAGACGCCGTCCTTCAGCACGCCCGCGACCACGGCGACGTCGCCGCTGACGGCGAGCGGCTGGCCGCCGGGCAGGGTGAGCGCGCCGCCCTTGACCTCGAAGCGCCACGCCCCCGAGTCGAGGGCGAGTCGTGCGCCCAAGGCGAAGTCGATACCTCCGATATTGCTCGTGTTTTTGGCGGTGAGCTCGGCGGAGACGAAGGCGCCTGCCGTGGTCTCGAAGGCGCCAGAAGCGGGGATGACGCCGGCCGGGGCGAGCGTCACGGTGCCGTCGAGCGGGACGGCGGTGGCGCCGGTCGCGACGGTGATCGTCCCGGCGAAGGGGGTGCCGTCGATGAAGAAGGACGGCAGCGCGATGGCGAAGCTCGCTCCGCCGGTGGTCGTGGTCAGATCGGCGTCTTTGAAGGCGACGGTCTCGCCGTCGATGGCGACGCGGCCGCTGGCGCTCGAGGTCCAGAGGCCGGACGGGTCGCGGCAGAGCGTGAGCGTGAGGCCCGTGAGCGCGAGCGGGACGGCGGGCGGGAGCAGATCGGCGGTCGCGCCGGCGACGCAGAGGCTCCCGTCAGCCGTGTCGGCGGAGCCGGTGAGGGCGACGTCGCCGAAGACCGGCAACGACGCGGTCGTGGAGACCGTCGCGGGGCCCACGAGGCTGCCGTCGGCAGCGAAGCACGCCTTGACGTCGACCGTGCAGGGGAACCCGGGTTCGCAGGACGGCAGCGCGAAGCCCGTGTCCTTGAAGCAGCCGTTGCCGAGGTCTTCGTCGAGGGTGACCGGCCCGAGCCCGTCGATGGCGACGCCGACGGTGCCGAGGGTGACCGGGCCGCTCTCTCCGGCGGGCGAGCTGGCTTTGCCATCGCTCGCGACGACGCGGCAGCGGAGGACGTCACCGTCGCCGGCGGCGGCACCCGCGCTGGTCGTGAGCGCGGACTGCGGGACGACGGTCTCGGACGTGACGGCGGGGTTCCAGTAGCCGTTCACGGCCCACGAGACGACGTAGCTGATGGGATCGCCGTCGGCGTCGGACGCCGGCGAGACGACTTGGCAGGTGAAGGTGTGTTGTGGCTGACCGAAAGGCGGCGTGAGGGCGACCGTCGGCGTGGTCGGCGGGGAGTTCACGTCGCCGCCGGGGACCACGACGGTGGGGGCGACGACATCTTCGCCGGCGTCTTCGCCGTCGAAGGGGGTGAGTGTGCAGCCGAGGACGGTCCCGGGGACGGCGAGCGCGGCCGGCGCGACGTCGAAGTGGCAGTCCCCGGCCACGGGAGCGCCGTCCCCGGTCCAGGCGCAGGTGTCGAGGGCGGGGTCGGCGGGATCGGGCTCTTCACGTCCGTTGCAGGCGCAGGTGAGGCCGCTACTTCCGAGGGTGATGACGGCGCCGCCGGGGCACGACGGGGCGGCGTTGCCGATGGTGACTTGCGCGACGCCGGCGGGGGTCGTCGTCGTGCCGTTCGAGACGACGGCCTGAACACGCCAGGTCTCGCCTTTGGTCGTCAGGTCGGCGCTCACGATGGCGCCGGTGACATCGACGGGGTCCGGGCCATTGAACCAAGACCACGTGACCTCGAGCGCGGCCGCGGAGCCGTCGAGTACAAAGTCGGTCACGGTCGCGGTGAGGTCGTGGACCGTCGTCGGCGCGGCGGGCTCGATGACGAGCGTCGGGGCGCCATCCAAGGGGTCGATGGTGATGGAGACGTCGGCCGTCGATTCGGCGCCGGCGCTGTCGGCCGCCCGGAGGGTGAGGGCGTGCGTGCCGAGGACGAGCTCGCTCGTCGTGACCGAGAAGAGCCCGTCGTCCGCGGGGGAGCCCTCGTAGAAGGACCCTTGGATGGGCGATGACCACGTGACCGCGAGGTCGCCGGGGAGATCCGCGTCATCGGTGACGATGGCGCGTAGCACGACGGGCGAGCCGAACGCGAAGTGCGCGTCGGACGCGGGTTCGAGTAGCTCAATGAGGGGCGCGGCGTTGGTCCCCGGTACGTCGCCGGGGTTCGATGCGTCGTCGTTCACGCCGTCGAGGAGGATGTCCCAAAGGGTGTCCGCGGGTGATGAGTCCGTGGCAACGGTGTCGAGCACGACGGTGTCGGTGTCGATGACTTCGTCGGCCGGCGCGGCGGCTGGCGGATCGTCGCTACAGCCGACCAGGAAGGCGATCGTCAGCCCGATCGCGCACCTCGACGTCGCGGCCGGACGAGCTGATCCTGACGCGAAACGGTTCCCTTTCATCCAGCACCCCGCAGTCGGTAATTTCCGGCTACACGGTACCGACGCGATGGGAACCACCCCAATAGAATCGAGACAATAGAAGTATTGGGTGGGGGGCCTGGGGTCGTCACGTCGCCGCCCGATACTCGCCCGCAACCCGTCACTGTCACCTTGCCAACACGCAGCTCTCCGTCGTCCACGGGCGCCCTGGCACCTCTCGCAGCGGCTTCAGCGAGTGGTGGGAGCTCGTCTGACCAGCGAGTCAGGGGGCCGAGTCGAAGGACGGTCCGATGGCCCTCACACCGGTCGGGGCCAAACGCCCATCCTTCTCGTTCAGGAGCTGCGCCGAACGACACTCACCGGGCGTGCCGGCACGCTGGAGATCCTCCTTCCCTGTGGGGCCGGCGCGGCTTGAGCCTCAAACCGGGGTGTGCCAAGGTTGCGGGCAGTCTCGGTTGTGCGAGAAGTGAAACCCTGGGCAGGTGCAGGATGAATCGCCATATGTTGCAGCCGAGGCTTCCGTTTGCCAGTCCAAGTCGGGGCCGCATGCTGCTGACTTTGGCCTTGGCCGAAGTCATGTCGCTTCTCGTCGGCTGCGCGAGCACGAGCCAAGTCTCGGTCTGGCCGACGTCCGCTTGGTGCCTCACGGCGGCGCCCGCTGGTGCCGATCTGCCGGAGGCGACGGGGGGCTGGTTGCCGGGCAACCGGCTCGCAAGCGGCAATGATACAGAACGCTGGGGCGTCGCGTTCTCTGGCGGCGGGAGTCGAGCTGCTTCCGCGGCGATCGGGCAACTGAGAGCCCTCCATGCTCTCCCGTGGTCTCATGCGCCCGGGGCTCTCAAACGGGCCGATTACCTCACCTCAGCCTACGACGAGCCGTACGATGCCAAAGTCGACCACTGGATAGACCACGTCGCCTACATATCGGCCGTGTCGGGCGGGGCGTGGCTGTCGTCGCTCTACTGGTACTCGCCAGCCTCTGACGAGGATCTGCTTGGACTTAAGCCCATGAATGGGCACCAGAAAGGTCACCTGGTGCATCCAACGAGGCTCTCCAACGCGCTCTTGAACGAAGCATCGGGCTACACAAACCTGCTGTCTCGCGCATTTCAACAAGGCACTCACTTCGACTACGCAAACCAGCTTCACGCCCACTACTCGGGCACCGGCGCCTATGGCGTGGCGATCGCGGATGCGCTTCTGCCCGCCGTCGGGCTCGCGCCGTTCGAGCAGCCCCTGGCGAGTGCCGCCAAACCCGCCGGCGACACCCGGCCCTTCCTGATCGTGTCGTCCACGCTCTACGCTCATCGAGAGCAGAACGCGTCCCGGGGGGACATGGACTTGTTCCCCCTGGAACTGACCCCCTACTACTCTGGAATCCGCTGCGCAGCCCTGGACGACCAACGTCGCCACCAGGGACGCATTGGTGGAGCCTATGTGTCCTCCGAAGCTGTGTTTTCGAACCTCAGTGGCTACACGCCTCCCACGGTAGGCACGACAACTGGGACCGTCGGCGTTCCAGCTTTCGACGGGTGGGCGAAGCTCGCTGACGCCCTCGGTACGACCGGGGCTGCCCCGGTGCGCGAGGTGTCCGAGAAGCTCGACCCGACCAGCGTCGGCTTTCCAGAGTACAGCTATACCGTGCCGACGAGCCCAGCCAGTCCCGCGCCGCGATTCATCGTCGCCGACGGCGCGCACATCGACAACCTGGGGCTCTTGCCGCTTCTGGCCCGCCAAGTTCGGAACATCATGGTGTTCATCAACACGCCGGTACCGATTGCCTCGGGCGAGGTGCTCGACGACCTGCGGGCGGTGTTCGACCAGCTCCCCGAACGTCACAAGGCCGCCGCCTTCAAGCCCGAGCTGCTCCCCGGTCTCGTGTCGGAGCTCCGACAGCTCGACCGCGCTGGCCAACCGACCATCGCCATCCGCAACTACACCAAGGACGACTTCCGAGCCCCAGGTGTCGGTCCGGCCAACGGATGGTTTGGCGTGTTCGGTTACGACGTGACGATCGCCTGGGTATACCTCTCGCCCACCCGTAGCTGGCTCAATGAGATCGAAGCGGTAGCGCCAAACGAGAAACTCGACAGCACCGATCCGGGTCTTAGCTCGGCCCGGAAGGAGGGACTCCTTTATGGCTCTGGGGACAAACTCGAACGCTTCCCCTACTTCAACACGGCATTAGAGGATGGGCTCCAGGCAATCGACCTCGATGCGGTCAACGTCGAGTCTCTGGCGAATCTGACCGCGTGGACGCTGATCACGTCGGCCGAACACATTGATGGGGAACGGCGATGAATCCCTACTGGTCTCACGTGCTTGTGTGCCTGGTCTTCGTCGGAGCGACGCCAGCGGCGGCTCAGACCGCGATGACCGAGCGTTGGGGCGATGTCGCGCGCTTCCACTCTGCCGTCAGTGACCCGACACACACCTTGACCATGTGGGGGGGAGAGTTCGAGGTGCTCGCCCACATCGGCAGTGGACCCGAGCACGACATCGTAGTGCTGGAGTCGATGCGCTTCGCCGGCGGACTCGGTTTCAGGCCCTTGGACAGCGCGGTGGCCCATCGCGTTTATCTAGGCGCGGCGCTCGAGGTCTTTCTCCCGGGTACGGCCGGGACCGGCGGAATCGTCACCGTTGACGTGTTGCTCGGCGGCCACATTCGCTCGGGCAACATGCTCGGCATGCGCCTAGGCACCGCATTTGGAGCCTACTCTGGAGCGATGGTGGACGGGCTTGTTGTTGATCGCGACCGAGCCAGTACGGCCAACCTTCAGCTCCGCGACTACACCGCCATCGCCATTGATGCGAGCCCGCTGCGCGTCACGCCGCTCTCGACCCAGGGGACGATCTTCGGACTCATCACCTACAGAGCCGATCTTGGATTCGACGTGGTCTTCGTAGAGTCAAAGCGCCCCCTCGTACCGGTACATTTGGACTTCGGCTTCGGGGTGGCGCTTCGAACACTGGCTTTCGCGGCCGAATTCGTGGCGCAGTGGGTTCCTAACGAGCTGGCTGATTCGGGGGCGGGCGACCAGGCGACGGCCGACTATCGCCTGCTGTGGACCTCTGGAGTGACGTTCTCGTACTACTTCGGCGATCGCTGGCGCCTCCTCTCCGGTCTGCAGTTCCCGCAGGGCGACTTTCTCGCCGCCGCCCTCACGTTGGGGATCTCCGCGGCGTTCTGAGCACCCGACGGAGCCTGAGGGGGGGCTCCCCGAGATGACGTCCAATACCGCCCCTTGTTTATTGCCGTCCTCGCCACGTCCGTCCGACGAGTCCATCCCACCGTCGACACTCCCGTCACGCGGAGCCCCGTCCGCACCATCCGTCGTGCTAATGCTCGACGTCTTCGAGCTGCTATTGCCGGCCGATTCGCAGGCGGCGACCGTCAGCGCCGCGAGTGCCCACCCCATCCATCGTGTCTTCATGGCTTCCTTCCTCCCGAGTTGGTTTGATGTGCGAGACCGCAAGGCGCGGGCCGGGCTGTAACCACTTGATCTCGCTGGCGTTCATCGCGCATCGGCGACGAGGCCACATCAGCCGCTGTGGGGAGATTCTCCTCGGTGTGTAGAGATTCTCTACGCCATCGGCCACGCGCGGCGCATCAGCTCCTGGGCCCTTGCGCAGCCGACCTCGGCCGACCTAGCCTCGGGCCCAGGTGACGGGCCGGCGAAGGCCTGTCGCCGAGGGAAACAGCACGCGTGAACGCCAAGTCCCAGCCCACCGACGACGCCGAGTTCCTCGACTACGCGCAGACGCTGACGATACGGGTGGGACGGCGGTTCATGCTCTTCCTCATCGCGTCGGTCGTGCTCTGGTGGCCCCTCGACTGGCTCTTCGCTTCTGGGGATGACTACGACGTCTCGGAGTTCGCGTTCGTCCGGCTCGCCACGATCGCAACCCTTCTCTGTGCGTTGAAGCTCCTTTCATGGCATCGCGTGAGGCCGATCCTGCTTACGGCGATCCCCGCCGCCCACGTGGCCGTGATGCTCGTCATCGGCGTCGGGATCGGACGGATGGGCGGGGGCGAGCTCCCGTGGCTCACCCTGTCCATCATCGCGCTCGTTCCGGGTGCGATGTTCCTCATGCCCCTGCGGGACCGGATCGCCTGGACCACCGCCGCCGCGCTCGCGCTCCCCTTGGCGTGCTTCCTCCCCTTTCCGGACAATGAGCGCGGCCCCTTCTGGGCGCCCACGATCAGCTTCCTCGCGTTCACGACGACGCTCACGATCTGGATGGGTAACATCAACTATTCCATCCTTCGTTCACGATACTTTCAGTTCCTCGAACTCACCCGGGCCCGGGCGACGCTCAAGACGCTGAACGGGTCTCTCGAAGCGCTCGTAGCGGCTCGAACGGCCGAGATCGGCCGACTCGCCAGTCACGCCGAGACGCTCCTCGAGACCGAACGCGGGCGAATCTCGCTCGAGCTTCACGACGAGCTCGGACAGGACCTCACCGCACTTCGCTACACACTCTCCCTCGCCGCCAAACGCGTGTCGCCCGACCCCGAAGTCACTCGCGCTCTCCTCGACGACCTCGCCGCCGTGGTCGAGCGGTCCACGACGACGCTGCGCGGGATCGTCGGCGAGCTTCGCCCCCTGATCCTCGACCAAGGACTCTTCGTCGCCACGCGGTGGGTGTGTGCGCGGGTCGAGAAGCGATCGGCGATTCCATGCTCCTTTGAGGCCGCCGGGAGCGATTCCGGCGTCCCCGGCGAGGTCACGGCCGCGGCCTTCCGGATCGTGCAAGAGGCGACGACGAACGCTCTGAAACACGCCTCTCCGACTGCGATCGTCGTTTGTGCGACCGTAGACGGCGCGACGCTCACCATCGACGTGCGCGACGACGGGCGCGGCTTCGATCCGGTGACGTCGCACTCCGGTGTGGGCCTCATCGGGATGCGCGAACGCGCACTGGCCGTGGGCGGTACGCTCTCGCTGGAGTCCAAAGCCGGTCAGGGGACGCGACTCCTCGCGCGCTTCGACTGGTCCGGAGGCACACCATGATTCGGGTCTACATCGCCGAAGATCACGCCGTGGTCCGCCGCGGCCTGCGTCAGATTCTGGAGTCGAGCGGCGCCTTCGAGGTCGTCGGCGAAGCCACAACTGGTCGGGAGGTCCTGAACGCGACGAACAAAGAGACGTGGGACGTACTGCTCCTCGACCTCTCGATGCCCTTCGTGAGCGGCGGGGAAGTCCTGAAGCGCGTCCTCGCCGAGCGGCCGACCCTCGCCGTCGTCATCCTGTCGATGTACCCCGCCGATCAATATGCCGAGCGGCTCCTGTCCGACGGCGCGCGCGCCTACTTGTCGAAGGACTGTTCACCCGAAGACGTCGTGGCCGCTATTGAGAAGGCCGTTCGAGGCGACGCCTACGTCGCCCCCCCGCAGGATCCCCGGCACCGCGCCCGAAGCAGCGAGCGCCCGCACCTGACACTCAGCTCCCGCGAGCACCAGGTCTTCACGCTCATCGTCCAGGGCGAGTCCGTGACCGAGATCGCCGCCGAGCTGAACCTCCACGTGAGCACGGTCTCGAACCACCTCACGACCATCAAGAACAAGCTCGGAGTTCGGAGCGTCGCGGACATCGTCCACTACGCGCATCGGATCAAGCTCTTCGGCTGACGTACACAAGACTTATGAGGCGCGCGCCTGTAGCGCGTTGGCGCGAGGTCGGTCCCACTCACACGTACGACATCGGCCAGCAGTGCAACACCAGCGTCCTCGATGTCGCCGTGACTGATGCTACGGCGCTGGTGCAGCCGGAGCGGGCGCCTCGGACGGCGCGGGCGGCGCAGCTTGGTGCACCTCAGGCGCTCCGCCGTCCTTGCCGAAGCGAAGGTCTTGGAGCTCGCGGTCGAGCTGAGCGGCTTTGTCGGCCGCCGCGTCGAGGGTCACCTGCAGCTTCTCCTTCTCGGCTCGCGTGGCCACATAGGCCTCGATGATTCGTTTGCCTGCGTCCGCGGCAGTGACGCCACCGTGGAAGAGGCCGCCCTCCACGACGAAGTGGCCATCGACGGCCTTGGCGCTGACGGCGAGGGTGCCGAGGAGCTGGGTGATCTGGACCAGCCCCTTCTGCTGAACCGCCTCGACGGCGTCGGACGCCTCGGTCCGCGCCTTCCGCGCCGCCTCCGCCTCGATGCGCTTGGCCTTGACCGCCTCGGACTCGTTCTCGCCAGTGGGTTCGGACGGCATCACGTCGCCCGAACGGGAGAAGAGGAGCATCCCGAAGAAGTCGAACCCGACCGCGAAGCTCGCGACCTGTTGGTCCGCGCTCAGCGTGGACGACACGCCGCTGCCGTCGG
The DNA here is from genome assembly GCA_018780435.1 of Myxococcales bacterium. Classification (GTDB taxonomy): domain Bacteria; phylum Myxococcota_A; class UBA9042; genus SXOO01. Next base: position 9,638 of record JADMJS010000198.1, read on the forward strand.
CCGTGAAGCTCGGCCCCGCCGCCGCGACACCGTAGCCGCCGGTGAAGACGATCGCCCCCGCGCTCACCGTCACGGTCAGCGCCGGCATCTCGTGTTTTCCAGCGATGGTGAACACGCCCGCCTCGCCGCGGCTGAGCAAGCCCTTGTCCGCGAGACCATTGAGGATTGCCGTCGCGGCCGCCTCGTCGTTCACGCCCGCCGCGACAGCCATGCCGAGAGCCGGCTTGTCGGCGGAGCGCGCCATGGACTCCGGTGAAATGCTTAGCGAAACGGCGAAGTCGCCGCTCAGCGCCGTTGACGTGAGGCTCGCGAGATCGATGCCGGCCTCCTCCTTCAGCCCGCCGACGAAGCGCGACATGTCGAAGAGGTCCGCGATCGCCGCGAAGTTCGCCAAATCACCGAACACCTTGGGATCGAAGCTCACGGAGGTGAAGAAGCCTGGGCGCGCGGTCAGCGCGGTGAGCAGGCGGCTCTTTTGCCCGGTCTTCAGCCCCTTTCGGAGAAACGAGCCCTCGGAGACCACGAAGTCGGCCTTCGTGCGCAGCGCGCCGCCGTCCGCGTCGACTGCAAGGGTGATGGACTGAAGACCGAACAGCGTCTCGTTTGTGAACGGGTGATTCGCCGCCTCGGGCCCGACGAGGCCCGGGAGCCGCAGCCAGACACCGGCGTCGCGGCCGCCACCCAAGGCGGCGGCCGCGGTCTTGGCGGCGCCGCCCGTGGCCATGGAGTCGGCTTCCGCGAGCTGCGCCAGCCGGTCCGCGCTCCCATCCTGGTCACCGGGAATGAGTATGGCCTGCTTTCCCTTCACGACGATGGAGAGCATGGCGTCCGTGATGGTCCAGACGGACGCCTCGGCGACCTTCTTCTCCTCCGGCATGACCCCGCCCGTCGCGGCGACTAGCGCCTTGAGCGTGGCGGTGAAGGCCGCGACGTCGGTGAGCCCCACGTACAGGATCGGCGGTGAGCGGTGCCCGAGGACCGCGATTCCGATGGGCGCCTTGGCGTCGAGTCCACCCCCCGCCCACGCGGTCACGTCGTAGGGGTCGAAGCCGAGGCGAGCCTTGAGGCCCGCGCGATAGTCGGTCCCTTCCGCGCCGTAGGCAGTGAACATCGCGGGGACGTCGAGCAGCGCGGACAGCTCCTCCGGTGAACGGAGCGCGACGACAGCTGCCGCGTCCTTCGGTACCGCAGCGAGGAACGGCGCTGTGGCGAGGACGGACACGGCCGCGATCGCGGGCGGCGCCTCAGCCGGGGGTGGCACGTCGCCAGCCGGCGGCGGGGCCTCCGTTGATGGCGGCGCAACGGCGGGCTCGGCAGGCGGCGCGGCGGCGGGCGCGGGCGACGGTGCGGTCGGGGCCGTGGGAGCGGGAGCGGCTGTTGGGGCCGCTGACGACACGAGCGCGGGCGATACTGGCGTGGGCGCGGGGTCCTTCTTGCAGCCGGCGCCGGCGAGCGAACCGGCGATGACCATGTAACGAAGCGATGGGGCGATATTTCGAAGCAGACTCTTCACGGCGATTTCCTCCTCAAGGGGCGCGACCATAACAGACGCTGGGCCCCGGGTGATTGACGAACGCAGGCGAGCGACGCCGCACCCGGAGGTGGACTGCAACCTGCGAATCCGCACGCGTATTCTCACCTTGTCCGCAATGATGGCGCCCGGCTGCTCAAGTACGGCGGCCACCTCGGCGGTCATGGTTCCCCGCCCGCCAGAGCGGTGCTCTAGAGAAGGCCACCCCCTCGATTCAGGGCGTTTTGGGGCGACGTCCCGCCGACTTTTGAGGGCGCAACGCCTGGCCGCGGGCGAAGTCGATCCACGCCGTGAAGCCGGCCGCGGTTCCGGTGGCTTCGGGTCCGAGCAGGAGCCAGCCCTTCATAGGCCTTCCACCGTAGAGGTCGAACTCGCGAACTCCCTCCTGCGCGAGCAACGCGTCGGTCTCCTCTTTGGCGCAGCGCACGATGAGGTCGTCCTTGTCGACGCCGACGCACATGGCGCCGTCCACAAGAAACGCGACGCCACCGAACATCTTCTTCTCGGTGAGGCCCTCCGTCCCAGCGAGGGCGCGGCGGACTTTCTCTGCGAGCGCTTCGTTGTACGGCACGATCAGCTCCTCCCGACGGGTTCGCCGACGGTAACACGGCCCTCCGCATGGCGAGCAAGCGACGCGACGACGTCGTCACGGGTCGAGGTCAGCTTGCGTTGTATGACCGGTGATTTCGCCACGCCCGGGCGCTTGCTGGAGGGGCAGCGTGGGTAGAAGCTGCGCCGGTGATCGAATTCCGTCATGTGGTGCTCGCGTACGCCGTGGTGGCCAACGTCGCCGGTGCGACCGATACGTGGACCACGCCGTATCCTGGGGTCCGTCAGCTCACTCGGGTGAACGCCGGGGAACGCGTCGTGGCGCTGGCCGTGGACCTCTGCGCGCGCGGTGTTGCGGTTCGGGCGACCAAGTCGACTGAGGCAATGCGGACTCCGAGCAGCTTTCGCGCGCTGGTCGGTGCGCAAGCCGCGATCAACGGTGCCCCGTTCCAAAGTGGCGTTCCCCGTGGGTTGGCCCTGGGCGACGGCGAGGCATGGGGTGTGGACGACGATCAGTTCGGCTGGTTCGCCGCCGGGCCGGATCGGGTGGCGATTGACCTCCCCGAGCACGTCCTTGAGTCACCCGAAGGCTGGATGAAGCAAGCCGTGGGTGGAGATCACCTGCTCGTCGATGACGGCGTCGCCGAGTCGGCGTTCGGGTCGGCCGGTTGTTCGACAGCGACGGCACGGTCGGCTGTGGGATTGTCGCTTGACCGACAGACGCTATGGCTCGTCGCCATTGAAGGCGGCGCCGCGACCGGCAAGACGTGCGCCGAAGCGGCGGAGCTCCTGGTCGAGCTGGGCGCATACGACGCACTCGCGCTCGACGGGGGCGCGTCCACGAGCCTGTCACTCGAGAGCGGCCTCGCCGTGGCCCCTTCCGGCGGAGCGGAGGCTATCGTTGCCAACCATCTCGCGGTCATCGCAGACGGCGTCGGAGCACCCGCCGCCTGCGATCTGTGGATGGACGAGGCCATCGTCGATGCTGCAGCCCTGAGCGGCACGAGCTCGACCGACATGAACGGAGACGGCAAAGCCGATCTGTGTGCGCGGGCCGCCGTGGGCTGGCGCTGCTACCCGTCGACTGGCGCGGGCTTCGGCGCCGCCGTAGCCACGACCGCTCTCAGCGACGCCGATGGTTGGAATGACGAATCCAACCGCGCGACGATCCGGGTGGGTGACGTCACGGGCGATGGGCGAGCCGACCTCTGCGCTCGCGCCGACGCGGGTGTCGTGTGTTGGCCATCCACGGGGACGGGATGGGGCACGAGCATCGCGGGTCCACTACTCTCGGACGCGACGGGCTGGAATGCGCCCGAGTACTTCACGACCCTGCGACTGTCCGATGTGACCGGCGACGGCCGCGAGGACGTCTGCGCACGCGGAAAAGACGGACTCCGATGTTGGCCGTCCACCGGCGCTGGGTTCGGCGAGGCCCTGCTTGGGCCTGCCTGGACGGACGAGGCAGGGTGGAGCGCCCCTGACCGATACGGGACGATTCGAACCGGCGACGTGAACGGGGATGGGCGCCAAGACGTGTGCGGCCGAGGCCCGGACGGGATGGCGTGTGCCTTGTCGACCGGCGACGAGCTGACAGACCTGGTGGCCGGGCCGGCTTGGAGTGATGCAGCGGGGTTCACGGACGTCCGCTACTGGAGCACGATCCGCCTCGTCGACCTGGACGGCGACGGCCGGGCCGACCTGTGCGCTCGAACCTCATCCGGTATCGAATGTTCATTCTCGACGGGAACGGGCTTCGGTGCCCCCGTGGTCGGGCCCGCGCTCACCGATGCCTCCGGTTGGGGCGACCTGGATAACGCGACCACCCTCCGCTTCGGCGACCTCGACGGCGATGGACGCACCGACCTCTGTGCCCGCGCCAACGCGGGGATCCGGTGCTGGCGTTGGCTCGGTGGCGCCTTCGGCCCGAGCATCAATGGCCCCTCCTGGAGTGATGCTGCCGGGTGGGACGACCTCCGTAACTACCCCAGCATCGACTTGGCCGACCTGGACGGCGATGGGCGGGCCGACGTGTGTGGCCGCGCCCCCGACGGCGTCCGATGTGCCCGATTCAACGGCACGGCCTTTGCCGCGGAGATCGCCACGGGGCTCTTGACGGACGCGAGTGGCTGGGCTGGCGCCCCCTACGCCGGCACACTTCGTTTTTCGGGCCCCCGGTGCGCGCCCAAGCTCGAGGTGTGCAATGGCGTGGACGACGACTGCGACGGCGTGGCAGACGACGGGCCGGCCGGGGGCGGCGTGCCCTGCACCACGATCGGGCTTGGGATCTGTGCCGCCGGCGTCAGCGCCTGTGTCTCGGGGAAGATCACGTGCAAACCGATCGGCGCGGCGATGGACGAAGTCTGCAACGGTCTCGACGACGATTGTGACGGAGAGACGGATGACGGCGACCCGGGTGGGGGCGACACCTGCACACTCGACGCCCCTCCCCCGTGCGACTCCGGGCACCTTCATTGTTCGTCTGGCTCTGTCGCGTGTACGGTCGATCCACCCGCGGCGCCAGAGGACGCCGACTGCGACAGCTTGGATGACGACTGTGACGGACATACCGACGAGGACTTCGTCGGCGCGATCGTGGCCTGCGGCGTCCCGCCCTGCGACGCCGTCGGCGTCATCGTGTGCGTAGACGGATCCACGCAAGTGTCCTGTACGCCTCCGGACGGCGCACCTTGTCCGACCGGGACCCCGTGCCTCGCCGACGGGGTCTGTCAGGAAGGGGTCTGTACTCCCGGCGGGCCGAAGCCGGGAGCTTGCGACGACGGAGACTCCTGCACGACGGACCTGTGTGAGTCAGGTGTGGGATGCAGCCACGCGCCCGTCTCCGGGTCGTGCGAGGACGGCGATGCGTGCACGAGCGGCGACAGTTGCTCCACGGGTGGATGTGTCGCTGGCGCCCAAGTGGACTGCGACGACCACAACCCATGCACCCACGACGCGTGCAATTCCGCCGTGGGGTGCACTTACGCCCCGGCGGCGGCCGCGTGCGATGACGTCGATCCGTGCACGGAGACGGTGTGCGACGAGGGGAGCTGCGAGGTGTCGGCCCGCACGCCGGGCTGCTGCTCGGCGGGAACCTCCTGTTCCGGCCCGGACGCTCGCTGTGTGGATGGCGAGTGCGAGCCGGCGACCTGCGAGCCGTGCGATGACGACTCGGCCTGTGGCGCTGCTCGTTGCCTCTCTGTCGCGCCGGGGCGGGCGTGTGCGGTGCGATGCGACTCGGATGCGGTGTGTCCCCTCGGTACGCGGTGTCAACCACTGCCGGACGGGAACGCGTGCCTGCCCGAGTCCGGGAATTGTTGTGGCGACGACGTGGAGGGGGCCTGTTCGCCCCCCGAAGCGCATCCGGAGCTCGAGTGGGCCGAAGCGGAGCCCGACCCGGCAATGGGCGACGACGTGGGCGCGGCGGCCGACCTCGGAACTCACGAGGGCGACGGGATTGCGCTTGCCGACGCGAGCTCCACACACGCTGGATCGCCGGGCGGGTGCGGCGTGGGCGGTCGCGGCGAAGGTGAGTGGCTGATGCTCCTCGCGGCCCTGGCCCTGGCCCGCCGACGGCGACGGTTCCACGCGCGCGCGGCGATGAGGAACATGACGGTGACTACCGGTCCCGAGTAGCCACCCCACCCTTCGCGAGAGTGTTGCGTCGGCCTCTCACGCCCGCCAGATCGCCTCAGCCCGGTGACGCACCGCCCGTCGCGCCTCCTCGAACTCCAAGCGGCTTCGAATCGGCTCCAGGGCCGGGCATCGGTCCATCCATTCGAGATCGACCAGGACGTCGTTCGCCGCCGTAGAGAGGCACGTGATCGCGAAGTCCAGATCCCCAAGCGCGGCGCAGACCTCCGCCACGAACTGGAGCAAGACCGATCGGAAACGCCGGTTGGGCACTGCTCCGATGACCGCGCTCGCCTCGGCGCGATGTTGCTCAACCGAGATCTCCCCGAGGTAGGCTCGCGTTGAGAGCGTGATCGCGACCACTGGGGCCGAGCGCGACAGCTCTAGCTGCGACAGGACGCGTCGCACCTGCTCCCGATCGCCCCGCCACATCGCGAAGCGGACACTGGCTTGAAGCACGATCACGTGGTCAACAGGCAGCCCTTCGGCCAGCCGCGCCATGTGCGTCTCGGCTCCCGCGTGGTCGCCTCGCATCGCCAGGATGCGCGCGATCTCGAAGTGGCAAACGTACAGGGTCGGGTTGAGGTCAAGCGCTAGCTGGAGGCGCGCCATCCCGTCCGATGCCCGGCCGGCTTCGCACTGCAGTCGGCCCAAGTACTCGTGCGCCTCGGCGCAAGTCGGCGCGATGGTCAACGCGCGGGTCAGCGACACTACCGCGTCCGCGTATCGGCCCTGGTGCGAAGCCAGGGTCGCGACGGCGAGGTGAGTCTCCGACAGGCCGCTCGCCTCTGCCAGTGCGCTCTCTAGCGCGCTGCCCACCAGCGCGTCGTAGTCACGGCCCGAAGCAACAGTAGGGGCGAAAGCGGCGCGCACGGCGGCGAGCGCCAGAGCGCTCTTGGCCGGTCGGAACGACGCCGCGATGTAGATCGAGCGCTCCAGCAGCGCCAACGCGCCGCCTTCCCCCTCGTAGTTGGCCAGGCGCGGGCTCATCTGTTGGCGGGCCCGCAGATAAAGCTCGATCGCCTCTGGGGCTGCTTCCCCGCGGTGGCTCGCGGTGGTCAGGCCGGCACGGAGCGCCTCCGCGACCCGACTGCCGAGGCGCTCTTCGATGTCGAGGACCCCACCGAAGTCACAGTCGAAACGTTCACTCCACGACTGTACGCCAGTCCGGACATCGATGAGCCGAGCGCTCACGCGCAACGCTTGTCCGATCACTCGGACGTCGCAGTCCACGATCGCGTCTACGCCGAGCGCTCTCGCGATCACGCTGGGATCACGCTCTTCCTTGAAGCGCGCCGTCGCCCCGCTCGCGAGGACGCGGAGCCCACAGGTGCGGGCCAAGACGTCGATGAGTTCACTCTGAAGCGCGTCGCCCAGATAGTCGTGGTCCGCAGGCCCTCGGTACTTGAACGGCAGCACGGCCAACGCCGGATCCGCCGGCGCTGGCGTGCGAGCCATCGTCGGGAGCACCTGTGTCACGCCGAGCTCCACGCCCTGCTCATCGCCGAGCTGCTCGACGACGGCGGCGATCGTCGCACCGAGCGCCGCGGCCGAGCTCGGCCGGTCCCGAGGATCCGGTGCCAAACAGCGGAGGACGAGCGAGGCGACCGCATCGGGCATCGACACAAACGTGCGTGGATCAGGGGGCGGGCCCTCGAGTCGCTCCAACGCGATCGCGAGCGGGCTTGTGCCCTGGTACGGCACCCGGGCGACGAGCAACTCGTAAAGGATGAGGCCGAGCGCGTAGAGGTCGGTCGCCGGCCCCACCTGCCGCCCCTCGAGCTGCTCCGGAGACATGTACAGAGGCGTACCGACGATCCCGACAGTTCGGGTGATCGCCACCTCGTCCTCGAGCGCACGTGCGATGCCGAAGTCGGTCAACACGACGCGACGGTTCGGCGCCACGAGCACGTTCGCGGGCTTCAGATCCCGATGCACTACGCCGGCCTCGTGGGCGGCCGCGAGCCCGGCGCAGATCTGCCGTGCGATATCGAGCGCGGCCGAGATCGGCATCGGACCGTCTCGGTCCATGACGTCGGCCAGGCTCTCGCCCTCTACGTACTCCATCGTGAAGAAGAGAGTGCCGTCGAGCTGGCCGAGGTCATGCACCCGCGCGACGTTACGATGCGTGATCCGCCGCGCGAGCCGGACCTCGCGTCGGAAGCGGTCGGCCGCACCCGGGGACAGCGCCCCGGCGGCCAACATGAGCTTCAGCGCGACCCGATCGCCGACGTCCTGATCGAGCGCCAGATGAACTTCGCCCATGCCGCCGCGTCCGAGGAGACCCTGAATGGCGTAGCGGCCTGCGAAGACTTGGCCGGTGATGGGGCTGGCTGAGGACAGACGCGGCTCCAGGGGGACGATGCGGCCATCATAGGCCACCTCCCGACGGACGGATCAACATAACTCCGGACCGAGCCCTTCGTGGGCGCAAACGCGGTAGTTGGCACACGGAGCTGTTCCGCGAGGCTGCCCTACCCAGGGCCTTCGCCGGCAATTGTCCCTGACCGATACGGTCTGCAATCCCCCGCGAGGTGGTCGATCAGTGCCCGGACGGACGGGAGTAGGCCGCGCCGTGACGGGAATACGGCGTAGATCGCGATATTGGGGGACGACCATTGCGCGAGCAACGGTCGTAACCGGCCGTCCGCCAAGTCCTGCTCGATCATCAGGTTGGGCATCTGGACGATGCCGATGCCTGCCAGTGCGGCAGCGCGAAGGGCTGCGAGATCATCGGTCAACAGACGCGGGTGGGCGGGAACCGCCGCTGCCGTTCCATCGGAGTGGACTAGCCGCCATTCGGTCCGTTCACCGCCGCCGTTGGCAAGTTGGTTTACAAGAGCGATCGTAGGAAACGTCGCTAAGTCGGACGGAATGGTCGGCGCGGCGTGGTCTGCCAGAAGCTCTGGCGCCGCCACCAGGCATTGGCTGACCTCGCCGAGCTTGCGCATCACAAGGCTGGCGGAATCAAGCGCGGGCTCACCCGCACGGATCAGAACATCGAACCCCTCGCTGATGACGTCGACCGGCCGGTTGAATGCCTTGAGCTGGATATCGACCCTGCGATTTGCCGCCATGAATTCGGCAATCGCGGCGCCCATCCGGTAGGCAATCAAGCCTGGCGGACACGCGACGCGGATTAGGCCGACGGGTTCGGCGCGGATCGCTTCGATCACGTCCTGCGCTGCATCGGCTTCCACCAACATGGCCAGGCAATGCTGGTAATAAGACTGGCCGATCTCGGTAACCGCGAACAACCGGGTCGAACGCTGGATCAGCCGCACGCCCAGGCGGTCCTCCAATTGGGCCACCCGGCGGCTGAGTTTCGACTTCTGCATGCCAAGTGCGCGGGCCGCGGGAGCGAAGCCGCGGTGGTCGACCACTTTCACGAAATAGGCGAGATCGTTGAGGTCTTGCATTGTTCCATGGATAGGACACAACGTCCGGATTCGCGAGCTACCGGCCGGGTCGTCTCGCTGGCATATAGCTTCAGGTAGCCAGAGTGCTTTCACTCGGGCCTGGAGGCAAAGTCATGAAAACCGTTCTTGGGCGTTACAGCAACCCCAACCGCCATTGGGTCGGCGACGGATTCCCCGTTCGTTCGCTGTTCTCCTACAATACGCTCGGCGAGCATATCAGCCCGTTTCTGTTGCTCGACTTCGCGGGGCCGCACTACTTCGAGCCGCGCATTACCCCGCGCGGCGTTGGCGAGCACCCGCATCGCGGGTTCGAGACGGTAACCGTGGTCTATGAAGGGGAGGTCTCCCATCGCGATTCCACGGGCAACGGCGGGACGATCGGAGCGGGCGATGTCCAGTGGATGACGGCCGCCAGCGGCATCTTGCACGAGGAGTTTCATTCGACCGGGTTCACCAAGAGCGGCGGCCCGTTCCGCATGGTGCAGCTGTGGGTCAACCTGCCTGCCAAGGACAAGATGTCTCCGCCCGGATACCAGGCGATCACCTCCGCCAACATTCCGGTGATCAGCCTGCCCGGCGATATGGGCAAGGCTCGGATCATCGCGGGCGAGTTCGAAGGCGCCAAAGGTCCTGCGCGTACCTTCACGCCGATCAACATGTGGGATCTGCGGCTATCTGCAGGTGCCTCGCTGACCCTCGACGTACCCGAAGGCCACACCAGCGCGCTGGTGGTGCTGTCCGGTCACATCACGGTCGGCGGCAGCGAGCAGGCTGGTGAGGCGGAAATGGTACTGCTCTCACGCAAAGGGAGCGGGGTGACTATTGGCGCCGATGGCGAGGCGACGGTGCTGGTACTGACCGGCGAGCCGATCGACGAACCGGTGGTTGGGTACGGGCCCTTCGTAATGAATAGCGAAGCCGAAATCCGCAAAGCCATCGCCGACTTCAACAACGGCAAGTTCGGCCAGATGGCCGAAGTCTGAAACCACGGGTCCCGGCCCAATGATGGGCCGGGACCCGTGGACATTCCTTCCCGTCTCATCAGCCGGCAATCGAAAGCGAGCTGGAGACATCTGACTCGGCTACCATTCGCAAACACATACTTGCTCAATGATAATACTTATCAAAACGAAGGAGGATTCGCAGAGGCGAGCATGTGTAATGCATTCCGGCGAGCGTGGCGTGAACGCAGTCCTCGGTGACGCGAAACCATCCAGCCGCCGTGACCGCGTCCCGCGTCGATTCCCGCCCTCAATGGGCCGGACAGAGGCCCTCGGTCGCTTGCCGGAACGGCACCGACACGCCGAGCCTCGGCGCCTCTGCGGCGAGTCGGCAGGCCTCGGACGGGTCGCCGGCGGCGAGCGCCGCCTCCACGGCGACGAGGTAGGCGCGCTCCGTCGGCCGGAGCGCCACGTTCTCGAGCGCCAGCTTGAGGGCCTTCTTCGGGGCCTTGCCGGGGCCGGCGAAGAACTCGGCGGCGTGATCCAGGAACGCCGCGCGGTGCCGCCCGAGCAGACGGTCGTACTGCTCCGCGGCGTGGCTGGCGAGACGCTGCGATTCGGCCGGATCGTCCTGCGCAAGCAGCTCGGACAGCAGCCCGGCAGGCTCCGGATCGCCGGTGCCGGCGTCGACCAGGGCGCGCAGCCGCGCGATCGCCTGAGGCCTCAGCCCGTGCTGGGCCTCGAGCTCGGCGAGGTGGACGCTCGCGACCACGTAGCCCGGCAACCGGTCGAGAGCCTCGCGGTAGAGCGGGACGGCGCGGAGCCCGTCGCCCGCGACCTCCGCCCACATCACACCGCGCTGGAATGCCACCGACGCGTGCGGGAGCGGCGACACGTCTCGGTACACCGCAATCGCGCTGCGATAGGACTGATCGGCCTCGTCGAAGCGCCCGAGCGCCGCCTGGGCCACGGCCTGGGCCGCGAGGCTGCTGTAGCTCTCACGGCGGTCCACCTCGGCGGCGCGGGCGGTGAGGACTGCCTCAAGGTTCTGGCCCAGCGCGAGATCGATCGTCTCGAGCAGCCGAGTCGCGGTCTTGTGAGTCGCGGCAAACGGCGCCGCGAGCGAGCGCGCCTCAGCGAAGCGGTGGACCGACGACAGGACCTGCGCCCGCAGCAAGAGGGCATCGGGCCCCTTCGGGGCGAGCGCCACGCCCTCGTCGGCCAAGGCCATGGCCGTGTCGAAATCCGTGTAGGTTCCGAAATACGCTGTCCGCGCCAGGAGAGTATCGACCAGGTTGCGGCGGAGGTCGATCGAGTCCGGGGCGACCGCCAGGGCCTCCCCGAGACCGTCGATTCGGGCGTTCAGATCGGCGCGCGCGGCTTTGCCGTCCGTGGTCATTCCGCCGAGCCGCACGGGTGTCGGCTCCGGGAACACCGGAGGGAGGACTTGCTCGGGCAGCGTGACCGGCGCTTCGGCCGCCGGCTCTGCTCGACACGAGAGGGTGAAGAGGCCCGCGGCCAGCAGGAACGCCAGCCGCGGGAAGGGGCCGGCGTGCTCCGAGGGCCGCCGAACGATTCGGGTCCGTCGTGAGCACGCCATGACTGTCACTGCGGCGCCGCCAGGTACGGGAACGTCTCGAGGAGAGCGATGTTGTCCGACGTGACGCCGTCGTCGAGGCCCGTAAGGGCGCCCGCCGCCAGTACGGAGTAGCTGCGCTCGATCACGTCATACGTGAGCGCGCGACCGCCGCAGTCCGTGTTGGCGACGCCGATGAAGCTCGCCTCGACGCCGAGGTACGTCGTACAGGTGGCGCTGTCGGAGTTGGTGTAGAGCCGGTCATCCGCGAGCACGCCGGCGAGGGTGGCGTATCGGTCACCCGTCGCCGCCGCGAGGAGCTGGTTGCCGCAGGTGGCGTCCAGGGCGTCGAGGATGGCAAGGTTCTTCTTGATCTCCGGGACCCACGCCGCCGCCCACCCGCTGGGGTCGGCGTCGGCGTTGTAGTCGTCCTTCGTCTCCCCCTTGGCCGTCGCGTCGGCCTCGAAGGTCGCGATGAGGGCCGTGGCGATAGCGGGTCGACCCATGCGGTCGATCATCGCCCCCAGGGCCGGGGCGTTGCCGGCGCCGAGCAGTCCGTCATCGGTGCCGTCAGTCCCGTCGGTCGCGTCCGTCGCGTCAGTGCCATCGGTCGCATCCGTCGCGTCAGTCCCGTCAGTCCCGTCAGTGCCATCGGTCGCATCCGTTGCGTCCGTCGCATCCGTCGCGTCGGCGGCGTCCGTCGCGTCCGTCGCGTCCGTGGCGTCAGTGCCATCGGTCGCGTCGGCGGCGTCCGTCGCGTCGGTGGCGTCCGTCGTGTCGGTGTCCAGGCTGGTGGTGTCGTCGACTTTGGAGCAGGCGCCGGTGAGCGCCAGTGCTCCGATCATCATCGTCAATCGAAGTCGCATGGTCTCTCTCCTCACTGGGCCATCTGGTAGGTGCCGGTCCACGACGCGAGGATCGGACCACCGTCGTTGAGGAGCGTCTTGTCGACCTGGACGACGATCGAGAGCACGTCCAGGTCGGCGAACGTGTCGTACGGTGGGCCGCCCTTGCCGTCCGACCGCAGGAGGCCGACGATCGCGCTCGCGGTGTTGAAGTCGACCGTCGGGCACATCTGCTCGTCGAAGCTCAGAGCAGGAGCCGCGGCGACCACGGCGTTGACCGCCGCCTTGAAGCCGTCGAGCGCGAAGAAGAACGGATCGTTACGGAGCCCCGCGAAGACCTTGAGCTTGCCGCTCGCGCTCGCGATGCCGTCCGTTCCCGACGGGTCGCCAGCCACGTACTCGTCGCCAAGCCAGCACTCGATGCCCGTGCCGTCGGTCTTGTGGAAGTGACAGAGCACATCAGCCTTGGTGGCCGCCGCCGCCCCGTACGTCGCCATACTCGACACGTGGAACGCGTAGACAATGGCGTCCGAGAACGTCGACTCGCCCGTCGCGAAGGGCGAGACGTTCATGACGAGGTTGACCTTCGTACCGTCCGACGTCATCCAAACGTAGTGGTCGGTGATGTCGGCCGCAGGGGTCGCCGACGGCGCCGGGGAATCGATGTGGTCCGCCGCGTAAGCGACCGGGGCCACGAGTGCACACGCCATCGCGCGTGCGAACAAGGTTCGCATCATACGTTCTCCTCTTTCATGGGACGCGTGAGAGCAGGGCCTAACGCCGCTATCTCACTGGCCGACCCTGTTTCGCCCCATCTGGATACAGCTCCCTGGCGAGATCGCAAGGAAGTGACGCGGCCGCGGCACCCGGATCCCCGACGTTCGGAGGCGCCACGCTGTGCGCGTCCGTCCCGCCATAGGACGCGTCCGGGCGCGGCGCTGGCCCGCCGGTCGAGCCGAGCCTTGCAGACGCTCTGCGTCAACGAGCGGCAGAGCCGCGGCGACCCGTGACGCAAAGACGGCACCGGCGACGGTGCCACCCGAGCGTGGCCATGAGGAACAGGACGCTGATGCCGACCGGCTCCAAGGAGCGACCACCACCGTAGTTGCATCCCACGTCGGTCTTCGAATCTGGCCGCGCGCCGGGCGGCGTGCCCCCGACTGCGCCACCGTCATCGCCGCTCGAGACGGGCGGCGAGCCATTCGGGACACAGTCACGCCCCGCCGCGGCGCCAGGACACGACGCGCTCGTCGAGCACGCATCACCCACGCCGTCGCCGTTCGCGTCGGCTTGCGACGGGTCGCTGACCCGAGGGCAGACATCGCCCTCGTCCTCGACGCCATCGCCGTCGTCATCCGGGTCGCACGCGTCGCCGGCGCCATCGCCGTCGAGATCGTCCTGCTCGGGATCGGGCGCTACGGGGCAGAGATCGGCGTCGTCCAGGATCCCGTCGCCGTCGTCATCCGGATCACAGACGTCACCTTCCTCGTCGTGATCGAGATCGAGCTGGGCCGGATCCGGCGCGTTGACGCACACGTCGGTCTCGTCGGGTTCGCCATCGTCGTCATCATCGACGTCGCAGAGGTCGCCGAGCCCATCTCGGTCGGCATCGAGCTGCTCCGGGTTGACCGTGAGCCGGCACAGATCCACCTCATCGACCACGCCATCGTCGTCGTCATCGTCATCGCACACGTCGCCGGCGCCGTCGTCGTCGTGATCGAGCTGCTGGGGATCGATGACGCGCTGACAGACATCGACGTCGTCCGCGACCGAGTCGCCGTCATCGTCTTCGTCGCACGCGTCCCCGGAACGATCGCCGTCCAGATCCCCCTGGCCCGGGTCCGGGATGAACGGGCAGACGTCCACGCTGTCGGCGACGTCGTCTCCATCGTCATCGTCGTCACAGGCGTCTCCGATCGCGTCGACGTCACTGTCGATCTGGTCGGCGTCCGCGACGGTTGGGCAGAGGTCCAAGGCGTCGAGCACCGAATCGCCGTCGTCGTCGAGGTCGCAGTCGTCGCCGTCGAGATCGGCGTCGAGATCGGACTGCTCTGGGTCGAACACGGTCGGACAAAGGTCGCCGACATCGTCCACCCCGTCACCGTCGTCGTCGGCGTCACAAGCATCACCGTCCCCGTCACCGTCGATATCGCGCTGATATGGGTCGGCCGTGAGCGGGCACACGTCCGTGCCGTCGTCCACGCCGTCGCCGTCGTCATCGGCGTCGCACATGTCCCCGTCACCGTCGCCGTCCGTGTCCTCCTGACCCGGATCCGGGTGCACGGGGCAGACGTCGACCTCGTCCGGGATCCCATCGTTGTCGTCGTCGGTCTCGCAGGCATCGCCTTTGCCGTCGCCGTCCGCGTCTGCCTGATCCGGATCCGGCTCGGTGGGACAGCCGTCCTGCGTATCAGGGACGCCGTCGCCGTCGTCGTCGTCGTCACAAGCGTCGCCGACCGCATCGCTGTCCGTGTCGAGCTGAGTGACGTTGGCGGCAAGCGGACAGTTGTCGCCCGCGTCAGGGACCGCGTCACCGTCATCGTCGGGGTCGCACGTATCGCCCGCGCCGTCCGCATCGGTGTCGAGCTGGTTCGCGTTCGGCACCTTCGGGCAGTTGTCCTTCGCGTCGTCGACCGCATCTCCGTCGTCGTCCGGGTCGCAGACGTCGCCCTTACCATCGCCGTCCGTGTTCGCTTGGTCGGCGTTCTTCACGAGAGGGCAGTTGTCCGCGGTGTCGAGCTTCCCGTCGTTGTCGTCGTCGGTGTCGCAGGCGTCGCCCTTGCTGTCACCGTCCGTGTTCTTCTGATCCGCGTTCTTGTTCAGCGGGCAGTTGTCCGACCCGTCTACTTTGCCGTCGTTGTCGTCGTCGGTGTCGCAGGCGTCGCCCTTGCTGTCGCCGTCCGTGTTCTTCTGGTCCGCGTTCTTCACCAGGGAGCAGTTGTCGGACGAGTCGGGCTTCCCGTCGTTGTCGTCATCGGTGTCGCAGGCGTCGCCCTTGCTGTCGCCATCGGTGTTCTTCTGATTCGCGTTCTTGGTGGTCGGGCAGTTGTCCGACGCGTCGGGCTTACCGTCGCCGTCGCCATCGAGGGTACATTTGCCACCGCCCGGCCCGCCGCCCCACCACTCCCAGTGCCACTTCTCGCTCGGCACGGTTCGCTTGAACCCGTACGTGCCCGCGTGGGCCGAGAGCCAGTTGTAGACGCCGCTCGACGAGGTGTTGAGGTCGAGCGCGTGCCCGCTCTGGTGGTTCGAGTAGCCGGGCTTGGCGGCCAGGTTGCACGAGTTGCAACAGCAGCAGGTGTAACAATTGTAGAGGGCCTGCTGCTCCGCCATCGTGCGGAAGCCGCTCACGACCTTCAGCGTCACGCCCTTCGCCGCGGCCGCCTTCGCCATCACGTAGTACGCATTCGCGGTCGCGATCTCGACCTTCTTCCCGTCCACCGTCACCAGCTTGATCGTGAACGAATCCCCGCTCTTATAGCCCGTCCCGGTCGACGTGGTGCAGTTGATCGAGGAGAGGGCGCCCGAGATCGTCGCGTAGCGGTTCACCTCGTGAGCCGAGGTCTCGCACGTGGGCGTCACGTGGCTAGGCGACCCATCGGTGGGCAGCTCGCCCCCGGTGCACGCCAGCACGAGTGGCACCAACAGTCTCAGCCAAGCACGATTCACGGGGCCTCCCCAGCTAGAGAGCCTACTCCCGGTCCAGCCGGTGGCAAGGCCCAACCCTGAGCTGCCCAGGCGCCATTGTAGCCTCCGGAAAGGGCGCCATGTATGTGCTGGGATGGCGCACCGCGTCGAGGCCGGCGTCAGCCCGATACCCGTTCAGGTCGCGGGGCGGCCTCGGGAACCAAGAAACGAGCCGCGTGAGGCTCGACCGCGAAGGACGACGTGCGTGGGCCGTGCCGTCGCGATCCGAAGCTCGGGGCGATGAAGCCGACGTGACCGCCGTGGGGGCTCACGTCGAGGCGTACCTGACCCGACGCCTCGGCTTCGGCCCAAGGGATGGCGTGCGCGGGCACGAAGGGATCGTCCTCCGCCTGAAGCACCAAGGTGGGTCGCCTTATGTGAGCGACGAAGGGGCGCGAGCTCGAACGAGCGAAGTAGTCGTCCGCGCTCGAGAATCCGTGGAGTGGGGCGGTCACGGCATCGTCGAAGTCGCGGAAGGTTCGAGCCCGGAGCCCGGCGGCAGGGTCGCAAAAGGGTGCCAGCTCGGCCGCGCGCGCCCGGAGCTTGCCGTGCAGTGAGCTGAGCAGATGGTGGGAATAGACCCGGGCGAATCCGCGCGACAGCGACGTCGAACACGCGGCGAGCTCGAAGGGCACCGAGACCGCCACGGCGCGGTCGAGGAGCGCCGCGTCGCCTCTCTCGCCGAGGTACTTCAGGAGGACGTTCCCGCCGAGTGAGAACCCGACGGCACGAAGTGACCGGCCCGGCGACTCGCGTCGAAGGTGAGCGAGCAGCGACGAGAGGTCGGCGGTCTCGCCGCTGTGGTAGAGGCGAGGCAGACGGTTCGGTACGCCGCTGCAGGACCGGAAGTTCAGCGCGACGACACTAGCGCCGCGAACGAGAAGATGATGGGCGACGAGCCGGACGTAACCGGACGCCGATGAGCCCTCGAGCCCGTGGAGGATCACGACGATCGGCGCCCGCTCGTCGACCGGCTCGGGGCCATGATCGACGTCGACGAAGTCGCCATCGGGGAGCTCGAGCCGTTCCCGCCGGACGAACGGCGCGACTTGCGGCCGCACGATCGCGCCGAGCAGCGTCTGGACGTGGGGATTGGACAAGAACCCGAGCCGACGTGCGAACTTAGAGGCGAGGGCGGGGTGCTCTGGTTCGGATCGCATGGGGTCTCGCGCTCATCCACCCGAGCCGAGGAGCAGCGCGACCGCCCTCTCGAGGACGGTGTCGATACCAGCGGCGAGGTCTTTCGGGTCGTACTCCACGACCACGGTCGGGTTCACCGAGCGGCCCTCGAGCGGCTCTCCCGTGGTCGCGTCGGTGCAGTAGCGTGGGTCGACGGTGAACTGCATTGCCGGTGGGCCAACGACCTCGTAGATGAGGCCCGACCGCCCGAACGCGCCCGCGGTGGGCGAACCAACGAGGGGCACCGTGGTCGCCCGAGCGACGGCGAACGCGAAGTGGTCCGTTGCGCTGTAGGCCAGTCCGTCGATGAGGACGGCGGCGTTCCCGCCGTAGACGAAAGGTCCACCCGGCGTGATCGCGAAACTCTCGCTCAAGGCAGACGAGTACGCCGGCGGCCAGGAGTCGGGATGCCGATACGCGCAGGTGAACAGCGAGGTTGCAGTTACCCCGGCCATCCCGGCGACGATCTGGAGCGCGATGGACGAGTACCCTCCCCCATTGCCGCGTACGTCCCAAATGAGCGCAGGTCGGTCTTTCACCTGGTCGAACGCCTCGGCGATCTCGGCCGTGACCTCGGCCAGGTAGGCCTCGTACTCTTCCGTGTCTGACCACTCTCGTGGCGCACCGGGAGCGAAGGACGCGATTCGAATGACGCCGACCCCGTCCTCGCGGATCCACGAGGCGATGTCGGCCTCCCCGGCCCGACCAAAGGGGTCGCGGCAGTCGAGCAGCGAGCCCATTGGCTGCGCTTCAGCGGGGACCACGACGCTCCGACTGGCCCCTTGGGCCGAGACGACGTCGAGCTGCGACGACGGGGGCAGCGTCCCGAAGAACGACGCGGCGGCAGTCTCTCGGCGATAGGCCTCACTCACCGCCCCTCCGCCGCAGACGGGCCGTCGAGCGGCCGCCTCGAGGAGCGCCGGTCCGCGCAGCGCGTCCAGCCCGACGATCCGATCGCCGGCGACCAGCCCGAGCACGTTGCCGGCACGGGCGTAAGTCACCACGACGTCATCGCCGAGAGGGCGACCGCAGACGGCGAAGCGAGACCAACCTTGACGCGGCATGTGCGGTGGAGCGCAGGCGTCGTGATCGACCAGGACGATGACCTGGTGACCTTGCCGTGTTGCCAGCGCGAGGTCCCGTGCCGCTTGGAAGAAGGCCTGGTCGGTACCGTCTCCTGCCAGCAGCGAGTCCGCAACGGCGTCAGCGTCGATGAAGCTGGGCCAGCCCGCCCTGTTCTCCCACGTCGCTCGAATGGTCTCGAGGCTCTTCAGTTGACTACGAGCTCGGTCGTCGAGTGCCCGGCACGCTCCATCGCGGCAGGTCGCTCCCAACGGGCAGAGCTCAGGTTCACCGAATCGCCCGTCCACACATCGCTCGACCAGACCACCCAGGCAACGCGACGCCAGAGGACAACCGTCCTCCCGCTCATTGTCGGGAGCCAAGTCACTCTCGGTGGCGTCGGCCGGCGTTGCGTCTTCAGGCCCCGAACCTCCGACCGAGTTCGGCGTGCCGCATGAACAGACGACCACCGCGAACGCGACCGCCAGGACGAATTCGATGCGAACCCACGAGCGCGTTCGTCGACGGACTGGTCGAAAGGCAACGAGCCGATCAGCGCAGCACGAGCGCCTCATCCACCGCCCGATCCGGCTCCGCCAGGGAGAGGCGGGTGTGCTCCTCGAAAGATCCTGCATGGTCGCTTCAGTCTAAGCGCTCCAAGCGCGCATAGGAACGCCGACAGGTGCCGCTGACGCCGAGTCCACCTCCCCCTGCCGGCGCAGGTGGTTGGACAGCGTCACCTTTACCAGCGTTCTGGTCAGCCTTAGCCTGACGGTCATGGAAACCGTCTCCGTATACGACGCCAAGACCCACCTCTCGCGACTCCTCGATGCGGTCGAGGCCGGCGAGGAGATCGTCATCACGCGGAACGGTCACCCGGTTGCGCGCCTCGTGCGGGCGCTTCCCATGCCAAAACGCCGTTTTGGGACCTTGCCCACTGTCGCGATGATTCGGGACGACTTCGACGAGCCCCTGGCTATCGAAGACCTCGATTTCGTCTCTCGCTGAAGCTGCTCGTCGACACGCACGTCGCGCTCTGGGTAGTCTCCGAGCCCGACGCTCTGACCGTGAGCGCGCGCGAGGCGATCGCTGGGGCGGAAGACATACGCCTCATCGTCGTCAGCCCATGGGAGCTCGTGATCAAGAGCGCCTTGGGCAAGATCGACCTCCGGCGGCCGATCGAATTCATCGTGAAGGAGCTCGAACGGGAGTGCGGCGCGAAGTCGCTTGCAATCGCGCTGGCGCACGTCCTCGAGGTCGGTTGCCTGCCGCCGCATCATGGCGACCCCTTCGACCGGCTCCTCATCGCCCTGGCGAGGGTCGAGGGCCTGACCATCGTCACGAGCGACCATGGCTTCGCTCAGTACGACGTGCCTCTCGTCAAGGAGTGAGGACCCTCAAGTATCCTGCTGACGGGCACGCCGGTCCACTGCGCCACGACCTGGGTTTGGTTCTCCTTCCCGCAACCGGCGAAAAGCCTCATAGTTCCGAGTCGCAAGTCGCGGCCCGGAGGGAAACTTGGATTCGCACCACACCCAACCGACGCAAGAGGCCTACTCGTCGAGGGATGCGTACCTCCTCGCGGCTTGCGTGCCAACCCGCGAACACAACGCCATCTGGGTTGCCCTGCTGACTTGCGGCTTCGACGGCAGCCGGGCCCCCACGCTGGGGACAGCTTGATCCCGAGAGTCGACAGGGTCTTGCGTCTTGGGCGTGTTCCAGTGCCTCACACGAACGAGGCAACCTACGCGGTTGACGGGAGTGGTCGCAGGTGGGTAGCCAAACGCGAAGTCGACATGGGATGCGAATCGCTACTGGCCGAGGCCCTGACTTGGCTGCTCGCACAGCGTATCGGCGCGCCCGTGCCGGACGCAGCCTGGTGTGAGGATGGTAGCGGTCGGTCCTGGCTCTCTGCTTGGGTACCACACGCAAAACACTGGTCCGTGCAGACGGCAGGGGTGATTCGCAACTCTGCGGAAGCGGCGGCAATACTCGCGCTCGACGCCGTCGTGTGCAACGAGGCCCGCCACGGAGGAAACCTTCTACTCGTACCCGACGATCGCGGCGGCTCGGTGGTTGTTGCCATCGATGGGGACGAGTCACTGATTGGCCATCCCTCAGAGCTGGCGAAGCGTGGGGTCGTCCCGCCAGATCCGCGTATCCTAGCGCGAGGCTTCCCGCCGGACGGCTGGCGCGCCGACGCACTCGCGGCAGCCGTGCGCTGCGCCGCCATCTCTCACACGGACCTCGCTGCCGACGCCGCAGAGGCCTGCGCCGTCGCCCGCGAACCTGCGGTGGACGCAGTGACTCGACTCATGGTGCAACGCTGCGCGCACGCCCTGGTCCTCACCGAATCCTACTTGTCACTGGTGGAGTCCCGCTCATGACCCCAATACGATTGGTCTTTTACGTGGTCGACCCCTTTGCCGACGCGCGGCACGTCATCGCTGCTCTGATCGCCTCTGACACCGGGGTGACGGTCGTCCGCGCTCCCATCCTCGACCTGCCGGTCGCCGCCCGAGCCAACGTGGAGCGCGTTCTGCGCGAGCTCGACGCCGCCACCACACTGGATCCGCTCCCCTTCGAAGCAGGCGCACAGGTGGTCGGCGGCACGGTACTCTCGGCCCCAGTCTCACCTGCGGAAGCACCCGAGTGGGTTCGCCTCTCACTACTGCCGCGAGCGGCGTGACGGCGCCGACTCTACCCAGCGGAGGGTAGAGTCGAGCCCCACTCACCCCGCCCGAAAGTCGATGGCCCCACCCTTCACGATGACCGTGACCTCGTCGCCCTTCTTCAGGTCGCCGCCCTTCGTTAGTTGGGCGCTGGCTGGGCGCTCCGAGAGCGGGTCGAGGACGAGTGACGGCATGGAGCGCATGAGCGGGCGAGCGCCAATTTGGGGGCGGCGATGTTCAGCAGTTGCTCCTGCCCTCGGTCTCATGGGGTTCTGGTACTTTGGGCTCGGTCAAAAACAGGTACGTCGATTTGCCTCGCGCCGCATCCCCGCCCGGCCCCTTCCAAGTCCTCGAAATACGGGGAGTATGTCTTCGGACTTGGAAGGGGCTAGGCGGGGCGCGACGCGGTCAACTCTCGCACCTGTTTCTGACCGAGCCCTTGGCGCCTGCGCTTGGTTCACGACCCGGTCTGCGAGCCGCTTCTCCATATCGAGCAGCTTCTTGTTCTCGCCTTCGAGCCTCTTGCTCACCGGCACGCCGGTCCACTGCGCCACCACCTGGGCGATGTCCTCTTCGGTCACCTCCTCCTTCAGCATGCGCGAGCCCTGCGTCAGGTCCTTCAGCCGGATCTCGCGGCCCTCCTGCTCCTTGAGCAAGGCGGGCAGCTCGCCGAAGCGCAGACGCGCCGCCTTCTCGAGATCGCCGCGACGCTGCGCGTCTTCGAGGTCGTGGCGCAAGCGCTCGACCTTCTCCTTCACGCCGCGCACTTCCTGAATGAGCTCGCGCTCATGGCGCCACTGCCCTTCGAGGTGCGTCACCTGCTCGCGCAGCTCCGCGATCTCGCGCTCGAGTTCCACGACGCGGTCTCGCGAGCGCCAACTGCGATCGCCATCCTGCAGCCGTCCTTGTCGACGCCATTCGCCAGGAATACCTGCTAAGATACGCCCGGCTTACTGGAGGTGAGGCACCTATGGTTCAGCTGAAGGACGCGGTGACGGCAGCGCTTCGATTCGTGTCGGACGTTTTCTCAGAGGAATCGCCGCAGAACTTGCGGCTGGAGGAGGTCGAACTCGCAAAGGGCGGCCACGAATGGCGGGTTACGGTTGGATTCGACCGGCAAGTCGAGCGACGCGGTCCGACGGCTGCGGTCCTCCAAACATTGCAGGGCCCACAGTTTGAGCGGGTGTACAAGGTCGTGCGCGTCGATGCGGGCTCAGGCGAGCCCAAGGCGATCGTGATGCGAGCCGATGCTTGAAGAAGTACTGGCTCGTATCAGAGGCTCGAAGCGTGTTCTTCTGGATACGAACCTACTGCTGGCTGTTCTGGTCGGTCGACTGGATCGGTCGCGTATCGGCCAGAAGCGTGTGAAGGAATTCCGTGCAGAGGAGCTGGACTTGCTCGAGGCGCTCCTCGCTAAAGCGCCGGCCCTCGTGACCACGACCGGCATACTGACCGAGGTCAGCAATCTTCTGGGGCATCTGGGAGCTAAGCATGCAGAGGACGGACGCCGTCTCCTTGCCGCCTGGATCGCCGGCGTCGACGAAGCACACCGGGAAAGTCGGCATGTGGTAGCCGCACCAACGTTTCTCCGATTGGGGTTGACCGACGCCGCGATCATCGAGGCGGCAACCCCAACAGACCTCGTCATGACCGCAGATCTGGCTCTTTATCTGGAACTCGAGCGTCTTGGGCGGCGAGTGGTCAACTTCAACCACATTCGCATGCTGGTTTGATGCAATCGGCATGAGAAAGCGAGGGCCAAGCGCGGAGAGCCGAACCTCGGCCCGCGTTACGCGCCAAGGAAGCTGGAGTTCACCTAGCCGACGCCGCAGAGGCCTGCGCCGTTGCTCGCGAGCCCGCCGTGGACCCCGTGACTCGACTACTGGTGCAACGCTGCTGCGCGCACGCCCCAGTCCTCACCGAATCCTACTTGTCGCTGGTGGATTCACGCTCATGACCCCAATACGATTGATCTTTTACGTCGTCGACCCCTTTGCCGACGTGCGACATATCATAGCTGCTCTGATCGCCTCTGACACCGGGGTGACGGTCGTCCGCGCTCCCATCCCCGACCTGCCGGTCGCCACCCGAGCCAACGTGGTGCGCGTGCTGCGCGAGCTCGACGCCGCCACCACACTGGATCCGCTGCCATTCGAAGCAGGCGCGCAGGTGGTCGGCGGCACGGTGCTTTCGGCCCGAGTCTCACCTGCGGAAGCACCCGCGTGGGTTCGCCTGTCACTATTGCCGCGAGCGGCGTGACGGCGGCGACTATACCCAGGGGAGCGTAGAGTCGAGAGTAGAGTCGAGCCGACTCACCCCGCACGAAAGTCGATGGCCCCGCCCTTCACGATGACCGTGACCTCGTCGCCCTTCCTCAGTTTGCCGCCCTTCGTCGGTAGGCTGACGACTTGGCGCTCCGAGAGCGGTTCGAGGACAAGGCGCTGCATCGTGCGCTTGAGCGGGCGCGCGCCGCAGTCGGGGTCGTAGCCCTCGTTCGCGAGGAAGGTGCGGGCCTCCACCTGTCGTGCCCCCCCGGAGCGAGAGCGCGATCTCCTGTTCGGCGAGGCCGCGGCGGATCTTGCTGAACTGGATGTCGACGATGGCCGCCATGTCCTGCCGCCGCAGGTGGTTGAAAACGATGACGTCGTCGATGCGGTTCAGGAGGAAGTGCTTCTGGACGTCGCCCATGACCTGGAGGCGCACGAGGTTCGGGCCGCTGTCAAAGGGCTCAGAATCGGCGCAGTTGCCGAGCTTCGACGTCATCACGAAGATCGTGTTCTTGAAGTCGACCGTACGGCCCTTGCTGTCGGTCAGGCGCCCGTCGCCCTTGACCTGGAGGAGCACGTTGAACACGTCGGCGTGGGCCTTCTCGACCTCGTCGAGCAGGATGACGCTGTACGGTCGGCGACGTACTGCCTCCGTGAGCTGACCGCCCTCGTCGTGGCCGATGTAGCCCGGCGGCGAGCCGATGAGGCGGGCCACGGAGTGCTTCTCCATGTACTCGCTCATGTCGAGGCGGATCATCGCCGTGTCGTCGTTGAAGAGGAACGGCGGCAGGGCGCGCACCAGCTCCGTCTTACCGACGCCCGTGGGGCCCACGAAGAGGAAGGACCTGATCGGCACCAGGCGCGTCGGGGGGAGTTCTCTCAACGCTGTTGAGAGTTCTTCGGGGGTATCCGCTGCTGCGGCAAAGGCCGGCATTTGCGGCCCTTGTCGGCAGGTCGACGCCGGGCTCGCCACAGTCGAGCTGTCCATGTCGGAATAGGGAGGCGGAGGATCGCGCGACTGGCGGCGCTGTTCGCACCGCCGAGCCGCGTCAGCGGCGCAAACTCGATGCCCTGCGGGGCCGCAATGCCCTTGTAGCTGCCGAGCTCTGGAGCGGTCAGCGCGGCTTCTCCTGCGAGCGAATCAAATGCCCGTCAATTGCACAAGTAGCTGAAAGCACAGAAGAAAGAGCGCGGGCTTTTGGGAACCCCGGAGGGGGCATCAAATGCCCGTAAAATGACCAAAGGCCCGCAAGTAGGGAGGAAAGCCACTTTCGTTCTGCTCTCCCGGCCGGTGTATCAAATGCCCGTCAAATGCCCAAGGTGCAGTAACTACGCAGGAATTCGATCGGCGAGCCCCGCTCTGCGCCCTATTCGTCAATAGGGTCCTCATCGGACTCCTCCGGTCTTGGGCGCCTTACTGCCGCGCGCCCACCATGGCTGGTAGCGGCGCTCGCTCTTTGCGGCGTCGTCGTCTTCGAGGACGAGTAGCCCAGCATCGAGCGCGTCACGGATGAGCCGCGACGCGATGGCCGCGTTCTTCGCCTCGATGCCGAAGCGTTGACGCAGCGACGAGTTCGTCATGGGCTGGCGCATCACGTAGCGCAGGCACGCGTGTTGATAGCAGGCGCGCTGGCGCTCACTTCGGTCCATCTCGGTCAGTGGACGATGGGCGAAAAGTACGCCGCGCGTGGAACCATCGGGCTCCTCGAAGAGAGGCGCGGAAGCCAATTCGACTCTACCCTCGACTCTACCCTGAGCTGGGTAGAGTCGAGGGTAGAGTCGAGCCCCGCT
This sequence comes from Myxococcales bacterium, assembly GCA_018780435.1. Taxonomy (GTDB): domain Bacteria; phylum Myxococcota_A; class UBA9042; genus SXOO01. The sequence goes on from JADMJS010000198.1 coordinate 34,790, forward strand.
CACCCCGCCCGAAAGTCGATCGCCCCACCCTTCACGATGACCGTGACCTCATCGCCCTTCTTCAGGTCGCCGCCGA
>JADMJS010000206.1 GCA_018780435.1 Myxococcales bacterium
GAGTGGCAAGCGCCGCAGCCGGCCGGCCCATTGAAGAGCTGCTTGCCGATCTCACCGAGGTCGGTGAGCTTTCCACCGGGACCCGAGTAGGGGTTCGGCGGTGCGGTGACCGACTGCATGTAGGTCGTGAGCAGCTCCATCTCGGCGCCGCTCGCGTCGGCGCCGACCAGCTTCAACACCTCGCGCGAGAAGTCGAAGAGCGTCGGGAGCTGGCCGCCCCAGAGGAAGGGCCCCGTGCCGCCCACGTTTCGGAAGGCGAGGGTGTTGACGTCGCCGTCGACGAGCAGGTTCCACACGAGGCCGTCCGTGAGGCCGTCGATGTGGCAGTTGTTGCAGGAGAAGTCCTTGTTCTTCGAGAAGAACGCGTCATTGAACATGCGCTGACCCTGCCGAATCTCGAGCGGGGTCGGGTCGTTGCCGATGGTGACGGCATTCTTCGGCTTCAAGATGCCGTTCATGAGCGGCAGGTCGAGTCCCACGAGCTGGTTGTCGAGCCACGCGTAGGTCCACACGCGGCCCTGCCGCACGACGAGACCGCGCGGATCGTTGCCGACGTGCATGCGGGCGACCTCCGCCCGCGTCGTCGGGTCGAGCGCCAGGATGGCATTGCTCGCCGAGAGCGCGACCAGGAACTGATCGCCAGCCTGTGTCATCGTCATCGGGCTGCCCGCGGGGCCGACGCTGCCGGCGTTGTCGTCGAGGTTCAGGGACGCGATGTCGTCCAGCGTCACCGTGTCGCCCGAGACGTCGATGAAGACGAGGCCGTGGGAGTGCGGCTTCGAATCGGCGGCGATCTCGGCGAAGAGATTGTTCGAGTGGGAGACCGCAGCCACAAGCTCGAGGCCGTCCTCTGAGAGCCAGATGCCCCGGAGGATCGTTCCGATCTCAGGCGTATAGGTGACCGCCGTCGTCTCGAGGTCGATGATGGCGATGTCGCGCTTCCACTCGTCCGGGAGCGTCTCGTCGGCCTCGGCGTGCGGATGGGCGTTGGAGCTGATGAGGGACGCGACGAAGAGGCGCTTTCCGAGGGAGTCGAGGACCATCGCGCGCGGCTCGCGGCCCACGTCGACGACCGCGACCACCTCGCGGAGCGTGAGGTCGACCTTGACGACTTGGTGGGCCTCGGCCAGCGCGATCCAGGCGGCGTTGCCGTCGACCACGAGGCCCATGGGCTCGTTGCCGACCCGAATCGCGTCCGTAATTCGACCTTGAGCGATGTCGAGGAACCCGAGGGTGTCCCGCCCGGTCTGGGCGACGAGCGCCGTCGTGTCACTGGTCGCGACGATCGACGTCGGCCACGCGCCCGTCGAGATGAGCGCGCCGGGGACCGCCGAGCCGTCCTCCGCGAAGGAGACGAGCTGAACCGCGTTCGACGTGGTCGCCGTCACGACGAGCGTGTCGCCGACCATCGCGAGCGGCGTCTCGGGCGTGTAGTTGTAGTTCAGGAAGTTGTCGGGGTGGACCCCTTGGCCGTCGACCGTCAGCGTCACCCGTTCGGCGCCCACATCGATGGTGTAGATGCCCTCGACGTCCGGCGTGAAGCGGCGGCTGCCCGCCACCACGTCGCCCGCCAACGCGGCGGTGGAGCCGGCGGGAGACACGACCAGCGACGGCTCGCAGTCGACGCCGTCCTTCCAGAAAGCGAGATAGTCGTCGCTACCGAAGAAGAGGGTCTCGCCGAGCGGGAGCGCGACCAGGTGTTCGACCTGGGCGGCGCCCGGCGCGCAGGGATCGGTCGTCCCGTCCGTCGAGTCGGTGCCGTCGGTGGTCCCGTCCGTGCCGTCGGTGGCATCGGTGGTCCCGTCCGTACCGTCGGTCGCGTCGGTGCTCCCGTCGGTGCCGTCGGTCGCGTCAGTGGTGCCGTCGGTGCCGTCGGTCGCGTCAGTGGCGCCGTCGGTGCCGTCGGTCGAATCGGTGCTTCCGTCGGTTGCGTCGGTGGTGCCGTCGGTCGCGTCGGTGGTGCCATCGGTGGCGTCGGTGGTGCCGTCGGTCGCGCCGTCGGTCGCGCCGTCGGTGCCGTCGGTCGCGTCGTCGCCCGCGTCTGGGGTGGTATCCGTCGAATCCGTTGCCGTGGTGCCGTCGGTTGCGTCGCTTGTGCCATCTTGGGCATCGGCCGCGGCGTCACTCTGGCCGCCATCGGGGTCGTCCGTCGTCGAGCACGCGGTGACGCTGAACAGGAAGGGAAGGGCGGTCCGAAGTAGCGTTCGACTTGCGAGCACGAGTACCTCCGAAAGAGCGACCAGGAGAGCGGCGTGGTCAGAGGGCGCATCGGCGCCAGCTCCGAAATCGACGCGCTCGGACGAGCGGCACGAGGCTATCAGGGCGGTCCCTAAAGTGAAACGGGGTTTCACGTGGCAGCCGCGCGATTGCCTCCATCCTGTTGGCACCGCGCCTGCGTAGTCGTCACCGTACTGATACGATTGGGCGTGTGACCGCTCGACTCTATGCCGCCCCCGTCATCGCTGCCGTCCTCGCGCTCGTCTGGGCCTTCTCCACGGCATCGCCGCTCCCCGACCCGGAGCAGGCCGTCGAGCTCGTGGTGGACGCGACCATCGAACGGCTCGAGGTCCGAGACGTCGACGGAGCGATGGCGGTTGTGAGCGACGACTTCGAGGTCGCCAAGGGGGGACCGCTCTCGCGCGCCGACCGCACGATGCTCGAGTCGCTCGCGCGAGAGGTCATCGAACGCCCCGGCTGGCAGGCCATCCTCGTCGTCAAGTCCAGCTACGAGCGGCTGAGTGACGAACGGGTCGAGGCGGAGCTCGACGTCGCGTTGGTGCGTCGGGGTGGACGGACGATGCGGGAGCGGCTCATCGGCAATGCCGGATTCGCCCGCCTGCGCGCGCAGTTCCAGCTCGAGTCCGGAGACGAGTGGCGACTCATCGAGCTCGAGTGGAAGCCGCTCTCATTGCGGTAGACCGGTCAAGGCGACCCTTCATGCTGTGCCGTGAGCTCGAGCAACGTCGGCGGGACGGCGGCGTCACCGGCGACGAGCCGCGCTTCGACTTCGAGGTAGCGGCCGACGGGGCTACCGACGTCGAGCGTCGCGTAGGGACCTGTGATGGGACCGATGGACCCCGACCACACGCTGGTCGCAAGGACCGCGAGGTCGTTCGCCGTTCGTGTACGGAGGGTGATGACGCTCGTGGAGGGGGTCTCCAGGCGAAGCTCGACCCGGGTCCAGGTTGTGTTCTCGATCGCGTTCAGCCCCGAGAGCCCCGTCTTGGCGAGCCCCTCGAATCGGAACACCGCTCTCCCCGGCTTCACGGCGTTAAAGAAGGCGGACCCGGTCATGTCGCTGTAGGTGTAAGGCCCCGCACCGACAGGGTGTTCGGCGATGATCGCGTTCGTCTGGGCGTCGATTTCGGTCACACTCGACGCCTGCTGGTTCACCGCCCAGACGTCGCCTTGGGCGTCCACCGCCATACCGAGCGGGAAGCGGCCCTCGCCAAGCGGGATCGACGTGACCGGCGCGAGCGTGGCCGTGTCGATGACCTGCACGATGGACAGCTCGTCGAGGGCCACGTAGACGCGGCCGAGCTTGTTGGCCACGAGCCCGCGAGGGCGATTGCCCACCGGGATGGATGACCATTGCTGCGTCGTGGGGCTATAGATCTCGACCGTCATCGGACCACCCCCCAGGTTGGCGACCCAGACTCGGCCGAACTCGTCGAGCGCGATGCCGTAGGGTTCACAACCTGCCGCGGGGCAGGCTCGCACGTCGCTCGTGCCGGTGCCGGGCAGATAGCCCTCGATCTGCCCCTGCGGGCGGTTCGCGGTCCAGATGCGGCCGTCGTCGGCGATGGCGAGGCCGTACGGGTTCCCTGCCAAGGTCCACGACGACACTTCGGCCCCGGTCGCCGGGTCGAGACGCAGGAGGCGCTGTGCCGTCCACTGACCGACCCACCCGTAGCCTTCACTGTCGACTCCCATCGCTCTGGCGAGCTCGCCGGAGGCGGCTGTCGACGTCGTCCACCGCACACACTCGTCCGTCCCTTGCGGGAGCAGCTCGCCGGCCGTGATCCGGCCGTCGCCATCGAGGTCACGAGAGGTCTCGATCGTCCCGCTGCCGTTCTTGTCCGCGCAGTCCCCATCGTAGTTCCAGATGTACGCGACGAGGGCCCCATCGCTGCGGCAGGCGATCCACCCGTCGCCCGTCGGCCCCACGGCGGTTCGAGAGGGATCGAGGCAGACCCGATAGCGCCCGAGCTCTCGCCCAGTCTCGGTATCGAGCTTCGAGACGGTGCCTTCCGCCGAGTTCGACACCCAGATGACCTGCAGAGCGATGGACTCCATCGAGCTCGTCAGGCCGCCCGCGTCGGTCGGCAGCACGTTGTCCGCCAATACGGCAGCGGCGGCCAGCGGGGAGCCCGGACCGCCGAAGGTGGCACGGTCACAGAAGGGGTTGCAGTCACCGCAGGGGGAGAGCACGCCGTCATCGGGCGTCCCGTCACAGTCGTTGTCCTTGCCGTCGCAGTACTCGGGGACGGGGACGCAGTCAGCGCTGACGTCGACCGCGGGTTCGGTCCCGACGTCGGGGGCCGGCGCGTCGAGTGTGTCGGCGCTGGAAGCGACGCCGTCGGGGGCCGTCGCGACGTCGATGGACGTGACGATGTCCATCGTCGGCGCCGTCGTGTCGGCACCGCCGGTGGGGTCGAAGCCGCCGCCCGGCTCGAAGCCGCCGGTCGTGCCGGTGCCGCCCGACTTCACGGGCGCTTCGCTCGGGCGCGTCGCGGTGCATCCGACGCCGAGGGCGACAGTCAGCGCCAAGAAGGCACGGCGACGTCGAGACGGTGCTCGGAGCGAGACGAGGGCTGCGCGAGAGGATGTCATGGGACCACCTCGATCTTCATGCCGCCGGGGTAGGCGTAGCTGACGTCGCAGGCATAACCGTAGACCACGAGCCCGACGGGGACGTCGGCGCTCAAACGATGTACACCGGGCTGAACGGCGTGGGTCGAGACCGTGAGGTCGGCCGCGGCCGGGCCCGCGAGCACCAAGGGGACGCCGTCGAGCTGAACGTTGGCGCCGGTGGGAGCGTGGATCTCGATGTAATTCTGAAGATATTGGCCCGGCGTCAGCCAAGCGTACTCGCGTAGATAACCCTCGACCGGAATCGCTTGGACGAAGGTCGGGTCGCCGAGGCCCGACTCGGACGCGCCATCCGCACACACAGGTTCAGGTACGAAGCCCGGGTGGTTCGACCCGATTCCGTACCGGAAGACGGCCACAGGACCCGTGGACGTGATGCGCGTCGGGGCCGTGATCGTGAGCTCATGCCACTCCCCGAGCGCGAGAGGAGCGGCCGGGAGTGCCTGTCCCGACGCCGTGACGACGACGCCTTCGGTTGCAGCGACCACGCGTACGAGGCTGTAATCGGCTGGGCTTCGCGGCGTCAGCGGCGCGACGACGTAGTCCGCGCCGAGGCTGGCGATGGGGAGGAGCTGCTCTTCGAGATGGTCGCAAAAGTCGACGCCCGTGACTTGTTCGCCGTCCATTACGAGCGGGACATTGGCGCACTCGTGGCCGGAGAAGACCGCGATCCGTCGGTCCGACGTCACGAGTGTGCCCGTGAGATCCGGGCCGCTGAAGCCGCCCCCGGTCTCGAGGTTCAGAACTTGCCCCCGCGCCAATGTGACGACGTGGCTCCCGCCCGCCGGGATGGCGGGAACGCCGGGGCCTGCTTCGATCGGTGCGGTCGTTCGGACGGTCACGACGGTGTCGCCGGCTTCGGTCGCCACGACCGCCAGAAAGCCGCGGACCGGGATGAAGCCTGTCGTCGCGTCCGCCTGTCGCTGCGGCCAGCTCCCGACGAGGTAGGAACGCCCGAGTGCGTGGACGGGGAGGAGAAGCGAGGCGTCGCTCGAGAATACGCCGGGCCCCGGCTTCGGGTTGAATACGTGAACCGTGACCGCGGCGTCCGCGGCGATGAGGCGAGCGCGCATCGAGAGCTGCGTGCCGTCGAGATCGGCGCCCGAAGGGAGCTCGAGGGTCGCTTGCCCGAGCGGCGCCACCGACGCCGACTGGGGGGCTTCTTCCGGCGTCGATGCGGTCAAGACGACCTCGCTGGTGAGCGACGTCGACGGGTTCGACAGGACGACCGCCAACGGGGCCTTGGCGCCGCCCTCCACATTGTCGAGGTCGAGGACCCAGTACTCGCAACCGAGGTAGGTGGCCTCTTTGAGGTCGGAAGTGCAGCGCGGCGTGCAGATTCCGCCCTGACAGAGCGTCGATTCGTCGCACTCCTCGACCAGGTCGAAGCCCATCCCGTCTGGGCGACAGGCCTTGACCGTGGTCAGGCCACCGCAGATTCGCTGCTTCGGCAGGCAGATGAGCGCCTGACAGCTCCCGCCGGTGCAGATCGGCGACTCCGGGGGGCAGTAGATGCGATCGATGCCGTCGCCGTCGGCGTTGCACACGTCGTGGCGCGACGCGTCGTAGCAGGTTCCGAGCGTTTCGCCTGGCGTGCAGCTCACGGCTTTACACGCGCCGGCGACACACTCGCTCCCCACGTCGCAGGTCTCGGTCAGCCAGCCAAAGCCGTCGACGTTGCACCAGCTTGCTTTCGCCTCGCTGTCGCAGCGGCGTTCGCCCGGCGTGCAGATGTCGCCTTGGGCCGGTGGCAGGGGCACGTCGGGGGTGGCAGCCGCGTCGGCCGTCGCGCCGTCGCTAGCTGCTGCGGTGTCCGCCGTCAGGCCGCCGGGGTTCTCCGGTCCACCATCGACGCGGAGCGAACGAGACTGCGCGGAGTCGCTACACCCAGTCCAGAGGAGTAGGCATACGGCCGCGACGCCTACGGGGAGGCCCCGCTGCATCCATGCTCCTCTGCCCGACGGCGTTCGTGAACCCATCGCCACACTAGGCCATTTTCGTTACGCGGCTGCAAGCACTCTGAGGCCCAAGAGACGGCGTCGTCATGCCGAGAACGAGGCTTTCGGACGTCCCTTTCGCGGTCCTGTCCCGAGCGTTCGTTCGGAATCGCCCCCCGGGACGGAGATTCGGCTTGCCCGCTGGAACGCAGCCGGGTAAATCGCCGTTTCCCTGGTGGCGTGGTGTGCAGCGCCGACCTGGCACCCAATCGGGCGGTCGCAGAACGCATCCGCAGGAGGAGCTGAAGATGGTCCCTCGTCAACTCGTGTTGATCGCGCT
>JADMJS010000564.1 GCA_018780435.1 Myxococcales bacterium
TGACGCTCATGAGTGGGGTGTGGAGGGCTGGGGCGACGTTCCAGACGACCTGCCATCCCACGAAGCACGCGAGCACGAAGACCGTCGCGTGGTTCAGGAAGTCACGAGTGGCTGGGCTGATCCCCCCGCCGAGCGTGACCTTCATGTAGATCCAGATCGCGAGCAAGATCAGGGCGATGGCCTCGTAGATGAAGGACCGCCGCGGCGTCTCCTTGCGGGCCGCGACCTCCCGTTGATGTTCGGCTGAGGTCTTCACCGCGGGCGGTGCGACCTTCGCCGCCACTGGGGCTGGCTTCGCGGGCTCCGGGGCCGGGAGGGGCGGTGGTGGATAGCGCAGCTCGCCACCATTGAGCACCAGCGCGCCCCGGACCACGACATCCGTCTCGTCGACGTGAAATCCTGCCGCCTTGCCCATGTCATCGAGGAGATGGGCGACGTTGTTGCCGTAGAGCTGACTGGCAGTCCCCGGCAGCCGGGTCGCGAGGTCGTGATGGCCGATGATGGTGACACCGTGCCGTACGACGACCTCGCCGGGCACCGTCAGCTCGCAGTTGCCGCCCTGGCGTGCCGCGAGGTCCACGATGACACTACCCGGCTTCATCAGCGGGACCATGTCCGCGAGCCACAGCTTTGGCGCCGGGCGGCCCGGGATGAGCGCCGTCGTGATGACGACGTCGACGTCTTTGGCCTGCGCGCGGAAGAGCGCCATCTCCGCGGCGATGAACTCCGGGCTCATCTCCTTGGCGTAGCCACCGTGACCGTCGCCGGACTCTTGGAGCGTGACCTCCAGGAACTCGGCGCCGAGGCTCTGAACCTGCTCGCGTGCTGCGGAGCGGGTGTCGAAGGCACGGACGATGGCACCGAGGCCACGGGCAGCGCCGATGGCGGCTAGGCCAGCGACGCCGGCGCCGATGATGAGGACCTTCGCGGGGTGGGTGCGACCGGCCGCCGTCACTTGTCCCGTGAAGAAGCTCCCGAAGTGACTCGCCGCTTCGAGGACGGCTCGATAGCCGGCGATGTTGGCCATCGAGCTGAGCGCATCGAGCTTCTGCGCCCGACTGATGCGGGGCACTTGATCCATCGCGAGGACGGTCACGCCGCGGGATGCGAGACGCTCCACGAGGGCGCCGTTTTGGGCCGGGTAGAGGAAGCTGATGAGGGTGGTCCCAGCGTGCAGCAGGTCCGCCTCGTGGGCGCCATCCCCCTCGCCGAGGGGCCGAGGCGCGTGCAGCTTGACCACGATGGGCGAGCCCCACACGTCGTCGCGGGTTCCGATCGTCGCACCGGCGGCTTCGTATCGTTCGTCTGGGAAGCTGGCGAGAGCGCCTGCCCCCGCTTCGATCACGACCGAGAAGCCCTGCTTCAGCAAGGTCTTCACCGTGTCTGGCGCGACCGCTACGCGGGTCTCGCCCGGCAGCGTCTCACGCGGTACTCCAATTCTCACGTCGGGCCTCCTCGACGGGCCGGCTCCCACTCGGGTCGAGCTTGGGACGGGACGCCCCAAGTCGATCCAGCCGGGAAGTCACCCTCGGCTCGGGGCGAGTGTCTATCATCGAATGGCTTTAGAGTCAGCATACTTGCATCGTAAGTCTTCACAGGTCGCCGGGGTGCTGGAGGCGTCTGCACAGGGCGCTCGTCGGCCGCCCGGTTCGAGCGTAGCCGTCGACGTGCCGAGGTGACGAAGAGGCTCACGTTCCCACCCTCCATGTCAGTTGAGCGACGAGCGGAGTTGGTTCGCGCGCGAGGAAGGTCTATAGTCCGCGTCATGTCGATGCCACCCGCCCTTGACGCCGGTCCCGTGCTCGCCGAGCTGGTAGGCGTCATGGTGCGCGCCATTGTGGACGCCGAGTCCGACGTGCGCACCGTCGTCATCGAGACGGGCGGCCTCGTGGTCATCGAGGTGGCGGTGGCGCGCGGCGACGTGGGGAAGGTCATCGGCCGAGAGGGCGCCATGGCGCTCGCGCTCCGAACTTTGCTCAGCAACGCGGCCCGCAAGTACGGAAAGCGCTCCGAGCTCCGCATCCTCGAGTGACCCGTCGGCTGCGGCCGGACGTTGACTCTGCGCCGTAGTCCCGAAATCGGACGGGGCTGTCCGAAAATGGGACGCCAATTGGGACAGAGCTGCAACGCAAGTCCTCGAAAATAAAGAAGTCGATCGATTGGCACGTCGCGTGGAAAGGGGGCCTGCAGGAGGCTTCCATGCTCGATCTCGCCCTCATCGTCGTCGTCTCACTTCACCTCGGTTGCTCCCGCATCGGACCGGAGCTCCCCACCGATCCGGGCGAAGGGGACGCGTCCCCACCCCGGCCGCTGCTCGATGCCCACCTCGCCCCACCTGGGCGCGGCGCCCCGGATCGGCCGGCCGCGTCGGCGCCACCCACTCGTCCTCCGACGTCGACGCCGACGTCGGTCACAGTCGCGCCTGCCTCGTCCGACCGGGCACGTTGCGGGAAGGTCGTTCGACTCTCGGAGTTCATGGCCGACCCGAAGCGGGTCCCCGACGGCGCTGGCGAGTGGATCGAGCTCAGCAACCCCGGGCTCGATCCGGTCGACCTCGACGGTTGGCGTCTCACCGACGGGCGCCGTGACTCGCACCTCATCCGGGTCTCGGGAGGCCTCATCATCCCGCCTGGCGGCAGCATCGTCCTGGGCCTCGAGTTCGACGGGCGCCTAAACGGCGGGGTGCAGGTCGACTACCGCTACGAGGGATTTCACCTCTCGAACGAGTCCGACCGTATCCGCCTCGACGACCCGTGTGGCGACGCCGTCATCGACGTCATCTACCCGACAGACGACGACTTCCCGAAGGCCCGACCCGGCCGATCCTTGGAAGCGACGCGCCTCCGAGAGCGAGACGTTCCGACGGGCTGGAAGACGGCGAGCGACCGACTCTCCGGTGGAGACTACGGCACGCCCGGGGCGTCGAAGCTCAAGTGGCCGATGGCAAAGTCGCCGTCGCGGGAAGGCGCGTCAGCGCCCGATCTTGAGCGGGACGCGAATGACCTCGGGTCCACCACCAAAGGGCTTCACCGAGATCCCCGCGAGCGCCCCCCGCGCGCAGGTACCGAACGCCGGTGAGTTGGCGCCGTTCTGGCCGAGCCGGATGTTGCCGATCGAGCCCGTCGGCAGCAGGCTGAACTGGACCGTCGTCCCATTGAACGAATCAGAACGCTCCGCTTCGGCTTGAGCGCAGCCGAGGAGCTTCGAGATGGCGCTCTGGCGGACCATCGCGAGCTCGCCCGGCCCGAGATCCCGCCCTTCGTCGGCCGTGTTGGAGAAGTCGATCTCCTGAACGGCGGCAGCGTCATCGGCCAGGTCGTCGGCGCCAACGGCCCGGGCTTCACCCGGGGCGCCTTGGGCGGCGACTGGCCGTCGCTTCGGCCTCGTCGCCGTCGTACCGGCCTTGACCTCGCGGAGCGCCACCTTCTCTTCGGCCCACTGAATGGGACCACGCGTGTCGAGGTACGCGCGTTCGGGCAAGGGCTGCAAATCGAGGGTCCGTAGGAGGTCAGTGGGGATGCCGCTCGTCGACAAGGGCTGACTCTCTTGCATGTGCCGCCAGCCGAAGTAGCCGCCAACGCCGCCGAGGACCACGATGACGCTCGAGATCGCGACCCACGGGATCGCCTTCTGTTTTGCGACCTTGCGGTCCTCCGCATGCCGCTCGAGCTCGGCGGCGGCGGCCCGAATGACGTCCGCGAAGCCCGGGACGCTGTTCAGGACACGCCACTCGGGCGAGGTGAGCTCGCGGACCTGAGTGGACTCGGTTAGTGCCTTCTGCTTGAGCAGATCCTTCAGCTCGTGAGGGCGGAAGGGGCCGACGTCGCGACCGTCGCGTTTGTAGAGCCATCGCGTCTTGTGAAAGTTCGTTTCGCTCATGTCGTCGGCTAACCCGCTTCGCCTTCCCGGCGTGGTTTCGGGGAGTCTTCGGGCGATGGCGGGGCCACGTCCGAGGCGTTCAGAGACACCCGCCACCCGGTCGCCTGCTTCTTGAGCTCGATTCGAGCTCGCTTCTCGCCACGGCGGACTTCGATGATGGCCCGGCCGTCGTTGCGCTCGACCTCCACGAACTCGTCCTGTGGACCGATGTGTGAGCGTCGAACGCGAAAGAGCTGGTGAGGTTCGAGCCTCGGCAAGTTAGGTGGCAGCGCGTCGTTGGTCCGCGTGGCTTGGTCGATGAAGATCGTCTGGCTCTCGGTCGAGAGGAGGCCGTATGCCGAGAGCGACGCGCCATCGACGCCGGAAGCGAGTCGGTCCACCGCCGCCACGAAGGAGCGCGCGACATCAATGGGTGCCGGCTCTTGCCGCCCACATCCGAGGGCGAGGGCCACCACTGCGAACCCGAGCAGCCCTCGCACGAACGCCGACGTCGAAACACGACCGTCCGTGCGCCCTTGGCCGAACGCCGCGGTGTCGGCAAGGGTGCGGCCGGTGACATGAAGTGCTGCGTTGGGGGAGTACAAGAGCGACCTCCTATGGGTCATGGCGAGTCACCGACGGATCGTCTCGAACGAGCGGGGCCCGGCCGGCCCCATGGTTCAGGGCGCGGGAGCGGCTGGCAGCGTATCCAAGTGCCGCATCTCGGCTTCAACGCGGCGAAGCCCCTCTCGTTCCAAGGTCGCTTCCAAACCAGCGTAGCCCCATCGTTTCGTGTCGTCGCGGGTCATCACGAAGGTGCGTGCGTTCCCATCGAGCTTCACGACGACGCTCGCCTTCTCGGTCCCCTGATTCTCGACGCTCTCAATGGTGGCTGTAGCGCCAATCGGGAGGTCCGCCGCGAGCGCGCCTGTGTCCCAGAGCCCCGCGAAGAACGCCTTCTCGTCGCCAACCCGTTCAGCCCACGCGAACTTCCGCTCGGCGAGGAGAGCCTGGCGGGCGGGGAGCGCGGGGAAGCGCTTCTCGAGGCTCGCCTGATACAATTTCAGCGACGCGACCGCCTTCTTGATGGGCTCCTTGGACGCCGGGCTCAAGAGCTCGTAGACCATGACGCGTGCACCGCGCTTGACCGACTCGAAGAAGACGTTGAAGGCCCCTTCCGGCTTGCTGCGGTCGGTCGTCTCCTGGGCGGCCTTGTCCCAACTCTCGAGATTGGCGCGAGCGACGGCGAGGTTCGCCCGGAGACGCTTGAAGGTTGGGTTCAGGTCGAGTTGGGCCTGGATGGCGGTCGACTTCCACGCCCCTCCCTCCTTGACGAAGCGGAAGACCTCTCCGGCTCGCGTCGTAAGGCTGGCTTCGTCGCCCTGGACGGCGAGCGCCTCGATGGCCATGCCGGCGTCGGCCGCCGCGTCGAACTTCACACGACTGAAGTCGAGGAGCGCGAGGAAGAAGTCACGTTCGTCGCGAGCCCCTTCCACGAGGCTCGAACCGAGGCTCGCGAGCGCGGCGACGCGGTCCACTTCCGGATAGCCCGCGCTCGCCGCCGAGACGACGTCCCGAACTTCGACATACAGCTCTTTCAGCGTCTTTCGTGCCGGCTCCGGGGTCATCTCCCAGAGCTTGGCCCCGTCTTTGGCGCGGACGGCGTCGACGAAGCTCCTGTAGGCAGCCGACACGTCGGGGTCGAAGTTCGGTGGCTCGGCGCACGCGAGCACGAGGACCAGGAGCGACTTGAAGGCGAAACGCATGACCGGGTTCTACCCGAGTCCAGCCGTGAACAGAAGCGGTCTCGGCGGCGGGGATGCGTGTCCGTTTTCGACGAACATTGTCCACCCAACCGGGGTTCTGGCGCACGGGGAGTGCGCCGGCCCGGGTGCGGATGGATCAGGTGTCCATGAAGGACTTGAGCTTCTTGCAGCGGCTCGGATGGCGAAGCTTCCGCAGCGCTTTGGCCTCGATCTGGCGGATACGCTCGCGCGTCACGAAGAAGTCCTGGCCGACCTCTTCGAGCGTATGGTCGGCCTTCTCGCCGATCCCGAAGCGCATTCGCAGGACCTTCTCCTCACGAGGGGTGAGGGTCGCGAGCACCTTGCGGGTCTGCTCGGCGAGATTGCGCGATGTGACCGCGTCGGCCGGCGACTGAATGCGCTTGTCTTCGATGAAGTCGCCGAGGTGGCTGTCTTCTTCTTCGCCGATCGGCGTCTCGAGGCTGATGGGCTCCTTCGATATCTTGAGGACCTTCCGGACCTTGTCGATCGGCATGTCCATCTTGTCCGCGATCTCTTCCGGGGTCGGCTCCCGGCCGAGCTCCTGAACGAGGTAACGGCTCGTGCGGATAAGCTTGTTGATGGTCTCGATCATGTGGACCGGGATGCGGATGGTTCGGGCCTGATCGGCGATCGCTCGCGTGATCGCCTGACGAATCCACCAGGTCGCGTAGGTCGAGAACTTGTAGCCCCGCTGGTACTCGAACTTGTCGACCGCCTTCATCAGGCCGATGTTGCCTTCCTGAATGAGATCGAGGAATTGCAGGCCGCGGTTCGTGTACTTCTTCGCGATCGACACCACCAAGCGGAGGTTGGCCTCGACCAGCTCGCTCTTGGCGCGTTCGGCTTCGCGTTCGCCCTTGGAGACCGTGGCGTAGATCTCGCGAAGCGCCTTCACCGAGAGCTTTGCTTCTTGCTCGACGCGCTTCACCTTGCGCTGCGAATAGCGGATCGACTTCTCGGCCTCGATGACCTGATTGAGCGTCAGCCCCTTGGACTTTAGCTTGGCCTCGGCGTCGGCCGGCGACTTCTCGGCGAGCGCGGCCAGCGCCGTCAGCGCGTCCACGTCGAGCCGGAGCTTGCGCTGTAGCTCGTTCACCTCGAGCTCCGCCTTGACGACGTTGCGCACGAGCGACTTCATCTCCGTCACGACGGTCTCGATGCGCTTGCGGTTCAGGTTCACCGCCTTCAGCGTCTCGACCACGTCAGCCTTGATCGCCGCGAATTCGGCCTCGAGCTTCGGCCGGGCCTTGGACGCGGGGGTCTCCTTATCGAGCTCGTCCTCCACTCGGCAGAAGTCGGTGTAAAGCTCAACGGAGCGACGCAGCTTCTCGGTGACGGCGTTCTTCGTGACCGCGGCGACGTCGACTCCGTCTTCGTGCTCGCCGAAGCCCTTCACGACGTCCTTGATGTTCATCTTGCCTTCGCGGAGGCGTTGCTCGACGAGCACGATCTCGCGCAGGCAGATGTGCGTCGGCAGCACGGCGCCGAGCACCTTCTGCTCGCCGGACTCGATGCGCTTCGCGATCTCGATCTCGCCTTCGCGGGTCAGCAGCGAGACCGACCCCATCTTCCGGAGATACATACGAACGGGGTCGTTCGTGCGGTAGTCGGAGGCGTCGTCTCGCTTGTCCGCCGATTTCGACGGGTCATTGTTGTCACGCTCGGCGTCTTCGCTTTCCTCGTTCTCGACCAGGCGGATCTTGTGGCCGCCAAAGCCCATCTCATCGAGATCACTCGGCCCGAACTCGCTGCCGTTGTCTTCGTGCGATTGCGGCTTCGGCTTCGAGACGTTTTGGCCATCACCCGACGGCGGCGCGTCGGACGAGCGCGGAGCGCCCGGCTTGATGGGGGCTGGACGATCGGCAGATGTGGGCTTGCTGGCTTCGGCGGGCTTGGCTGACAACGGTCGATCCTTTGCGGGTACTGCTTTGTCTTTGCTGTCTTTGGTGTCCTTCGCGGGCGCCACAGACTGGGATGAGGTTGTCTTGACCGCCGCCTCCTTGCGGGCTGCGGAGGTCGAATCGGCTGATGGCGCCTTGGCGCTGGCCGACGTTGCGGGCACGAGCTTCTTCGGCTGTGCTTTCTCGGCTCCTGCGCCTCCGGCCGCCGCGGCGACCGGCGTGGGCGCGTCGTCGGCTTTGGCGGAGTCACCGGACTTGGCGGCGGGTTTGGCGGCCGCCTTGGGCGCGGCGGCCTTCGGGGCTGACTTCGCGGGGGCTGCCGTCGGCGCCTCGTTCGCGGCGACCGCCGTGGTGGCGTCGCTCGCACCGGGCTCCGCGCTGGTGTCGGGCGTGGCGGCGGCATCGTCGACCTTCGCCTTCACCACGGCCTTGGCCTTCGCCACGGCCTTCACTTTGGCAGGCGCCGCGGTCGCGTCCGTCGTCGGTGCGGCAGCGTTATTGGTCTCGCTCGGCGCGGCGGCGAGGTCGCCCCCACTCGTCGACTCGACGACCGCGGCCGCAACGACGCCAACGTCGGTACCACCTTCGGCTGTGGTCGCCCCACCCGGTGTGGTCACACCGTCCGGCGTGGTCACACCGCCCGGCGTGGTCGCACCGTCCGGCGTGGTCGTACCGTCAGCCACCGCGGACGGCGTGCCAGCTTGGGCGGCCGACGGATTCACCGTCGCCTCCCCACCGTCCACGTTCGTCCCCACCGTCTCCGTCCCCTGCGTCACACTAGCCTCCACTGAGACCGCGGTTGTCCGCAGCCCGGGAGGCCGCGGTGTTTTCCATTCGCCTTAATGCTTCGAGCGGATCGTCCACGCTGAGGCGGGCGAGCTCGGCTCGTTCTCGTTCGTCGTCTCGCGCTCTCGCCTGAGCGTCGAGTGCGTCGCATAGATCTACGAAGGCCCGCTCCGGATCGCCGTCGAAGGGGTCCGTGGCCGACAGGATGCGCACCACCGCGACCTGGGCGTCGTGGCGCCCGGCGTCACTCAACATCTCGAGGAGCATGGCACCATCGAGCAAACCAACGCGCTCGTAGACCTGCAACGCCGCGTCGAGCACCGCTCGAACGCCCGCGTGCGTGATGAGGTCGCCGGTATCTCGCGCGGCCCAGAACGGCAAGAGCGCGCTCGCGTGCCGGAGCAGCAGCTCCATCAGCGCCTTCTCGAGCTTCGGCGCTGGCCGTGCCGAGAGCGTCGGGGGGCTCGAGACGGCGGGCGCGTCGGACTGTGGCGGGCGTCCGCGGGCGCTCGCGAGCCAGCGGTTCAGATCGCCTTCGAGGACCCCGAGGCTCGCGGCAAGCCGCTTTCGGTAGAGGTCGCGTTCGGCCTGTGTCGCCAGCAGACTAAAGGAGGGGGCGAGCGCCTCGACGACCCTGGCTTTGGCCGGGACGCTACCGTCAAACGGGGCCATGGCCTCGTCGACGATGACGTCGAAGAGGGGGCGGCCACTTGCAACGAGGGCTTCGAAGGCCTCTGCACCATGTTTCTGGACGAAGGAGTCGGGGTCTTCGCCTCGCGGGAGCGTTACGGCACGACCATTGACCCCGGCCGCAAGGAGGATCGGGGCCGCCTTGCGAGTCGCGGCTTGGCCGGCGTTATCGCCGTCGTAAGCGAGCACGACTTGGCTCGACAGGCGCACGAGGAGCTGGCATTGCGCCTCGGTCAGCGCCGTGCCCATGGGCGCCACCGTCTCCTGGAAACCCGCCTGCACCATCGACAGCACGTCGACGTTGCCTTCGACCACGATGGCCCGGCCACGCATGCGGATGAACTTGCGCGCTTGATGGAGCCCGAAGAGGAGCTCGCCCTTGGCGAAGACCTCGGACTCCGGTGAGTTCAAGTACTTGGGCGTCTCCGGGTCGCTCGAGAGCGTGCGCCCACTGAACCCCGCCACCTGGCCCGCGATGGTGTAGACCGGGAACATCACGCGCCCACGGAAGCGGTCGTAGTACCCTCTGCCAGCACCCTCTCGCTGGGCCACGAGCCCCACGGTGACGGCGTCTCGTTGGCGCTGGAAGGTGTTCAGCACCGGACCGGAGAGCGAATCCCACGCGTCTGGAGCCCAGCCCACGCCGAAGGTCTCGATGGTCTCCGGGGAGAGGCCTCGTTTCTCGATGAGGTAGGAGACGGCCTCGGGTCCGAGGCTGGACCGGAAGTAGCTCGCGGCGTCTTGATTGAGTGCGTAGAGGCGGTCGCGGCTCTCTCGGGCGGCCCGCGACGCGCTCGGGTCCGCGTGGCCCGTGTCGTTCGATGGCAGCGGGATCCCAGTCCTCTCGGAGAGGCGCTCGAGTGCCTCGCGAAACGACATGCCGAGATATTCGCGCAGGAAGGTGATGGCGTCGCCGCGCGCCTGACAACCGAAGCAGTAGTAGAAGCCTTCGGAATCGGTGACGTGGAAGCTCGGGCCCTTCTCGGCGTGGAACGGACACAGACCGACGTGACTACGCCCCGCTTTCTTCAGCGTGACGTGTTCGCCGATGAGCTGCACGAGACTCGTGCGACGCTTCATCTCGCCGATGATCTGCTCGGTAACCGCGTTGTTCACCCGACGCCGCCCCTCGCCCCGTTTGTCTGATGCGTGCCGCCCCGAACGACTCGCACCACCGTGATGACACCGTCTGGACTCGCCGCCATGGGACGCAAAGCGCCTTCGGGCGAGCGAAGAGCGGGGAGTCTAGTGGTGAGACGGAGGGAGTCAAGGAGGAGCGGTCAACTCCTTGACAGTCGGGCGACTTTTCGCTTCGCCGCCGCCGATGGATGGCGTGGCGTCCTGCGATTCGGCCCGACGTGGGGGCCGTGTGCAGGGGCCGATCCCCCGCGAGCTCAGTTGGGCGCGGAGAGGATGCCCATGAGCTGGAACACGATGTTCATGTCGCCTTCGATGCGGATCTTGCCCTGCATGAAGAGCTGTTGGGGGTTGGCCTTCTTCTGCGCGATCTCGAGGATCGACGGAACGCCGATCGAGACGCGACAGACCGGCGTCGTGGTGTTGGGCGTGCCGCCGCCAAAGGTCGTGGTGACCGCCGTCACGTCACCGCCGTCTTCGATGCGGATCTGCACGTCGCCCTTGATCGCCTTGACCTTCTGGACCTTCGCGTCCGGCATGAAGGCCTTGCGAAGCTGTTTCGGGCCGATCATGACGGCGCCGGTCGCGCTGAGGATGCGGTCGCGCAGGTCCCCGGCCAGGATGGAGCGGAACGCGTCCATCGACGCGGTGACGGCGATCGGCGGGGTGCCGGCTTGGCCCTCTTCGATGGTCAGGTCACCGTCGCCGTCGATACCGATGTGGTAGCTCGCGCCACCGTCGCCGGTGATGTTGAACTGCATGCGCTCGGTGCCGAGGCCCGACGGGAGTTCGACATCGCCAAGCACCTCCGGCAGGACCTCGGTGAAGAAGTTCTCGGGGGTGATGTCGCTGGGGAGGGAGCTGAGGTCGACCATGGAGAACCTTTAGAAGACGTGGCGGTACCCGGCTCATCGCGCCGGCGCGTTCCGACCAAACGTCCACCCGACAGCGGGTGCGACGTGGACCGCGCGATGATTGACGCCCCCGCGGTGGCTGTCAACGCCCGGCACTGTTCTGAGCGCGCAACCCCTATTGTTTTTGGGCGGCTTGCTCGGCCTCCTGCTGGGCGACGAGATCCTTCAGCACCTTCACGACTCGGTCCGGATTGTGGTTGCGGGCGAGGTACGCGAACTTTCCATGGTGGTCGATGATCACGTGCGTCGGGAAGGGCGGGTCGAGGGTCGGGCTCCCGATCTTGTTCCAGAACAGGTTCGACAGCGTCACTTGGCCCTCGGGGATGACGGCGCAGCCGGGCGCTTCTTCGGCCCAGAAGGCCGGGTTGTCCATCATGATGGGGACACGCAGGCCGGTGTCGCGCAAGTAGGCTTCCACGGACGCCCGCGACTCGTTCCAGTTGACCCCCATGTAGGTCACTTCACCGTTCGGGAAGGCCTGGTCCAACGTCGATATGAGGTCTGGAAACTCCAGACCGCAGACGGGTCACCACGAGGTGAAGACGGCCATCAAGAAAGGTCGGTCGCGCCAAGGCGCTTCGTAGAGATCTACGCACCGAGCTTCCAGATCGCAGTCTTCACCAGCCTCGCACCAGTTGATCGCCGGTAGCGCCATGTGAGGCGCCACGTCTCCGACGTTGAACTGTCCCTGGATGACTTCGAGTCGAACGGTCCGCGAGCTGGGGTAGGGCCCCGCCGTGGAGAAGGAGAGCTGAGAGATGGGCGCGCCGCCCGGAGGCGTGTCCACCTTGACCTCGAACACGCCGGAACCGCCCGGCGGCAGGATGAGAGAGCTGGCGGCTTTGGCGCCGGAGATCACGTCCATGCGGACCCACGTCGGGGACGTCGAGCCATTGACGACGTTGATTGGGATCGTGTCCGTCGCGGCTCCAATCTCGGTCCGGACCTGCTTTCGTCCATCTTGGAGGAGGAGACGGGGGGCACGCGCCCCCGGCGCGATCTTGCCGAAGAAGATGCGGTCGAGGTCGGACGCGTAGAAGGTCCCGTCCGCGTCGAGGTGTACGAACCCGATGGCGAGCGTCGGCAAGAAGGCCGGGCCTGGATCGCCGGTCTCGCCGCCCGAATCACTACTTGGCGCGTTGGAGCCTTCCGGGCCCGGCATCGACTGCAGCGTCGCAAAGAGCTCGGCGAAGAGGCCCATGTCGGTGGAGTCGATGAGCCTCAGGACGCCGCGCTCGCCAACATCGTAGAGGCGTACATTGTCCCAGTCGGCGACGGTCAGGTAGCCGTTCGCGTAGCTCACGTTGCTGGCGGTCCCTGGGGTGTCCTCGATCCAGACGGAGGTCGGCTCCACCGGATCGCTGACGTCCATCAGCTCGATCCCGGCCGAACCGTTGGCGACGGCGACGACGTCGTTCGGGAGGACCGCGATGCCCTTCGTCGCGCCTTGCGTCGGGCCCCAACCGAGCGTGACGGGTGCGGCAGGCTCGGTGACGTCGACGCTGAAGAGCCGCCCGGCGCGTTCATGGTGCTCCACCCCCAAGTGATCGAGGCCTTCGGGGCCCTCCGTCACAGTGACCACGACATCGTCCCTCGGTGGCGACGGGTCCGAGATGAAGAGGACCTTCTGCCCATCCTCTCGCTTCGAGAGCGCCACCTTCCATACGCTGCGGAGCTCGGGTACCACGATCTCGGCGAGCGGCGACAGCGCCCCGTCCGGCTCGACCCGGAAGACCGCGAGCGAGCTCGGCTCCCGAGCCGCATAGAGGATGTCCCCGTCGAAGACGACTCCGGCGTACCCGATGTCGTCGGCGTAGAGGTGCAGGAGCTTGGGCGCGTCGAAGCGGGCGTCGCAGGCGCTACACTTCGGCGCATCGGCGTTCGGGATGGCCCAGACGGCGAGGCCCCCCTTCTTGCTCCCGGAGCCGCCATGGGAGGTGACCCCGACCCCGACGAACCCCGCGCCGAGGCCCGTCAGTCCGGCGTCGTCCTGGGGGGCGTAAGCGAAGTTCTCGCAGAAGCCGAGGTCCGGATCGATGTCGGTGAAGACGGTCTCCGTCCGAGGGGTGACCCCGTCGTCCTTGGAGAATTGGTCGAGATCGGCAAGCGTCCCGTCGATGGCCGCTTGCAGCGTGCCGGCCTGCAGATAGTCGCCGAGCCACACCATCCCGATGTGGTCTGAATGGCAGCCGACGGTGGCGTTCCCGATTCGGACGAGCTGTCGCGGATGGAGCATCGACCGGATGTCTTTGTCCTCGGGATCGACGCCGGCAGGGTGGCCCAGCGAGATGAGCGCGTAGCCCGTCGCTTCGAGGGCGTGGCCGTTCGATCGCGGTACGCAACGCCCCGCCTCTCGAAGCTCGCCCGCAGCACAAGGGCCTTGTTTCGTCGCGTCGTAGCTGGCGTAGCCAAGGACGTTGACCCCCGATGTGAACCCGCGAACGCCAAAGGTCTGGAGGCCGAGGGTGCTCCTCGCGACCGCCGTCGCCGTATAGACCTGTTGCCCGCCTTCGGCTCCGACCCGCGTCATGGGGATCGACACGAGCCCCGGCACATCGAGGTCGAGCGTGAGGTCGTTCGGGCCGAACACGCGCGCATCGACGCGCACCTCGGCGCCCGGTGCACCCGACTCCGGCGTCAACGTCACATCGATCCAAATGGCGCCCTCGAGCCCCAGTGGATCGGTCGCCGGGATCTCGACCTCGTTCTCCTTGCACGCCAGCGACGCGGCCGCGAGGATGAGCCGCACGGTCGCTGCGATGGCGTGTCTCCAGAGCTCGCGTGGCGGGGCAGGGCGCACGCGTCGAGTGTCCGGGTGCAGGGCGGGGAGGTCAAGGCGAGTTCCGGCGCCCCGTTTGCGCCGTGTCCCGTGCGGCCCTAAAGTCCGTGAGGCCGGAGTCGCCGACTCGAAACGCGGCCTGAGGTGCCCTTGGCCATCCCACACGCACTGCTCGCCCCCATCCTCGCCTCGCCCACCGACGACCGCCCGCGTCTCACGGCCGCCGACGCGCTCACGGGCGATCGCGCCCGCGCCGACTTCATCCGCCTCCAAGTGCGTCGCGCCGCCGCTGAGCGAGCCATGGACGACAGTCAGCTGGGGACGATGCTCGCCGACGAGAAGCGCCTCGAACGCCCCGACTTCGACGACGGCGTCGGCGCCCTGGGCGTCTCGGCGACCCTCAAGCGCGGCTTCGTCCAGCACGTCAAAACGGACGCAGGCGTCTTCATCATGCGGGCCGACGCGATCCGTAAGGTCGCGCCGCTGCTGGAGCTTTCGCTATCGAAGGCCGAGCTGCACCTCGACGTCCTCTTCGATACGGGGATCCTCGACGGCATCGTCTCGCTCGATCTCATCGAGAGCCGCATCGGCGACGCCGGCGCCGAACGCCTCGCGAGGTCGAAACACCTGACGTCGCTCCGCTGGCTCGACCTCCGGCGCAACGGCCTCACCCGCGCGGGCCTCGACTCGTTGTGCGCGTCCCCGCTTTCGAGCCGCCTCCGTTGGCTCCACGTCGCTGGAAACGGCATCTCGGCGCCACACGACCAGCCGGTCGAAGAGGACGGGCGGCTCATCGACTTCGAAGAGACCGAGCTCGGGCGCGAACTCGAAGCCCAGCATGGGCCGTTGCGCTGGCTACACCACCGCGCGACGCGGCTGCGTTTTCACCCGCCGTCGATGAGCCACTTCATCTTGGATTGAGTCGGACCTTGACCGGGCGTCAGAGCCCGAGCGCGTCCCGCATCGTGTAGCGGCCCGCTGGGCGCCCCGCGAGCCAGCTCGCTGCCTTGAGCGCGCCGTTCGCGAAGAGGCTTCGGTCGGTCGCGCGGTGCGTGAGCTCGAGCCGCTCGCCGCTCCCGAGGTAGAAGACGGTGTGCTCGCCGATGACGTCGCCACCCCGGATGGTCTGGACACCGATCTCGTTCTGCGGTCGCGGTCCGATGTCGCCGTGACGAGCGAAGGTGCGTGAGAGCCCGCTGCGACCGCGTTCGAGCGCGGAGACCAGCGCCAGCGCCGTGCCGCTCGGCGCGTCTCGTTTGTGCCGGTGGTGCGCTTCGACCACTTCGAGATCGAAGCCGTCGCCGAGGAGGCGGGCGGTCTCTTCGACGAGGTGCACGAGCACGCTCACCCCGACGCTCGTATTGGCGGCCTGTAGCACGGCGATGGTGCGCGCCGCCGCGTCGATGGCGGCGTGATCGTCCGGCGAGAGCCCCGTCGTGCCGATGACGAGCGGCGTCCCGAGGCGCACGCAGTGGTCGAGGAGCGCGCGGGTGGACGCGGGTGAGGTGAAGTCGATGATGACGTCGACCGCGCCCGGCGCCTCGGGCGGTCCCCCGGCGATGAGCTGCCCCGAGTCCGCCGTGCCGACGGCCGGATGGGCCGGCGCCTCCCAGAGGTGGGTGGCGATCGCCTGGGTGTCGTTTGCGATGGCGCTCCGGATCGCGCGTCCCATGCGGCCCGCCGCGCCCGCGACACCGACTCGGATTCGCGTGTCGTCCGCGCTCACGAGGCGCCGAGCGTCGTCAGCACCTTCTTCATCAGCTCGACCGTGGCCGGCTGGGCGGGGCCGAGGGGCATGCGGACGACGTCCGTGCACAGGCCGAGCTGCTGCATGGCGACCTTGGCCGGGACCGGGTTGCACTCGACGAAGAGCGCCCGGAAGAGCGGGAAGAGCCGGAGGTTCTGCCGGGCGGCGCCCGCGACGTCGCCGCGCTCGAAGGCGCTCCAGAGTGCGCTCACCTCGGCCGGCAGCACGTTGGAGGCGACCGAGATGACGCCAGTGGCGCCCACCGCGAACATCGGGAGCGCGAGGTTGTCGTCGCCGCTCAGGACGCGGAACGAGGAGCCCGCGGGGAGTCCCGCCAGGATGGCCTGCACCTGCGCGAGGTCGCCGGCCGCCTCCTTGATGGCGACGATGCCCGGCACTTCGGCGAGCGCGAGCGTCGTGTCGGCGGACATGTTGATGCCCGTGCGACCCGGCACGTTGTAGAGCACGACCGGCAGCCCACCTTCGGCGGCGACGGCGCGGTAGTGCGCTTCGAGCATCTTCGGGCCGGGCTTGTTGTAGTAGGGCGTGACGACGAGCGCGGCGTCCGCGCCGAGCTCGCGTGCGAGACGGGTCGCCTCGATCGTCTTTTGGGTGCTGTTCGAACCCGTCCCAGCGATGACCGGCACGCGACCGCGCACGGCCTCGACCGTGATGCGGATGACCGACGCGATCTCATCGTGGTTCAGCGTCGGCGTCTCGCCGGTGGTGCCGCACGGGATGAGGCCCGTGATGCCGGCCTCGAGCTGGCGCTCGATGAGGCTGCGCAGGGCGGCCTCGTCGACTTTGCCGTCCGCCCGGAAGGGCGTGACCAGCGCGGTCATGGCGCCACGGAGGCGGGACGGCGACAGGGTTCCGTGGGCGGCGGAGGACGAGCGGTGAGCGGTCATGGCGGGTCCTATTGGGGCCGGTCGGTCCGTTGCGGCCGCCGGGGGCGTTCTGCCCGAGGATCGGGTTCTATCACCACCTCGTTGTCGAGGCGAAGCGGATCGACGAGGTCTTGACCCTCGAACTCGGTGTTGACCTTGCCCGCCTCCGACTTCTCGCGCTCTTCGAGGATCACGAGGCCGCGTTCGGCTGCGAGCCGCACTTCGATCTCGGGCTCGGTCTCAAGCAAGTTCATCAGGAGCGACTTGACGCGCCCGTCGTCGATCTCGGCGATCGCCATGGCCGCGCCCGCCCGGATCTTGGGCTCGTAGTCCCGAAGAAAAGGCAGTATTTCGAAGTACATACGCACCCCGAAGGTGCGCGCGAGCGACCGGAGGATGGCGCGCTTGTGGGCGGCGCTCTGTCCCCGCGAATAGAGGAGGGTCATGAGGACCTCCTCCGTCTTCTTGGTCGGGAAGTACTCAAGCGCCCGGACCGCGTTGAGCTGGAGGACGATGTTCGCCTGCGTGTCGGCCGCGAGCTCGGTCAAGATCCGGTTCGTGTCCTCGAGCTTGCCCGTGCGCCACACCTGCGCCTTGGTCGGGAACCCACGCGGCGACATGAGTAGCGCGAGCACGGAACGCCGGTGCATCTCCGGGATCTCACCCGCCGACGCGACCGGCGCTGCGAGGAGACTCGACACAAAGATCAGCCCTGCCGCGAGCACGACGAGCCGACGCCACAGCACGAGGGGCTCGGGACGGGGCACGACGGTGATTGGGCGCGGCATGGCGCGAGCCTTCCACCCGGGTGGCCCCTCGTCAAGGATGGCGGTCAGCAATGGCGCGTCACGGCCGCTGCGGACGCCGGTGTTCAGAGAGTTGCCCAGCCCGAAATCGGGCGTATGCTCCGGCGCTCGGAGACGTGCGTCGCCAGTTGGCGATGAGCCCCGCCAGCGTCCCCATCCGGGGGCGAGACGCCGGGTACTCGGCGCCCGCGGCCACGGATTCGAGAGATACGACACGTCGGAATGGATCGCTTCTCCACTTCGCGCGTTGACACGGACGCTGGTGCGATTCCGCATCGGCCGCAGGCAGGACGTTGCTGGACGACCTTTCGGACGAGCAGCTCATGGCGCGTTACCAACAGGGGGACGCGCGCGCTTTCGACACGCTGCTCGGTCGACACTATCAGTCCGTCTTCAACTTCCTCGTGCGCAACACGGGTAACGCGGCTACCTCCGAAGAGCTGCTCCAGGACGTGTTCATGCGCGTCATCGGCAGCGCTCGGAAGTACGAGAAACGAGCGAAGTTCACGACATGGCTCTTCACCATCGCAAAGAACATCGTGATCGACCACAGCCGGAAGCAGCGCTTTCGGCGGCACAAGTCGCTCGATGCGCCACTCGGGGCGGACGACGATCGGTCACTCGGGGACTCGGTCAAAGACGATCACCCGTCGGTCATGGCCGATCGGCGCTACGCCGACGCGGAGTTTACGGCGCGACTCGACGCCGCGATGTCGAAGATGAACGAGGATCAACGAATGGTCTTCGTGCTTCGAGAGTTCCAACAGCTCTCCTTCCAGGAGATCGCGGTCGTCGTGGAGACGTCCGAGAACACCGTCAAGTCGCGCATGCGCTACGCCCTCGAGTTCTTGCGGACGCAGCTCGCGGACCTCGCGGAGGGACGCGCCTGATGCAACTTCGCGCCCGATTGCCTATCCTCTCTACTGCCTCGCCGGCGTGTTATCTCCACACGTCGGCCGCGGGCCGATGAGTACGACCATGGACCGCCGCGACCAGATCATCGACTACCTGTACGGCGAGCTCTCGCCCGCAGAGCGATCTGCTTTCGAGGCATCCCTCCGGCAGGATCCCGCACTCGCGTCCGAAGTGGCGGCCCTCGAAGGGACCCGATCGCTCATTCGCAAAGCCGCCGAAGTCCCCGCGGCGCCGTCGGCGCTGCTCATGAAGCTCCAGCGGGAAGCGCGGCTCGCTGTCCCAGCGCCATCCCCCACGTTCTGGCAGTCCCTCTCCGCGTTGCTCCTCCGTCCGGCGGCTGGGTTTGCCTTCGTCGTCGCTGCCGTGGTCGGCACCGGGGTTTGGATCTCCTCGCAGAAGAAGGATCAGCCGGCGCTGCCGACGGACGCGAGCGTCGCCACCCTCTCGTCGGCCGACCGTGAGGCGAGCCGTGATCGCTCCATGCACGAGGTCGCCATCGAGGACGACGACCGACGCGCCGCCGAGGCCCCAGCGCCTACGACGGCCACTACTGCAGCGGCCGACTCCCCCGAGGCGGTCGCGGTCGAAGGCGAGGTGACCACCGAGACCGTCGCCGCAGTCCCGATCCCGAGCCCCGTCGTCGAACCGACCGCGTTCGAGGCGGCCGTGCCCATGGGCGCCGCTGCCGCGCCGACCGCGGGCCCGATGGGGGAGGGCGAACGTGTGGCCCAGCAGGCCGTCGCGGTCCAGGCCGGGGATAGAGACAACGCTGCGCTCGACCGACGCGCCGGTCTCGGGCCGGTCGTGGGTGGTGTGCCGACAGAGGGCGCCTACGGTGCTGGCTTCGGCGACGCGGCCAATCGAGTCGGCGTAGCCGACCTCGCTGAACCGAAGAACGAAGCGAAGCCGGAGGCGGCCGCCGCGCCAGCTCGCGCCCTCATCCCGGTCGAGGTCCAACGTCGAGAGACCGAAGTGCCCTCGGCGGCCGATCCGCGAGTGGCCAACTTCGCGAAGAGCCTCAACACCGATAGTCAGGACGCCAACAATGACAGGGCCGACAATGGCCTCCTCGACAGAGAGCAGGACGAGGGGACCCCGAAGGTCGCCGAAGAGGCGGCGAAGTCGACCGGCCCCGGTAACGCCGCGCCCAAGAAGAAGATGGACTACGCCCAGCCGGCGGCTGAAGCGCCCGCGCTCGCGGACAAGCTACAGGCCAAGGAGGCGCTCGCTGAGCCGAGACCGGTACCAGCGACCGATGACGCTGTCGTCGACGGTGCCCTCGCGAACGAGGCGCTTCGCCAGCAGGCCCGGAGCGAGGTGAAGCTTCCGCCGCGGCCGACCGACACGCCATCGGCGCCGCCCGCCGTCATTGTGCAGACCGCGCCACCCGCGGCGCCACCTCCCTTGACGCAGACCTCCCTGCCGCGACGGGACGCGCAGGGGGTCGCGCCTGCGACGCCATCCGTGGGCAGTCTGGCGACGGACGGTAAGGGCAATGGCAGCCCGGCAACCGGTTACGACAAGTTCGGCGGGCTCGGCGCGCAAGGCGGCGCGGGCAGCACCGCCGGCCGCACCACGGCAGGCGCTCCGGGAGCCGGCCGCTTCGAACAAGCCGAGGCTTTCTATCGGTCTCAACGCTACGATCAGGCCATTCAGGAGTTCGAAGGGTATCTCGCCGGCATCCCGTCCCCGGACGCCGAGCGGGCGCCCGCCGTCGAGTCCAAGAGCGCCCCTGAGCGAACGGTAAAAGACGCCACGGTCAAGGTCGCCAAGGTCGCCGCGCCAGTCGCCGACGGTCGGACCGCGGAAGCGCGGCACCGGCTCGCCGAGTCCTACGAGCGGACCAACCGGCTCGAACAGGCGTCGCGGGCTTACAAGGCGCTCCTCGACCAGCACGGCGGCTACGCCTACCGAGGGGCCGTCCTTGTGGACGCCGCTCAGGTCGAGATGCGGCTCGGCCGGCTCGAAGCGGCGCGGGATCTGCTTCGGCAGGCGCTCGCCGACACCAAGATGGGCGCTACCGCCCGGACCCGTTTGGCCGAGATCGAACGGGAGATCGCCGCTCGCCAGCGGGGCGGCGCCGGTTCGGCCACTCCGCTGCCCGTGGCCGCGCCTACCGAGAAGAACTTCGACGACGACTCGACCGCGCCCACCAAGCCCGCGGCTCCTCGGATGAAGACGCCTGCGGAGTCGTTGAACGAGAACGCGCGTTGATGACCAGCGCCAAGCAGGACGGCCCGAAGCGCTTTCGCCGGCCGCGGGCGCCTCTCGCTTGGACTCTCGCCGCCATGGCCACCCTCGGGTGTGCCTCGTCGACGCCCCTCTCGCCAGCCTACTCCCCGCTCTCGCACAATCGCGTCATCGTCGACTTCACGACGGGCGCGGTGACGGACGCCGAAGCCGTGGTCCGGGACCTCGCGTCCGTGTCACAGGTCTACGTCGGCGAGGTCCACACGAGCGCGTTTCACCACGAAGTTCAGGTCGAGGTCGCCTCCCGCCTTCACGCCGTGCGCCCCATCGTCATCGGGGTCGAGTGGCTCCCCGCCGCCGCGGATGCCGTGCTCGCCGAATGGAGCGCCGGGCGCCTCGATGAGGACGCGCTCCTCGCCCGCCTCGGCTGGCGTCAGGTCTGGGGCCACGACTTCGCGCACTATCGAGAGATCTTCCGTTGGGTCCGCAGCGAGGGCGTCACCATGGTGGGGCTGAACCCGCCGCCGGGTCTGGCCGAGGCTGTCGGTCGCCACGGCGTCTCGGGCGTCCCGCCCGCGCTTCGTGAGCTTCTCCCGCCGCTCGATTCGGGCAACGACCCACATCGGCTCTACTTTCGCGACCAAATGCTCCGACACGCCCATGCACATGGCCATGGCTTCAACATGGCCACACTCGAGCGGTACTACCAGGCTCAGCTCGTCCGGGACGAGACGATGGCCCGTCGCGTAGGCGCCCTCCTCGACGAAGAGCCCGATCGCTTGGTGCTGGTCTGCGCCGGCCTCGGCCACATCGACCGAGGGCACGGTGTCCCGCTCAGGGTGAGCCGGTCACGACCGTCGGAATCGCGTGATTTCCGCATCGTCATGCCGGTGAAGAGCGGTGACATGGAGACCCTCGCGGTTGACTTTGGCCCGGCCGACTTTCCCGCTCGACGCGCGGACTGGGCCTGGGAGGCCCGACCGACGGGAGGGGCACTCGCCCTCGGCCGCCAAACTCGGCTCCGAGACCGACCGATACTCCTTGGGTCAGCGAGCGCAGATTGGCGCTAGCGGGGCGCGGGCGTATAGTCGAGTTCCGGTAGTTCGGGGGAACTTCATGCAGGGTCACGTTCTGGCGTTCGAAGAAGCGGCCGGCTTCGGTGGGGCCTTCATCGATCTGCGCCACATCGCGCTTGAGCTCGTCAAGCGCGGCGTTCGAGTCACGGTCGCTCGGTCATGGGACGGCCCCGGTTGGGAGCCACTCCGCGACGCGGGCGTTACCTTGCTCAAGCACCCGAAGTCGATGGTCTCGGACCGTCTCTACGAGCGCGGCGACGTCCCGCGCCACGTCCGCAAAGTCGTCTTCGCCGCCGAAGTCGGGCTCACAGCCGGGACGGTCGGCGGGTATTACGCCGCGTGGGGAAAACGTCACGGCGTGACCCACATCTTCAACAACAACGGGATCATCCACAACGTCGCGGGCGTCGCCGCGGCCAAGATGCTCGGAGTCCCGCTCCTCTGCTACGTGCAAGGGATCGCCGACGGAACCAGCGGCTTCCGCCGGATTGTCGGGCTCGCCGATACGGTCTTCTGCGTCTCGAAGACCACCGAAGACAGCGTCCTGGCCCAAGGGGCCGACCCGAGTCGCACCCGCCTCCTCTACCCCGGTGTCGATCTCCCGAGCGCTGCGGACGCGGCCCCGCGCCCTGCAGACGGTCGCGTGCGCGTGGGTATGGTCGGTATGTTCATGCCGTGGAAAGGACAGATCGCCTTCCTCGACGCTTTCGCGCCGGTAGCGCGCGCCCATCCCGAGGTCGACGGATTCCTGTACGGCCGACTCCCGAGCGGGGCTCAACGTGGCTACCGAGACGAGATCTTCGCGGCCATCGAGCGCCTGGGGCTGAGCAGCCGGGTCCAGGTCGTCGAAGATCGGTCGGAAGCCAGCCGCATCTTCCCCGAGGTGGACGTCAGCGTGCACTGCTCCACGCAGCCGGAGCCCTTTGGGCGCGTCGTCATCGAGGCCATGAGCTATGGGCGACCCGTCATTGCGGGCCCGGGCGGTCCTTCGGAGGTCATCGACCAAGGCGTGAACGGCTTCCGTATCGATCCCGCCGACGTGCGGGGATTCACCGCCACCCTGGAGCGGCTCGTCTCCGACGGGGCGCTTCGAGGGCGAGTCGCCGTGGCCGGCCGCGAGCACGTCGCCCGTCACTTCACGTACCCGGCCGTCCTCGGCTCCCTCTTTGACCGACTGCGGGAGACGGGGGTCGACCTGGGCCCTACCTGACCGTCGCGCGGCTGCTCGCCAGGGCTGGCTCCGCCCGACCCGCTCGTGCATGCTGCGCCTATGACCGACCTCCCGATTCGCCTCACCCAGTTCAGTCACGGCGCCGGCTGCGGCTGTAAGATCGCGCCAGCGGTCCTCGATCGCATCCTCGCGCGCGTCAGCCCCGGCCCCATCGACGCCCGCCTCCTGGTCGGCAACGGCGAACGCGACGACGCGGCCGTCTACGATCTTGGCGATGGCACCGCCATCATCTCCACGACCGACTTCTTCATGCCGATCGTCGATGACCCTACCGACTTCGGTCGCATCGCGTCGGTGAACGCCATTAGTGACGTCTACGCGATGGGCGGCACCCCGATGCTCGCCATCGCCATCCTTGGCTGGCCGGTCGACAAGCTCCCCGCCGAGGTCGCTGGGCTCGTGACCGAAGGCGCCCGAATCGCCTGCAGCGAGGCCGGGATCCCGCTCGCCGGTGGCCACAGCATCGACAGTCCGGAGCCGATCTTCGGCCTCGCCGTCACGGGCCGGGTCCGAATCGACCACCTGAAGCGCAACGGCGGCGCCGCGCCCGGCGATCTCCTCTACCTGACCAAGCCGCTCGGCGTCGGCATCCTCACCACCGCCGAGAAGCGCGGGAAGTTGCGGCCCGAAGACGCCACCGTCGCGCGCGACTCGATGCTCCGCTTGAACCGCCTCGGCGAGCTCTTCGGAGGGCAGCCGTGGGTCCACGCGTTGACCGACGTCACCGGCTTCGGGCTCCTCGGCCATCTGCGCGAGATGTGCACCGCGAGCGGGACGACCGCGCGGCTCGACATGGGCGCCGTCCCGCGCTTCGACGCCGTCGCCCACTACCTCGCTGAAGGCTGCGTCCCGGGTGGGACCCACCGAAACTGGGCGAGTTATGGCGCCTCCGTAGGGCCCATGGACGACATGACGCGTCTGCTGCTCGCCGACCCTCAGACGAGCGGCGGCCTCCTCGTCGCGGTCGCCCCCGAACACCAGCGTGAGTTCGAAGCGCTCGCGCCGGGGCTCCAGCCGATCGGGTATATGGTCCCCGCCGGGCCGGTCGCCATCGAGGTGCTCTCGTGAGGGTCTCTCGAAACGTCATGGTAGTTGTGGCCCTGGGCGTCGCGTGTTCGGACGCCGCGACGACCGCTGAGTCCCCTGACGTCGTGACGCCGGTCGACGTGCCCGTGACCGACGTCGCCTCGGATATCGCCGCGCTGGACGAGCTGCCGCAAAGCAACGACGCCACGGGGGACGCCGAGACCGAGCCGAGCTGCACCGTCGCCGATCCGAACGCCTGCACCACCCTCGAGTGGGACCCCGAGTCGAAGACCTGCGTCTCCACGCCCCACAACGAAGGCGCTTCGTGTGGCGAATCGACCTGTGTCCACACCGCCGGTACGTGCCAAGCCGGCGTCTGCGCGCTTGGGCCAGCGCCCTGCCAGGACGTGGACCCGGACGGCTGCTGGACGTCCCGCTACGACGACAGCGCCGGGACCACCGAGTGGATCTGCGTCGTCGACGACGCCCCGAACGCGACCCCCTGCACGGAAGACCGGCTCTGCTTGGGCGGCGCCTGCACCTTCTCTCCGACCTGCACGGGCGCCTCACCGAACCCGGCGTCGGGTCAGTACGACGCGATGTGCGCTGGGAACACGGGCTGTAACGCCGTCTGCACGGCCGGTATCTGCGGCTGTTGGCAGTGCGACGGCCCCTTCTGCGTGCGCGACGGCTGCGACCATACGACGACGGAAGAAGCGATCCCGAAAGTGACGTGGCCCCTCGGGTCGGATTGGGGCGACGAACCTGCCGCGGGTGTGCCCCAGGAGCCCGCGCCAGTCGTCACCGCGGCGGCGTCCGCTCTGTGGACGGGAGAGCCTCCGTTCGAGATCCAGATGATCGTGTCCATCCCACTCCCCACCGACGCGGCCTCGGTCGATGCCGGTGGGACGGTCTCGAAGTCGGTCCTCGACGACCCCTCCGCCATCGGCGTGCGCCTCCTCGTGGCCCGCTTCGATACCGTGGTTCTCCCGTGCGAGCAGGGGACACAGATGGTCATCGAACCCGAGGTCGAGGTCGTCCTTCCGAGTGCGGGCGACGTCGGCACGACCGAGTTCCAGTTCGAGGCGTCGCCGTCCGGCACCACGCTGGTGGCGTATATCCGTGTTCTGCAAGACACATCGGGCGATCGATACTTCCAGTGGGTACGCCTCGGCGGCTTCAACACCGACTCCCCGCTGCCGCCGGGTGAGCCCGTGGACCTCGGCGCCACGACGATCGCGCCGCTCCCGGAGGCGATCGTTCAGCCTCTGGGCGGCCTCTGGTCCGGCTTCGATTGGAAGAAGGCCGTCGTTGACTCGCTCCCGCAGTAACGTCGTTCACCTGGTCGCCGCGCTGGTCAGCGCCTGCTCGGACGACGCTCCCCTGTACGAGGAGGATGTCTCGGCCGCCCAGGTCGAGGACGTCGCCCCGGCCCCTGCGCCGTGTCTTACGGAGCTCGTCGACCTCCGTGAGGTCGTGCCGCTCGGCCCCGACGCCGATCCCTTCCCCGATCGACCGGCCGACTTCCCGTGTGCACCCGAGGGGTTGCACTTCGAGGAGCTCGGGGGTGAGCCCGTCTATTCGATCAATACCGGCGCCTGCGCCTACACCACCGCCGTCGGGTCGCTCGCCGCCGCGCTGTCGGCGGGCGACACCGTCGAGGCGCGCGTGTGGCACTTCACGCTCCTCGGACCAACCGCAGAGGCGCACGTGAGTGTTCGAATCGGCGACACCGCCGTCCTCGACGAACGAATCGCAATCCCCGGCGAGAGCGGCATGTCGGTGGCGTCGTTCACGCTCGACGGCCCGGTCGCCGCGGGGACGTCGGTGTACTTTCACCTCCACAACCACGGCTCGAACTCGTGGTCCTGGCTGGGCCTCCGCCGGCTCTCCTGCGCGTCCGAGGCGTCAGTTCGCTGAACGGGTCTTCGAGATCGCTTCCGCGATCTTGCGTGACGTCCGGACGGCCCGCGTCAAGAAGCGGCCCCGCAGCGACTCGCGCTCCTCGGGGCTCAGGTCGCCTTCGCGGCCGATGGCGGCCCTTCGGCGCCGCGCCGCTTCGTAGAGGCAGACGCCGAGCGCCACCGAGACATTGAGGCTCTGAGTGAGCCCGTACATCGGGATTCGGAAGGCGCCGTGAGCGCGGCTTGAGACGTCGATGGAGACACCGTCGATCTCGTTGCCGAGACAGAGGACGGTGGGGACGCTGAAGTCGATGTCCTCAAGCGCGTCGGCAGCGTCTGGGTTGGTCGCGAGGATTCGAAAGCCGCGCCGCTCGAGGTCATCGAGGGCGACATTCACCTCGCGGTTTCGATGGATGTCGATCCACTTCTGGCCGCCTCTTGCGATCTTGTGCGTCGGCCGGAAGGGATCGTCGTGCCGGCTCACCACCCACACGTCGGTCAGTCCGAAAGCCTCGGCCGTTCGGACACACGCGCCCATGTTCTGGGGGTGGTGCAGGTCTTCGAGGAGGACTGTGAGTCCGGAGAGGCGCTGGTCGAGGACCCGCTCGAGGCGGTCCAAGCGTCCGTCCGGGATGAGCCCCTCGATGAGATCGCCGGCGAGGTCGGCCATCGTGTCTTCATCGAGGCGCATCAGGTCCCCCCCGCCTCACGTGATCCATCGGCGCTCCGCGTCGGGTCCGCCGGCTCTTGACCGCAGGCGATGGGGGGTTCGGTGCACACCTTGGTGGTCCCTTGAACGGAGCTGTAGCTGGTCACGAAGCACTTCACGTCTTTCTCGAAGGGGATGTCGATCTCACCATCGGCGGCGACCATCTCGCGAAAACAGCCGTAGGCGCAACACTCAAGGTTGGCGCCGTCCGGCACGACGCCGCACGTCGACAGGTAGTTACAGTAGGCGCGGCAGACGCTGATCTGGGTCGCATGCGTCTCCCAGCCCGTCTCCCACGCGGCGCAAGTCGCCGTGTCCACGATGGGTTTGCCGTTCTGTGACGGTGCCGAACAGACCTTCACGCCCGTCGCGCTCGTCCCAATGAGGTTCCCTTTGTAGTTCGGGGCTTCGCATTTCTCCCACTGCGTGGCGAGTGACTGACAGGCGGGTAGGGCGTCGCAGAGCGGGAGGCAGATGGTCTTCTCACTCGCAGCGAACTCGGCTGGGAATGCGACGCAGAAGCCCGCGGCCGCGCCATCGTCGTCGAGGCACGCTTCATCCGGCAGATCGCAAGCGGCGCTGCAAAAGCGGAAGGGCGCGTAATCACTCGCGAGACAGAGCCCGGACTCGCACTCCGAGTCGCTCGTGCAGCGGGCGCCAAAGGCGGCAGCGGTGACGGCGGTCGTGGCGTCGGCGCGGCTCGAGCCCCCGCTCGCGGACGAACACGCGAGGAGTGTGGGAACGACGAACGCGAGCCGTAGGAGGAGATGGACCATGCGGCGACTCTACTCTGCGAAGCCGACGGACGGCGACGTAAACCCGACGCCTGCGCATGCGGCACTTCGCCGCGGATTCGGGTAGCGTTGGCTCATGGCGACGTCACGGAACGGACTCATCCTCACTTGCTCTCTCCTCGGGGTCTTGGGCCCCCTCACGGCCGCTTGTAGCGGTGCGTCCGGCACGTCTGGCGAGCCGGTCGCCGATACGGACGCTCCCGTCGACGTCGCCACCGATGGTGTCGATGGCGTCGATGGCGGCGAGACGGACGCCAAAACCGACGGCAACGAAGGCGTTACGAGCGACACGGCGGAGGCCGAGGTGGAGCTGCCGTCGCCTCCGGATACGGTGGACGTGACTCCGGGCGACGGCACCATCGGCTCGTCCTGCAAGACCGACTCCGACTGCCAGAACGACGGGCTCTGCCTCGACTGGCCCGGTGGCTACTGCACCGTGCTCAACTGTTCCGCCGACGCCGAGTGCCCCACAGGGAGCCGATGTGCTGAAGTGAAGGCCGGTACGACGGCCTGTGTAGAGAGCTGCGCGCTCGACGGCAGCGCGTGCCGAGAGGGGTACGGCTGTAAGCCGGTCGCCCCGCAGTCCGGCGACGAGGGCGCCACGCCCGGCGCCGGGTGCATCGGGCTCTCGGCCACCACGTCGCCGCCCGGTGGGCCCTGTGCGAGCCTCGCCGACTGTGCGGGACCCCACGGCTGTCTCAGCGGCCCGCCGGGCGGCTTTTGCGCCATGACCGGCTGCTCGAATGACGTGTTGTGCCCGGCGGGGACGACCTGCGCCAATTGGAACGGCGCTCCGACCTGCCTGCCGAGTTGTGAGATCGGCGGAGACTGCGCCGAGGTGCCTGGCGAGGCGCGTTGTGACCTCCTGGTGGGCCTCGCGGGCACGCCCGTCCCCGTCTGCCTCCCCGGAGGCGGCAGCGGCGGCGCGGGCTCCGGCTGCACCTCCGATCAGGACTGCGAGAGCGGCTTCTGCCGCATCGTCGCCGAGGGCAAGTGCGTCGGCTCGTCGGCTGGGTGTTTCGTCGATGGTGACTGTGCCGGTGGCGTCGTGTGCGAGCTGGCGCCGGCTTATCGCAAGGGCGTGTGCACCCAGCTCTGCTCGCTCGACGCGCTGTGCCCCGGCCAGACGGGTTGCGCGCCGCTCCCGGCCCCACCCGGGGGAACCGCGTCGGCCTTCTGTCAGAACCCGTGCAAGGGGCCGACCGACCCGCTCTCGTGTGATGACGACGTCGGCGAGACGTGTCGATTCGGCGACCCCATCGGCAACACCGCGAGCGGAGGGAAATACCTCTGTGTCGTGCTCGGCGCGGGTGATCCGGGTCAGCCCTGCGAGAGCGACGCCGGGTGCAAAGAAGGCGGCTGCATCGGCACGTGCGCGCCGTCGTGCGTCAACTCGCCGTGCCCCTTCTCGACGACGTGCACGAACTGGAAGGGCGAGGAGCGCTGCATGCGTCGCTGCTTCAGCGCGCTCGACTGCGCCGCCGGGATGAGCTGCGCGGCCCCCGCGGGGACGGCGACCAAGGTGTGTATGCCTCCCAGCTGAGCTTCGGCGCGGCCAGCGTTCCGTCACGAGCCCTAAACTCGCGTCCCGGACTCACGCGAGGGATACTCGGGCCCATGGCGCGCGGGCTCAAATTCACCTTTCGGTTCATCTTCTCGGTCCTCCTGGCCGCGATGTTCTCGCCAACGGCGTCGGCGGAACGGCTCCTCCTGGTGACGATAGACGGTGTCCCGGGTGCGCCGGGGCTCGACGCGAAGGGCAACCTCGCTCTCGCGACGCGCTTCGCGACGGCGCTCAAGAAGGTACAGGCACCGGCCCTCGTCTTCGCCGTGGGTAACCGTCTCCGCGGGAACGAGGGCGCGCTCCGCAAGTTCACCGAGCTCGGGCTCGACGTCGGCAGCCTCGGCCACGCGGCCCGCGATCTCGGCGCGACGGAGCTCGACACCTGGCTCGGGGACTTCGAGACCGGCCGACGCGGCGTCACGGACATGCTGGCCACGCTCAAGGCGAAGCAGCGTTCCGTGCGTTACTTTCGGTTCCCGGGCCTCTCCGAAGGGATCGTGTCCGAGCACCAGCTCGCCGCCAAAAACGCCATGGCGGCGGCCGGCGGCCGGCATGTGGACGCGACCGTGGATCTCGTCGACGGCGGGCTCGACGCCGCGTACCGGGCGGAGCTCGGTAAGTCCAAGCGAGAACAAGACAAAAGGGTCCTCGGTGAGCTGTCCCAGGACTGGCTCGCGGCCATGCGCGCGCTCGTTCGGCGCTCGGAGACGGTCGGCGATCGGGTGGCGGGGGCCGACTCGCCCCAGGTCTTGAGGCTCACCTTCGACACGATCACCGGCGACAACCTCGAAACGTTGCTCGGCTGGCTCACCCGTCAGGGCTACCAGTTCGCGCCCGCCGCCGAGGTCCTCGGGCACCCGATCTTCTCTCGACCGCATTCGTACACGGGTCGGCGCGGCGTCTCACTCTACTGGCGCGTCCGGATCTCGGATGACCTGCGGCGCGCCGAGAAGGAGGTGAACGACCTCCTCTTCAAGGCCGCCGAGTCCTGGTCGCGCGGCGATCTCGACGGCTTCATGGCGGCCTTTACCGACGACGCGCGCATCGTGTCGGGTCGTCAGCTCGTCGAAGGACGGCAGTCCATCCGCGCCAAGTACCGTGAACGTTACCCGACCGCCGGGAGCATGGGGCGCCTCGCCATCGAGCTCTCGCGCTTCGACATCCACACGACGGACCGCGAGACGCTCTATGGGCTCATCGAGCCGATCCCGCCGCGTTTCGCCATCGCCACGGTGAAGTGGACGCTCATCCCGAAGCGCGGCATGGGCCGCACGGGCTACGCCTCCCTCGCGCTCCAAAAGACGAACGCCGGGTGGCGTATCCTCGAGGACCACAGCTCGACCGGGTCCTTCATCAAGGCGCCCAAGTCCGGAAAAAGAGGGAACTAAGGGGCAGGGGCCGCGGGCGCTTCGGTCGGGGCCGCGGGCGCTGCAGCCGGGGCTGCGGGCGCTTCGGCCGGGGCTGCCGCAGGGGCGACGTCCTCCGTCGGCGCAGCGCCGCCGCCCTCCGTGGGCGCGGGGTGTAGCACGAGCACGCCCTCCATCCGCACGAAGGTCCCGCTCGGATCGGCTTCGAGGTAGTCGCCTTCCAGGATTGGAGACTGCCCCTGCTGCAGCGTCGGGAAGAGCGTGTCCGACGCCCCAACCACGAGCAGCCTCTCACGAGGACGCGTCGGATCGTCGACCAGGATGGCGTGCGGCGGTGGCGTACACGGGACCTCGGGGTCGGCGCAGCGCGTGACCGACTGCACGCTCCCCTTCACTCGTGCGGGTTTCCCGAGCTGGCGAGTACGTGCCCGCACGAGCCCAGACACGGTGAAGCTCCCGTCCGCGTACTTCTCTACGAACTTCGGCTCCACCATCGCGGGGCTCGGCGGCAGGTTGACCTTCGGGGGCGGCGCCCGAACGTCGGCGGCGTCGTCCGCCTTCGGCTGGCACCCGGTGACCCAGAGGCCGCACGAGGCGAGCCCTGCGAGCCACGTCGCTCTCGTGAAAGTCTTGCCGAATCCGAAGCGTGCCGAGTTCATCGCGATCACTTCGTAAAGATCGGGAGCTTGCCCGGGAAGGCCAGGACGACCAGCGAATCCGGGACGAGGTAGAAGGACTCGGAGCCGAGCGAGGCGATCTGGCCATCGCCGCCCTTCACGACGCCGGCGAGCCGGTTCCAACCCTGCGGCACGTCCACGATGGTGAAGCGGCCGAAGATGTCCGTGTCCGACTTGTTGACGAGCGGGACCGTGTCGTACTCGTTGTTGTTGAAGTAACCGGTCGCCGTGCCGGGCTCCTCGAGCGCGACGGACGCGAAGCCGATGGTGTAGCCGCGGCGGTCGGCGGTGTGGCAATCACGGATGCGTCCACCGACGGCGCCGTGTCCGGGCGCGATCTGGCCGGCGCCGAGCGTCGTCGGGACCGTCACCCATTGACCGGACGACACCATCAGCGCGTTGATGCGGAATCGGTCACCCTCCTCGAGCCTCTCTTCGAGCACGACGGCGTTGTAGACGTAGGTGTCCTTCCACTTCGACTCGTAGATCGGCTTCAGGTTGCGCGTACGGACGACGAGCGGCGTGTTGGTCGGGACCCCCGCGATCTCATACATGCCGTAGTTGGGTTCGCAGCGGTACTCGATGCTGCTCTTCTCGATGCACTCGTAGCCCATCGGGCAATCGGTGTGGCGCTGGCACTCCTGCCCGTCCGCCTCGTCGGTCGGCAGGGTCAGCTCGGAGGTCGAGAGGCCGCCTTCCTTGAACTCGCGGAAGCAGGTGTGGGCCTCCTCCGGATCCGTCAGCCCCGTGCAGGCCGCAGGCGGCCAATCGGCGGCCTTGAAGATGGTGACCTCCATGTCGTAGGTCGGGCGACCGTCGCCGAATCGGTCGATGATCCCATATACGGTGGCCGTTTTGCCCGAGGGGACGAGGGCCTTGCCGACGCAATCGAGGTTCGGTTCACCCTCGACCGGGTTGTCGGTTACGTTGTCCGTCAGGACAGCCGCGGACTCCGGCTCAAGGATGCACATGCCCTCGTGACAGCCCTGACCGCCCGAGCACTGCGACGACTCCGTGCAGGTGTTCGAGCCCGGTGTGCCGTCGGTCGCGTCGACGCCATCGGTGGCGTCGACCCCATCCGTCCCGTCGCTCCCGTCGGTCGCATCCGTGGCGTCACTGGCGTCGGTTGAATCGGTGGAATCGGTCGTCCCGTCCGTGGCGTCAGCACCATCGGTCCCATCGGTCCCGTCGGTCCCGTCGGTCCCGTCGGTCGCGTCACTGCCCGTCGAGTTGGAGTTCGCCGTCGTCGAACCACCCGAGCACGCGCTCACCAGGAGGCTGAAGCCAAAACCGATCGCCCATCCCCACGTCCTGCTCGTCATCCTCAACTCCTACGCGTCGGGACTCGGTCCCGAGTGAACTCTGATCATCCAGGCCTCGAACGCCGACCGCACCGAGTCGTTCGAGATCGCCGCCGTCGCGGCAGCGATGGTCGCCTTGACCTCGGGCTCAAGCCGCTCGGCCAGGGTATGGAGATCGGGCGCTGCGTGCGGCACCGTGACGCCCGCAACATCGTGCGACGACGTGCCACCCTCCAACGGGTCCCGCGTGTCCCGCCTCACGAGCCGCGACCATACCGCAAAGTCGGCGCCCGGGGCTACTTCGGAACGGGGCGCTCGGCCCGGAGACGCAGGCTCGGTCGGTTTGGATTCGGCTTCCGCGGCCCGCGCACGGACGTTGGTCCGCGTCCCTGGGTTCCGCCTTGCCCGATCGGCGGTCACTTCCGCCGTCAAGATCGGAAGCAGCGCACTCACGCGTTCGTACGCGGCAGCGGTCGCGGCCCGCAGCTCGAGCCCGGCTTGCTCTCGCCGGGCCAGGCCAGCCGGGGAGGGCGCCGTTCGCCGGACCCACACATCGATCTCACGCGCCAGGTCACCGGGCATCAGCTCGCCAATCAACTTCTCGACGAGCGCCTGCTCGCGGGTACGCGCACGTTTTCCGGAAGCGGCGGATGTAGAGGAGAGAGTGGACGAGCCGTGGCCATCGTCGCTCTTCAGCACCGAGAGCGACGGTAATAAGGTCCGGAGGGAGCGCATGGTCACCTTCTCGCCCGGCGGCCGTCGCGGTGCAAGGGTGAATGCGTCCGGGCCACCCGCGGCGCCCGTCGGCGTACACCTGGCTCGAAGCACCCAGCCGAAGTACCAGTCACGAAAGGGATCTCCACGTCTTGCGATCGGTCGGTAGATTTTCCGTTGACAGCCCAGGGCCCCCCCCCTATTCTACGCGCCGCTTCGCGACCCGGAGCCAAATAACTCGTGAGAACCATTGGCATCCTAGCCGTAAGGCCGGGGGCCGGGGTCGAGCGGGTCTGGCGTCGAGTCGAGCAGGCATAGGCGTGTAGCTCAGTGGGAGAGCGCTACCTTGACACGGTAGAGGTCGGCGGTTCGAAACCGCCCACGCCTACTTAGGCTTCAATCCAGGTCCATGAGCCGACTCCCCGAGCCGTCTCGGGGCCCGGGTGGGCCAGTCCCCTTCTCCTCGAAGGGGCCGAGGACCCGGTTGCGTTCACCCGAACGCGTCGGCCCGGTCGCTGGGCTCGCGAAAGCGAAGGCCTGGGCCGGGTCGGGTCATCCTCAGGAGTGGTCGGCCCTTGTGGTTTGCCCCTCCGTCGGGATTTACTGGTCCAGCAAGACGACCGCGAACACTCGGGTGCAGCGGTGATTAGAGCAAGCTCAACGAGCGAGCAAGGACGAGGCGGGCCATGTCTGGCGCGAAGATGAAGACCAAGCGAGCTGCCGCGAAGCGGCTCAAGATCACCGGCTCCGGCAAGGCAAAGTTCATGCACGCCTTCCGCCGCCACCTGTTGACCAAGAAGTCGCGGAATCGCAAGCGGGCTCTTCGGGCTGACGGCTGGATCGGTCCTGCCGACGCCCACCGCATCACCATGCTTTGCCCCTACGGCTGAGGAGATAGACCATGCCCCGCGTAAAGGGTGGAGTTACATCGCGCGCTCGTCACAAGAAGGTGATGAAGGCCGCGCGCGGCCATCGTGCAGGACGCAGCCGCGTCTTCAAGCGTGCCAAGACCTCGGTGATGAAGGCGCTCGTGTACGCCTACCGGGATCGTCGTGACAAGAAGCGTACTTGGCGCTCTCTGTGGATCGCTCGCATCAACGCGGCGTCCCGGCAGATGGGCGTTCGGTACAGCCAGCTCATCTCGTGGCTCGAAAAGGCCGAGATTGGGCTCGATCGTCGCGTCCTCGCTGACCTCGCGCTTCATCATCCGGCGGACTTCGCCGCGATCGTGACGCGGGCCAAGGCGGCCGCGTAAGTCGAGTGAGCTCCCGGTCGCTTTCGTGACCGGCGCAGCTTCCTTCGGTCAAACCCCCGATTTCGAGAGCAACACACTCATGCGTGCTGAAGAAAAAGAACGGGCGATGACGAAGGCGGACATCGTCGAGAACGTCTACGAGAAGCTCGGCGTGTTCTCCAAGAAGGAAGCCGCCGACATCGTGGAAAAGGTCTTCGAGACGGTGAAAGACACGCTGAGCAACGGCGAAAAGCTGAAGATCAGTGGGTTCGGCAACTTCGTGGTTCGCCCGAAGCAGCAACGAGTGGGGCGTAACCCGAAGACGGGCGACCGCATCACCATCACCGCACGACGCGTCCTCACCTTCAAGCCCAGTCAGGTTTTGAAGAACGCGCTGAACGACTGATCGTCGACCGTTTCGGCGGTCGTTCGTTCACCATTCATGGCGGGGCTTCGGCTTCCGCCGCGAACTGGCGAGGGTACTTCCCTCGTCTCCCCCGGCTTAGCCGTGCGCCAGTGATGGTGCACAGTTGGCCTGCCCTTGGCGGGGCGTAGCGCAGCCTGGTAGCGCACCAGTCTGGGGGACTGGTGGTCGCTGGTTCAAATCCAGTCGCCCCGACCAATCTAGAAGCAGCCCACGGGGATCACTCCGTGGGCTGTTTCGTTTAAGGGCTCGGTCGGAATGAAGTGGGAGAATTGACCGCGTCGCGCCCCGCCCGGCTCGGGCCAAGTCCGAAGACATACTCCCCGTATTTCGAGGACTTGGAACGAGCCGGGCGGGGATGCGGCGCGAGGCAAGTCGATCCACTTCATTTCGACCGAGCCCAAGGGCTCGGTCGGAATGA
>JADMJS010000748.1 GCA_018780435.1 Myxococcales bacterium
CTCGACAAAGTGACGGTCGGCTCGCCGAAGCTCGACGAGCTGGCCCGCATCCTCGAGGCGGTGTGCGTGGACGGCGGGGAGAAGGTCGTCGTGTTCTCGCAGTGGGAGACGATGACGCGCATGGCCGAAGACGTCGCGACCGGCCTCGGGCTCACGCCGGTGCGGCTCCACGGCGGGCTCGACACGCGCCAACGACGCGACGCCGTCGACCGCTTCTGCCAGGACCCCGACGCGCAGGTCTTCATCTCGACCGACGCCGGCGCCACCGGCCTCAACCTGCAGGTTGCCTCCGTCTTCGTGAACCTCGATCTCCCGTGGAACCCCGCGCTCCTTGAGCAGCGGATCGGCCGCGTCTACCGCCTCGGCCAGAACAAGGCCGTCCACGTCTACCTCCTCATCGCCGCCGGCAGCTACGAGGAGCGCATCGGCGAGATCATGCGCACCAAAGCGCAGCTCTTCCGCGCGGTCATCGACGAAGGCGAAGCGAGCGACGGCGAGACGGTCGTCGTGCAGCGCTCGATCCTCGACCTCGCCACGGAGGCCGCGGACGACCTCCTCAAGGGGCTATTGCCCAAAGGCCCGGACGAGGTTGCGCTCCCGGATGACGCCCCACCGGAGGACCCCGGCGCGGACCTGGCCCCCGCCGACGCACCGCCGCTCGAAGAACCGAAAGCCGCGCCGGAACAGAAGAAACGCCGCGTTGCGGTCGACGTGGACGTCACGAGCGGCGTCCTCCAGCGCGCCGTCGCGCTCGCCGAGAGCACCTTCGGCGACCGCATCGACACCCTCATCGCCCGCCCCCGCGGCCTCGTACTGCTGATGCAGGAAGTGACCGACAGCGACATCGCACTCGCCGACGCCATCTCGCGCGAAGTCACGATCGCCGTGATGGAGCGCCGCACCTGGGCCGCCCTCGAGCGAATGGGCGTCGCGGGAGCCGACGGCGACTCGCCCCACGCGCTCCCGGCGCCCGCCCTCCCGCCGGCCCCCATCGAAGCCCCACTGCGCACGCTCGCCCGAAAGCGCCTCGCCGCCGCCGAGGTCGTCCACCGCGAGGGCATGGCGTCGACGGCGCTCGAGCTCGTCGCAGGCGCGCTCCTCGCCCACGTCGCCGACATCGGCGGCGTCGCCGAAGCCCCGAGCCCCCAAAACGCCGCGCTCTGGCTCTACGGCGACGCCGTCCCGAAAGGCTGGGCCAGCCCGGCGCTCGCAGGCGACATCCTGAAGGCCCAGGGCCTCGCGCTCGCCCCCGCCGTCCCGGACGCGCTCGTGGTCGA
>JADMJS010000155.1 GCA_018780435.1 Myxococcales bacterium
ACCATCGATCCCATCGGCTTCGGCCTCGAGAACTTCGACGGCCTCGGGCGCTTCCGCACCCACGACA
Source organism: Myxococcales bacterium (assembly GCA_018780435.1). GTDB lineage: Bacteria > Myxococcota_A > UBA9042 > SXOO01. The sequence goes on from JADMJS010000155.1 coordinate 68, forward strand.
ACGGCGCGCTCATCGATCCGAGCGGCGAGCTCGACTTCGAGCCCTTCGACGATGCGCTCGACCTCATGGAGACCATCGCCAACCACCCGATGCTCGCCCCGTGTTTTGTCCGCACTCTGTACGGATACGCGAATGGACACTTGCCCGAGGCCGGCGAGGCGCCCGTTACGACCGCGCTCGAAGACGAGTTCGAAGCGGTGGGCTACCGGGTGAAGCCGCTCGTATCCGCGATTGCACGGAGCGCCGGCTTCCGCACCGTCTCGAAGACCAACACCGCTGAGATTCAAGGCGCGCCTAGGGGGGCTCGATGAAGGCCGTCTCGACGTTCAACCGCCGCTCCATTCTGCGCGGCCTCGTCGGCGGCGTCGCCGTCACCCTCGGGCTGCCCCCGCTCGAGCGCTTCATGAACACCCACGGCACGGCCTGGGCCGAAGACAAGTCCGACGGATTCCCGCGTCGTTTCGGGCTCTTCTTCTGGGGCAATGGCGTCGTCCCCGACCGCTGGGTCCCGAAGTCCACCGGCACAGAGTGGGCGCTGTCGGACCAGCTCCTGCCGCTCGCTGCGCACCGCGATCGCCTCACCATCGTGTCCGGAATGCGCGTCGGCGTGCCGAACACCGAGCCGCACTTCGCCACCGCCTGTGGCTTCTTGTCCGGGCGGCCCATCTTGAAGAACGGCTCCGACCACACCTTCTCGGGGCCCTCCATCGACCAAGTCATCGCGCAGGTGGTCGGTCAAGAGACGCGCTTCGCCTCCCTTGAGTTCGGAGCCCACAACAGCCAAGGGCTCTCCTTCAACGCCCCGAACTCCAAGAATCCGCCCGAGACGAACCCCTTCCTCTTCTTCGAACGCGTCTTTGGCGGCTCCTTCGCGCTGCCCGGGTCCGAGCCCAAGATCGACCCGACCATCGCCCTACGCCGTAGTGTCCTCGACGGCGTCATGGACCAGCTCACCGCTGTCAAAACGTCCGTCGGCGCGGCCGACAAGCTGCGGCTCGAACAACACTTCGAAGGCGTCCGGTCGCTCGAAAAGCGGCTCGCCAAGCTCGAAGAAGACCCGCCGAACCTCGCCGCCTGCGCGCTGCCGACCAAGCCGCTTGAGGACTATCCCGACATCGAAGGCCGGCCACAGCTCTTCGAGAAGAACAAAGCGCTCTCGGAGATCGCCGCCATGGCGCTGGCGTGCGACCAGACGCGTGTCTTCTCGAGCTGGTTTACCGCCCCGGTCTCGAACGTGCTCTTCGCCGGCGCGAGCTCCGGCCACCACGAGCTCACCCACAACGAGCCCGGCGACCAGCCCGAAGTGCATAAAATCACAGTGCAATGTGTCGAGGCCTTCGCGCAGATGCTCGACGCACTCGCGAACGTCCAAGAGGGCAGCGGCACGCTCCTCGATCACTGCGTCGTGCTCGGGACGTCGGACGTCTCGCTCGCCAAGACGCACTCGCCCGAGGACTTCCCGGTCGCGCTCGTCGGTTCGGCCGGCGGCAAGCTCAAGACCGGGCTCCACTACCGGTCGAGCTCGAACGAGAACTCGAGCAAGGTGATGTTGACCCTCGCCCGAACGATGGGTCTCGATCTCGCCCACTTCGGCTCGGACGAAGGGTTCACCGACGTCGGCCTCTCCGACATCGAAGTCTGACCCGCTCGGAGGTACCGCCCATGCGACTCTCGCTTTCGTCTTTCATGGTACGCGTCTCGTCCGCCGTCCTGCTCGGCTCCGGGCTCGTCGGCTGCTGGGACGTCATCGGGTCACAGGAGCCGAACCCGCCGATCTCGGCCATGGCCGACACGAACGCGCCCGTGCCTGACGTCGAGTCCCCCGCTCCCGTGGCCCCGGCCCCCGTCGAGGTCGAGCGCGGAGACGATGAGGACGACGAGCCCGTCACGATGCTGGTCGTCGTCGATCAGCTTCTCTTCCCGAGGGTGTCCGAGGACGGCCTCACGGCGCCCGGCTACGATCTCGATGGCCGAATCAGCGGCGATGACGACGTGCAGAGCTGCGGCCAGAAAGACCTCCTCTCCCCCACCGGCGAAAAGGGCATCGACAACCAGCTCGCGACGCTGATTCCGCTCATGGAGATCGTCGGGCTCGGCGCCTTCGAGACGCTCGTCCAGCGCTCCATCGAAGAGGGCGGGCTCCTCCTGATGCTCGAGTTCGGCGGCATCGACGATCTCGTGAACGACCCCGAGGTCACCATGACCATCCGGCTCGGCGCCGGCACGCCGCTCCTCGGCACGAACGGCCTCCTGCTCGCAGGCCAGACCTTCGATCCACACCCCGAGACACCCGACGCGCTCTCGCCCGCCCGCATCGAGAACGGCGTCGTCATCGCGAACCACTTCGAGACGCGTATCCCCATCGTGGTCTTCGGCGTCCTGTACGAGCTCCATGTGAAGAAGGCGCAGTTCCGCGCCACCATCACTGCCGACGGCGGCCTCGAAGCGGGCCTCCTCGGTGGCGGCGTCCCCATGACCGACCTCATCGCCATCGCCCAGAAGGCGAACAACGCCGACGACAGCATCCTGGCGGCCGTTCAGACCGTTGTGGGTGGAGCCGCGGACCTCGATCGTGACGGTGACGGCGAGTGCCGCCTCCTCTCGACGGCCATCGAGATCACGGCGGTGGCAGCCTACCTCCAGTAGCGCGATTCGGCTGCAAGGCGGTTCTACAGCCTTAGTAGCTATTACACTGGCCCTTGTCGCCCCTCCTGTGGCATAATGGCTAACATGTTAGCCACTCCGACTGGCCCACAGGAGATTCGCGAGCGACTCGGTCAGCGCCTTCGCGACCACCGGCTCGCGCAGAACCTCACCCAGTCTGCCCTTGCAGCACGAGCAGCGGTCCCGGTCTCCACGCTCAAGCGCTTCGAACACAGCGGTCACATCGCCCTCGACGCCTTCGTTCGCATCGTCACGGCGCTCGGCCTCGCCCATGAGCTCGAGGCGCTCTTCCCGGCCGCGACGCCCTTGACCCTGGACCAGCTCATCGCGCCGACTCCGAAGCGCCTCCGAGGGCGGCGCTCGTGAGATGGACCTCGGCGGCGGCGCTCGATGTGGTCTTCCACGGCGCCGGAACGGTGCCCCGTTCCTTGGGTCGGCTCGCTTTCGCCCAGCGCCGCGTTTGGTTCGAGTTCGACTCGAGCTGGCTCGAGGATCCTCTCCCGATCTCGCCCGTCGCCCTCCCACCGAAAGCGGGTCTCCACCCCGGCCCGTCGGAGCCTTTCGGAGGTCTGCACGGCCTCTTCCACGACAGTCTCCCCGACGGCTGGGGGCGTCTCCTCCTCGACCGCGAAGTCCGTCGACTCGGCCACGACCCCGGTGATCTCACGGCGCTCGACCGCCTCGCGTGGATCGGCGACCGCGCCTTGGGCGCTCTCGAATACCGTCCCGCCATCGGGCTGCCGGTCACGCCGACCGTCGTCGATCTCGCCGAGCTCGCGACGGCGTCGCACGTCGTCCTCGCGGACGCTCACACGGACCACCTCGCCGAGCTCCTCCTCTTGGGCGGGTCACCGCACGGCGCCCGGCCCAAGGTACTCGTTGGCGTCTCACCCGATCGACAGCGCTTGGCCCACGCCCATGGCGCGGTCCCGGACGGCTTCGAGCCGTGGATCGTGAAGTTCCATTTGCCGGGCGATGGCCCCGATGCCGGGCGGCTCGAGGCCTGTTGGGCACGCCTCGCCCGCCGGGCCGGCCTCGACGTTCCCGACCACCACCTCTTCGAGACCCCCGCTGGCGCGTTCTTTGGCGCGCGGCGCTTCGATCGCAGCGGCGGTCGACGGCACCACGTACAGACCTTCGCGGCGCTGTGGCATGTCGACTTTCGCGTGCCGTCGGTCGACGCCCGAGACCTGCTCAAGGCTACGTCCTGGCTCACCCGGGACCAACGGGAAGTGGCCAAGGTGGTCCGATGGCACGCCTTCAACGTGCTCGCCCACAACCGGGACGACCACCCGAAGAACATCGCTTTTCGTCTCGACGACGCCGGGGAGTGGACTCTCACGCCCTTCTACGACTTGACGTGGTCCGACGGCCCCGGCGGCGAACACTGGTTCACCGTCGCGGGCGAAGGGCGAGCTCCGACCCTCGGGCACCTGATCGAGGCCGCGGAGCCGGCCGGTCTCGAGGCTGCTACCGTCAGGCGAATCGGCGACGAAGTGCGTGAGGGGTTCTCTCACTTCGAGACCGAAGCCGCGTTACTCGGCGTCGGCCCCGAACGCATCCAAGCCCTGCGGGCGTCCCTCGACGTACTGAACGCGCGCTTCTTCGCCGAGTCCGCCCCTAAAAGGCCTGCAAGAACCCGAAGCTGACCCGCCCATATCCGCCCGACCCCGGCCCGTTCAGAGCGAAGGCCCAGTCGACGCGGAAGACGTAGGTGTTGAACTGCGGGATGAGGATGCGCAGGCCGAGGCCGGTGTCGTGGTAGGTGTCGAGGGCTGCGACCTCATCGCCGACGCCGCCCAGGTCCCAGAAGACCACGCCGCCGATGCGTAGCGCGTAGAGGCGGAAGGGGATGGAGCGCGCCTCCAGGTTCACGCGGAGCCGGGCGGGGCCGGAGAACTGGTCGACCGGGAAGCCGCGCAGGCCGTTGTCGCCGCCGAGGCTGTAGTAGCCCTGGTTCTCGCCGGACAGCCACACCGAGAGGTCGGCGCGTGTCACGAGCCGGAAGGCGCGCCAGAGCATCGGCGTCGTGAGGTAGGTCGCGACGGTCCCTTGGTGGTCGAGCAGGTCGTCGTCTTGGAGACGGGCCGACCAGCTCACGGTGCCTTCGAGGTAGGCGCCACCGACGCCGGCGGTATAGCCGAGGCTCGCGCCGAGCCGGGTATAGTCCCGGTCGGAACCGAGCGCGGTGAGGCCTTGCCGCAATGAGTAGGAGAAGCTCGGTCCGACGCGGTAATCCTCCCGGAGATCGTAGGTCGCGAGGTCTCGAAAGGTCTCGTAAGTCGGCGTGAACACGGAATAACTGAGCGCGATGGCGGAGGATACCTCGGAGCGCGGCAACACCGCTGCTTCGAACTGGCGACGCGCCCGCCCTTCGGCGGCGAGGTCGTCTGGGAGCTCGGTCGTGACCGTGTACGCTTCATACCCGAGCGAGACGCGCTGCTTCACCTTGGTCCCGAACGAGGCAAAGCCGGTGACGGCACCGTCGACCAGGGTGTAGCGGTACTTCCAGGGGAGGGCGTCGTCTTCGTCGGTGGCGGGTGCGTCGTAGGTCCTCAGCGCGCTGCCCAGAAAGCGCCGTACGACCGAGTCGTAGTGGCTGACCGTCACCGACGCGCCGAAGCGCTGCGACAGTGACCAGAGTGGATAGGCGAAGGTCGTCTTGCTGCGCGACCCTTCGAACTCCCCGGAATCACGGCCGAAGAGCGCGCTCGCCTGCGACGAAAAGGTCAGGTGCGAGCCCATGATGTTCGGGTCGGTGTAGCTCGGGCCGACCTCGAAGGCGCCGAGATCCATGTTGAAGAAGACGTTCATCTGCTTCCGCCAGCCGAGGAAGTTGTTCTCGGCGATCGACAAAGACAGCAGCGTGAGCGCGTCCCCTTGATACTGGACGTTCGAGTTGAAGCGTAGGCTCCAGACGTCGCGTGTGATGACGAGCAGGTCGACGCCGTTCTGGGGCGTCGCCGGGTTCACGCCCACCGCGCCGGTCGTGCACTCGGTCCCGATCGGCTTCACGGGGACGGCGATGACGATGTTCGAGTAGACCGCGTCCTGGAGGTTGCGCACGGACTCATCGACGAGCGCCCGATCCCAAAGGTCGCCAGGCCCGATAACGAGCTCGCGCTCGATGACGTCTTCTGCGGTGACGCGGTGGAAGAGATTGAACCACTGGAGGAAGGCACCATCGTCCTCGTCGAACACGTCCACGTTTCGGACGTGGACGCGGCACAGGCGGCGGCCGGTGGGCTCGGTCTCGATGGTCATCCCCCGCTCGATCAAGGTGCGATCGAGCGCTTGCTTCTCGAGGACCCCGAGCTCGAGGCCGAGCTCCCTCAGTTTGGCGTCGAGCGGCGATGGCGGTTCTGCGACCGGAGGCGCCGGCTCGTCGGCAGCAACCTCGACGGGACCGAGCAGGAGGAGGCACACGGCGATGACAAACGACAGACGCACCGGGGCGAGCCTACCAGAAGGCAAGCCCGGTCGCCGCCGAGGCGTGAAAATGCTCCCGCTTCGCGCAAGGCGCGGCATACTCCCGCCGTGCAACGCCCCGCCTTCTCCAGCTTACGTCCCCCCGAGTCGCGAGCCCTCCGGACCCTCTTCGGGGTACTGGCCGGCCTCTACCTCGTCACGGTCCTGCTCGCCGCCGTTGCGCCGCTCACGGCGACGTCGGTGTTCCTGCAGATCTCGCTCGTCTTCGAGAGCGTCACGAGCGGCAAGGTCTGGATGCTCCTGAGCTACGCGCTTTTTCACGACGTGAACTTCTCCGCGCCGCTTCTCGATTTGGCCCTCGGCGCCCTCCTCGTCGCCGGCCTCATCGCGGGGCTCCGCAGCGAGTTCGGGCGGCGCGAACCCGGGCTCGTGCTCATCGGCGCCTTCATCGGCATGTTGCTGCTACAGCAGTTCGGCTTCGGCGCGGTCTTCCACCTCCTCGGCAACCTCCTCACGCTCTGGTTCTTCGCGCCGGAGTTCGCGCGGCGCTGGGGCGACGCCCAGATGGTGCGTTTCTTCGCCTCGTGCGCGCTCGGCGGCTCGGTCTTCGCGGCGCTCGTCTCTCTCGTGGCGCCCGGCTCGACCGGCTTCGCCGTGCTCGGCGCCTCTGCCGGTGCCATCGGCTTTCTGACGGCGTTCGCGGTCTACTTCCCCGATGTCCCCGTGTTCGCCAGCATGCTCGTGCCGGTCAAAGCGAAGCACCTCGTACTCATCGTGGTGCTCTTCGATCTCGTCAGCGCCGCCGGGCCCGGGCCGGAGCCCACACTCTGGCTTCACGTCGGCGGCATTGGCACCGCCTTCTTGCTCACGACCGGCTACTGGCGCCCCGGCAAGCTCAAAGACCGCTTCGCCGGCGTGCCGCCCACGCGCAAGAGCCACCTGCGCGTCGTCAAGAAGGACGACTGGATCCACTGAC
>JADMJS010000747.1 GCA_018780435.1 Myxococcales bacterium
CGCGCAGGATGGTGATGGTGTCCTTGACCGTCGGCTCCTCGACCATGACGGGCTGAAAGCGCCGCTCGAGTAGTGGCCCCAACAGCACGCACCGCGTCCCTCCGAACCGCAGTCATCCTCTTGCGGAGTCGTCAAAGTACGCCCGACGGCCAGGTTAGCGGACCTTCGTGCGCCCACGCCTCGGCTGGTCTGGCTGCCGAAACCAATCGAAGATCCTATCTGCATAGGCACTCATGATTGACCGGCGGGATTCGAGTCACGGGGGTTTGCGATGATGGAACTCAAAGAAGTCGGCGGCTATGCTGACGCACGAGACGAAGTGGTTCGTTATCCACGCAACGTCCCTAACATCGCGTTTGATGCCAATAATGCGTTGATCTTCGGTCGAGCAGCAGTAAGCTCCACCACTAGGGAGGACTTCGATGCTCGAGTTTCGAAATGTTGACACGTTCTTAGGTTCGATGAAGCGAGGCCTGGGGGGGGGGTGCCATTCGCGCTCATCCTGAGCGCCACCGGTTGTGACCCGGACGTCTCTCGCGCACGGCAGTGGATCTCGGATGTTCGAAGTGCGCTGGGAACCGAAGACATTGATGAACAGAACGTCGGTGAGGGGCCGGAAGGCGCGCCCATAGAAGCACTCGCTTCGGATGTGCGGGCCGATCGGCTCGGGCAGATCCTGGAAGCCGCGAACGTGCAGTTCTGGGAAGCACTTCCTGAAGAAGCCATGCCTGAGTTCCTGAAGCTGCTACCCGAGGATGGCCCTGAGCCAATGCCGGAAGCCGGATCAGCGGAGAAGGTGGCCGAGTTTCTCGAAGCGTCCGAGGGTCTAGAGCCCGACTCGGCGCAGGCCGGCGATCTAAAGGAGTCCATGCTCAACACGGGTGTCGTCGTCGAGGAGTCGCCATGATCCGGCAGCTCGTCGCAGCCATCGCCGTGTTGGCAGTCCCCGTGTCGGCCGAAGCGACGCTCTATTGCAACGCGACCACGACGATCTGCTATGAGAAGAACACGAGCCCGATCTACGTGGTGCCCTTCTCGGCAGTGAGTGGCGTTCAATACCGGGTGACCACCTCGGATCTCTCAGGCGGTGAGGACACCATTCTCTTTGTCGTCAACGCGTCGAATGGGACGCTCATCGCCAGCAACGACGACTACTCGGGCACGGCCTCACAGGTCACCTTCACCGCCGGCTCGAACTTCTCTGCGCAGGTCATCGTAGCCTCCTACCTCGCTGGCTACGGCGGGACCACCGACATCAGCGTCGTCAATGTCGGGACCGGGGCCAACGTGGTGACTCCGGTCAACGATGCCGAGTTTGGCGGCTTCCGAATCGCACTCACCGCCAAGAACGGCGACCGCCTGACGGTGGCACCGGCTCCCGACCTCGCAGCCGGAGTGACCGAGCACGCCGTCTTCGCGAATCGACTCTTCGTCTTCACGAGCTCGACCTTGAACTGCACATCGTCGTGTGGAAGCTACTGGCAAGGCGACACCAACACGTTCTACATGAGCAAACACACGGTCAGTCCAACCATCAACGCCGGGATCACATTGGTCGGGTCGGCGGTCCCTCAAGACGTCAGCGCGCGTCTCATCCACAGTCGCCTGGGAGCCGGCTGGGGAGGCGGAAGTGCCCATCAGGACAACGATGGAGACGGGCTGACATGGGAGCTGGAATCGCAGAAGTCGACACATGCGAACGCGGACGTTCGACGGGCCCTCACCATCGACACCTGTGACACTAGCTCTGGTCCCTCGACCGACTGTTCGGGAGGTCGGCAGTATTCCCAACGGGAAACGCCGGACGGCTCGGGAACCTGGAGCGCCAAGGACACCGACAACGACGGCTTCCAAGATGGGTGGGAGATCTTCGGGGTTCGCCGGGGGTGCACGAAGACGCCCGTCGCGCCCTTCTACGACCCCGGCGATTGCAACGACCGAACGTGGTCGAGCCCACCCGAGCCGTTTACGATCTCCGCGTCCCTCGCTGCACTCGATGCCGACCCGCGTGAGACGGACCTCTACCTCCAGGTGGACCGCCAAGCGACCAGCGCGAGTCCCTTCCACAACGACCTGTCGGACACGGAGTGGGACAACATCCGGCACATCTACTCGGAGGAAGGGCTGGAGTGTGAAGGGAGCACGTCGATCGGCTGTTCGGATACGGACCAGGTCCGATTCCATCGTTTTGCCGGCGCAACGGTCCCCGCCATGCCCCACGACCTATCCATCTTCCGCCCGTGGCCGACGCACGATTGGTTCAACAAGTGGCCGTACTCGTTTCGAAAGTACACAGGAATCTTCCGCTTTGGGCAGCTCTTGACTATCGGCGACAAGGCGTGGGGTCACGACCGAGTGTTCGTCGGCTACGGAAAAGACGTCTCCGATGGGTCGCCATCTGGAAGGCGCTTCACCATCTTGGCCCACGAGATTGGGCACACGACCGGACTCGCTCACGGCGGCCTCGACAACGATGACGACAAGGCCAACTACCCGTCCATGATGAGTTACGGCTTTGGTGAATTGCCCGTGAAGTTCGCCTCGGGCTCGAGCGACACCACCTGGCCTGGGTCCGTTCCAGGCACTACCACCTGCGCTGTGGACGCGGATTGTTCAGGCGGTGTCTGCCTCAGCAGTGTGTGCGAGGTCGCGTGCGCCCGGACTTCGACACGGTTCGCCCGCGGGGCATCGGCCGTTTCGCCGTGGGACGAGACCAGCCCCACAACCACTGGTCTCACCCGGAACTTCGCAGCCGCACTTCGATGCTACTTGGGTGGTAGCAAGCGCACGACGTGGGCTCCGGCCTGCCCCGGCGCGACGTGCAACGTGACGCTCCCTACCCCAGTAGACCTCAACAACGACACCGACTTGAGTGACACCAACCTCACGACGACCGACGACTGGGCGGCGATGTACGACAAGATCGCCGACGCCGTGAACGTCTATGCAGCCGGGGACGAGTGGAACAAGTACAAGCGCTACTTCCGAGTCTACCAGTCCCTCTTCGAAGGTGGCGCCGCCACGGACATCTCTGCTTGGAGTCAGACCGTTTCAACATCCGGCACGCTCACGACGAGCAGCGACAGCCCGGGGTCCGTGTACGGCGGCTCCATCAACTTCGGAGCCAATGGTCTGGTTTCCGTAGCTAGCTCCACCTCGCTCTAGACGATCGGGAACACTGTCGATGGAAAAACGCCCCGGGGCTTCCGCTTCGACGTTCACGTCCGTTTCGACTCCTTCGGGGGCACCTTCGAACATCTGATTGCACAGTCGGATCTGTTCGAGATCTACACCGTCCAAAGCGGCGATCCGTCGTGTCCCTCGTCATCTTGCCGATACATCGCCGCATCGCTTCGAGACGGCACCACAACAAAGTTCTTGACTGCACCTATCCGAGCAGAGGTGAACCAGTGGTACTGGGTCGTGCTTCAGAACGTACGCGATGAGGGGGAAGCACGAATTTATGCGTCGCGATGGGTGCCAACAGGTCCGGCCGTCGGATGGTCAGCAGACGACACAAGCCCAAGCGACGCTGCATGCGGTACCGTGTCGCACACACTCGCCGATCGCGCTCCTGGTGCACTTCGTCTGGGGCGCCACGGTTCGCTTGGATGGTACTACCAACTCGACGGCAACCTCGATCACGTTCGCCTTACTAACTACCCGACATGTCTGTACGATACCGACGGAAACGACGTTCTATCTCCCCGCAGACGAGGTGATATCGTCTGGCGCATGCGAACAGCATGCGCAGCAACGAACCCTTGTGGCAACTCGGACTTCTCTGATCACCTGTGAGGGGCGACATGAATCAATCCACCCGATCCCTCGTTGCTACTGCTTCCTGGACCATGTTCGCTCTACTGGCCGCCTCGACATGCTCCAAGCAGTCAGAAGAACCCGCTCCGTCACCGAAGGACGACGTCCCTGACGTGGCCAGCGCCGCTGATGTTCCGAGAGCGCCTCCGGCCGACGCCCGCGCGGGTCCTCCGATGGACACGAAAGAAGCGGTGGACGCCGAGGACAGAGTGCCGGATATGGTAGAACTGCCCGGTGATGTTGAGGTGGTCGACGTCTACCAGATCCCCGACTGTGCCGTGTGGATCACGTTCCCCGAACCCGAGTACGACGGCCCGCTGCCAGTGCAGCCGGCCTCGAGTCTTCAACCTTGTCTTTGTTACCCTGACGGAACGTCCTGCACCTTGTATTTCCATGAGTCATGCGTGTGGTCCACGGCACCATACCTCGAGGACGAGAGTGCGCGGTGTCCCGAGGGTGAGATCTGCTCTGGCGATCACTTTCAGCACCCAGATACCGGTACGACACCGTTGCTTGGAACTTGCTTAAGACCATGCTCACACCCCGACGCGGCCATAAACGCTCCTTTTGCCTGCGATTCGTCTGAAGAGTGCGTCGTCGGGCGTATACCGACGGTCGGCTCACAGCTGCCCTGTTCCCCAGACGGAATGGAGGGTCCGTGTAAAGTGCCGCAAGGATTCCGTACCTGTGAAGACGCGTGGGACTCCTTCAACGTAGCCATCTGTGCTCCTCGCGAGCGAAAGCAGCCCTACTGGGACTTCTCGGGCTGCCCCCCGGAAGACAAGCCGAAGCCGATCTTCCCGGTCTTCTCGGACACCTCGCCATAGCCGGCTCAAGGGCGCCTATCAGCCCCCGCGTCACGGCCCGAAGCAGTAGAGATTCTCGTGCCGTCCGATTCGTTGGCGCTGCCGCACGCGGCGGCGAGAGCGGAGAACGCCGTCAGGGCGGCGAGAGTAGCGAGTCGGTGGGAGAGAGCGCGTTTCACCATGGCTCGAAGGATTCACGACGGGGCAACCCCGTGCCATCACCGAACCTGAATTGAAGCTGCGCCGGAAGCCGTACCGCCGGTCAGCTCAACAACTGAGCCGCGGCGTCGCGAGAGCGTATGAGCGCCGCACGGAGCTCCGGTTGTATGGGTGCAGCCGCCGCGCGATCGAGAGATGCCTAGCGTCAACTACTTTGACCCATCGCGTTGACTCATCGCTTCTGCTACCAGAGCATGGGTGTTGCCTCAAGACTTCTGCTACCCCAGCCCGGACACCCAGAGGCGCTCGCCGCGCCTCACCGGCCGGCCGGTCGGGCTGTGGACAGTGACGTGGCTGACGCGCCGATGGACAGCCTGGGGACGGCCCGGTGCCCCGGGTTCGCGCTCCGCGCCCGCCCCCAGCCTGCCCACCGTCGCTGGGACAACCGCGATGCGCGGTTGCCCACAGCCACTTGGACAACCGCGATGCGCGGTTGCCCACACTGACCACAGCCCCGCCGACGCCGAACTCTCCCTCTCGGACGAAGGGTAGGCCGACCCGACCGGCGTCGCTCACGCGACGAACGAATCCGCCGACCGGGCCAGCGACCATGGGGTACGCCGATCGTCGGGGCAGCAGGCGACGCGATGGGCCACTAGTAGCAAAGCGGCTAAGGCAATGGGTGCGGAAGTCGCCTGAGGCAACACGGGGCGTCGATGTAGTTGTCGCTGGGCACGCGCGAGACGTCAGCCAGACGACCGGCGGCGGCCAACGCCGGGAGACGGGTAGATAGGATCTTCGATTGGTTTCGGCAGCCAGACCCAGCCAGACGCGGGGGCACGAAGACACGCGCTTGCGGTGCTCGAGTGGACCTGGACGACTCCGCAGGAGGATGGCTGGGGTTCGGACGGGCGCGGTGAGTGCCGTTCGGGGCAGCTTCTGAACGACGACGAAGAGGGGCTCTCGCCGTCTGGCGGGATTGCCGGAAATTCGAATCCCCGCCCGGCCCCTCCCAAGTAGTCAACATCTGCCTCGAAATACGTGGAGTATGTCTTCGGACTTGGAAGGACCCGGGCGGGGCGCGGCGCGGTCAACTCTCGCACCTATTTCCGACCGAGCCCTTGGCGCCTGCGCCTCGTTCACGACCCGCTCCCGGAGACGCTTCTCCATGTCGAGGAGCTTCTTGTTCTCGCCTTCGAGCATCTTGCTGACCGGCACCCCGGTCCACTGCGCTACGACCTGGGCGATGTCCTCTTCGGTCACCTCCTCCTTCAGCATGCGCGAGCCCTGCGTCAGGTCCTTCAGCCGGATCTCGCGGCCCTCCTGCTCCTTGAGCAAGGCGGGCAGCTCGCCGAAGCGCAGACGCGCCGCCTTCTCGAGATCGCCGCGACGCTGCGCGTCTTCGAGGTCGTGGCGCAAGCGCTCGACCTTCTCCTTCACGCCGCGCACTTCCTGAATGAGCTCGCGCTCATGGCGCCACTGCCCTTCGAGGCGCGTCACCTGCTCGCGCAGCTCCGCGATCTCGCGCTCGACCTCGACGAGACGGCTCACCGACCGCTCGTCCGTCTCCTTCTTCAGCGCCTGCCGCTCGATCTCCAGCGTCATCACCTTGCGGTCGAGCTGGTCGATGGCGGTCGGCTTGCTGCTGATCTCGGTGCGGAGCCGGCTCGACGCCTCGTCGACGAGCTCGTCGTCCAGTGACTCATTCGACAATCGATACTGAGTCGTACAAGCTTCGCTGAATCTCGGAGGGAGTAGATGAAGACGTGTGCGTACTGCGAGACGAGGATCCTCTTCGGAGGTGAGGGGCAGGGCGAGCTTCGGTACTGCAACCGCGACTGCCAGAGGCACAGCGCGATCGTGGAAGCCGCGAGTCGGGTTCCAGAGCAGGTGGTCAGCCAGCAGACCCTGGAGATCCACCGAGGTCCCTGTCCGGAGTGCAACGGGCCGGGACCAGTGGACGTGCATACATCCCATCGGGTGTGGTCGCTCCTGATGATCACGTCCTGGTCGAGCTACAACTCGCTGGCATGCAGGCCGTGTGGCATCAAGTCGATCCTGCGTAACTTGGCCTTCTCTGCCGCGGCAGGCTGGTGGGGCGTCCCTTGGGGACTCGTCGTCACCCCCGTATAGATCGGTCGGAACGTGTTCGCGATGATGCGCGGTCCCAACCCCAAAACCCCAAGCCCAGCCCTCTACCGGCGGGTCCGCATGGGGCTCGCCGGGTCGCTGGTCGGTGGTCAGCCGAATCGAAACGAGTGAGTTGCCCGCTCACCCCGCCCGAAAGTCGATAGCCCCACCCTTCACGATGACCGTGACCTCATCGCCCTTCTTCAGGTCGCCGCCGA
>JADMJS010000007.1 GCA_018780435.1 Myxococcales bacterium
ACGACTGGAACAAGAAAGAGTTTTCGTCGTACGTGAAGCAGCGCCAGTGGTGGGTGTCGCAGTTCCAGTACCTGCTCGGCGCGCTCCGAAGTCGGCCCGACGGCGACGGGACGCTCCTCGACAACTCGCTGGTGCTCCTCTGTTCCGAGGTCTCCGACGGCAACACTCACCTCCACGACGACATGCCCTTCCTGCTCGCGGGACAAGCGGGCGGCCGCCTCACGACGGGACGCGTCCTCGACTACCCCGGCGTGCGTCACTCCGGGCTGCTGGGGAGCATCGCCAACGCGGCGGGCCAGCCGATCACGTGCTTCGGCCAGGACTGTGCGGGGGTCCTGCCCGGCTTGCTCACGTAGAGGCGCTGGAGCGAGGAAATTCACACTGGGACGGGATTTGGGCTATTCCGACTTCGGCGATGTGCCGATCGCCGCCCACCACTCCCGGAGGTCTCGAATGCCCGATCCCGTCCAACGCCGAAACAAGACCGCCAGCGCCCGCGTCACCGAACTGAAGAACGCCGCCAAGTCCTGGAACAATAGCTACTGGACGCAACTGAGCTGGTCCGACGTCGCCTGGGGCGTCGGCGCGCGTGCAGGCGCCGTGGCTTACACCATCGGCAAGGCCATCGTCATGGACCAACTGAAGGTCGGCGTGCTCCAGAAGCTCTCCGTCGACACCTTCACTTACCTGGGCCCCCTTGGGCACCTCGCGCGGCAGACGGTCGGCAGCCTCGCGACGTACAGCTCATCCGAAGGCGCCGATAAGCTGACGACGACGAGCGTCGACCAGATCTGGGGGAAGGTGGCCGATGCCCTCACGGGTGGCGTCGAGTCGATCGGCTCGCGTCTCACGTCGCGTTCAAACTCGGGCACCAGCGGGTACCAGACCGCGACGGGCGCCGGGTGGGACCCCGTCGAGGCGATGCCCGAGATCAAGAACCTCTTCATCGACACCCTGGTGACCGCCGCGGAGATGCAAGCCGTCTCGACGGCGGCGCAGTCCGGCAAGATGCCCTTCAACTACTGCGATGACGCGCACGCCATGTGGGCTCGCTACTACCGAACGAAAGAGAACATCGACACGCTCAAGGATCATTGTGACAAGCTCGAGCAGTTCGCGACCCGCGCCAAAGCGACCATCGGAACGGCGCAGGTGAGCCTCGGCACCCTCGAGACGCAGCTCACACAGCTCACGGAGTCCGCCGTCGACAGTGGGCAGATCCCGCACTACCAGGGCGGTGGGCTAACGAGCTTCGTCTCGCGGATGAGCCAGTGTTCGAACGTCAAATGTCAGGGGCCGGGCTGACGCCGACTGGGCGACTTCACACGGCCGGGCCACCGCAGGGACCTTGCTCTCACCTCGTGGAGCGGTGCAAACGCGAGTGGGGGCTGCGTGAAAACGCGAGCAGGGGTTGCGTGAAAACGCGAGCGGGGCCTGCGTGAAAGCGCTAGCAATGGGCGCGTGAAAGCGCTAGCAATGAGTGCGTGAAAGCGCTAGCCTTAGACGAATGAAGCAGCATCGCGACTACCTTCCAAGGCTGACGGATCGCCTGCTGGCCAGCCTACTGGAGGAGTTCCCTGCCCTGATGGTCATCGGCCCGCGGGCTGCAGGCAAGACCACGACGGCGCGCCGGCTCTGCCGAACCGCGCTCTCGGCGGACCGCCCAGAGCAGGCGTCGGCGTTGCGCGCGGGGCCCGACGCCGTCCTGGCGACGATGGGCAAGCCGCTCCTCATCGACGAGTGGCAGTTGGTACCCGATGTGCTCAGCGCCGTGAAGCGGGCCGTCGACGACGATGACTCGCCTGGGCAGTTCATCCTGACGGGATCCGCCCGCTCGGACGCGCTCGCCGAGGGCTGGCCTGCGACGGGTCGGGTGATTCGGGTGCGCCACTGGGGCCTGAGCCGCCGCGAGCTCACGGGCGACATCGCAGCGCCCTCCTTCTTCGACCTCCTCTTTGCTGGTGACGCCGCCTCCATTCGGCCCTCGGATTCGGCCCCGAGCCTACGCGACTACATTCGCTTCTCTCTGTCGAGCGGCTTCCCAGCGATCGCGCGGACGCAGAGCGACGCGACTCGGAAGCGTTGGCTCGAGAGCTACGTCGACCAACTCATCACTCGCGACGCGGCCCTGCTCGGCGAAGTGCGCGACGCCGCTCTCCTTCGGCGTTACTTCCGCGCGCTGGCGGCCAACACGGCCGGCATCCCCGAACACAAGACCGTGTACGACGCGGCGGGTATCTCGCGGATGACCGCGCTCGCGTACGACGCGGTCCTGGAGCTCGTCATGGCCACTGAACAAGTGCCGGCCTGGACGAGCGGGCACCTCGGCCGGATCGCCCACGCGCCGAAGCGGTACCTGGTCGAACCGGCGCTCCTCGTGCCGCTGCTCGGTGTCGATGAACGCGCTCTGCTTCGTGACGGCGACCTGCTCGGCCGCTTGCTCGACACCTTCGTGGTCGCGCAGTTACGCCCTGAGCTCGAGGTCGCGGAGCAGTCCGTGCGCCTCTATCACCTGCGGCACGATGGCGGCCGGCACGAGATCGATCTGCTGGCAGAGGCGCCCGATGGTCGCGTCGTCGCCTTCGAGATCAAGGCGTCAGCTACCATCGATGTCCATGACGCTCGCCACCTCGCCTGGCTCCGAGATCAGCTCGGCGACGCATTCGTCGCCGGTGTCGTCTTCCACACCGGCCCGCTGGCGTACTCGCTCGGAGAGCGGATCGTCGCGTTGCCGATCGGGTGCATCTGGGATCGTGGCCCGGCCACGTAGTTACAGGGCACGCCCATGACCGGCGGGCTTGACCCCCGATAGGCGCCCCGCTATGCGGCCATCATGACGATGCCCGTACCCCTTTCGCCCCCGTCCAGCGCCCGCGTCGCCTGCGTTCAATTCGGGATGCGGGCTTATGCCGCGTTCGAGGACTTCGAAAGACATGTCGCGTTCTACGTGCGTGCCGCCGCGGACGCGCGCGCGGACCTCGTCGTGCTGCCGGAGTACGTGTCGATCGGCCTCATCGCGACGTGGCCGCCGACGTCGTCCCACGACGGCATTCGGCGGCTCGCGCTCGAGTCGCCGCGGGTCATCGAGCTCATGCGGGGGCTAGCGTTGACGCACGGGCTCACCCTGGTCGCCGGGAGCCACCCCATGGTGCGCGACGGCGTCCTCGAGAACGTCGCGGTGGTCTGCCTTCCGGACGGCGACGTCGTCCTTCAGCCGAAGCTGCACGTGACGCCGAACGAGCGGCGGGCGTGGGGATTCTCGGGCGGCCACGAACTCTGCGTCATCGACACGCCGCGCGCCCGAATCGGCGTGCTCGTCTGCTACGACGTCGAGTTCCCGGAGGCGGCGAGGGCGCTATCGGACCGCGGCGCCGAGCTCATCGTCGTCCCCTTCTGCACCGACGACCGCCAGGGCTATCACCGCGTTCGATACTGCGCCCAAGCGCGCGCCATCGAGAACCAGGTCTACGTCGCGATGGCCGGCACGGTCGGCGTCCTCGACGGCGTCCCGAACATGGACGTGAACTGGGCCAAAGCCGCGGTCCTCACGCCGTGCGACTACGGCTTCGCCCGCGACGGGATCGCGGCCGAGTCCGAGCCGAACGAAGAGACCTTCCTCGTCGCCGAGCTCGACTTCGAGCGGCTGCGTGCGGCCCGTGCGGCGGGGACGGTGACCCCACACCTCGATCGGCGCCCGGACTTGTTTCCGTTCACACTGCTCATCCGTTGAACGCCGGATCGGCCGGCGCTCGATGCGCTGGGGTTGATTCTGCTGCGGAAGGGTTGATCTCGGCGGCTTGGTCCGCATTATGGCGCGATGTCAACTCGTGGACATGGTCGTTATCGAATCATAATAAGCCGAAAGACGCTCTCGTTCGGACTGGTGCTCTTGGTCGTCGGGTGCGTGGAGGCTCCAGGTGAGGCCGTGGACGATGACCTGGCAGACGTCGCCTCGGCACCAGACATCTCGGCCGATTCGGAGGCGGTCTCGGATCTGCCCAGCGTGGTTCCGGATTCCCGGCCTGACGCCGACCTCGCCCCAGACGGGTCGGCATCGGACGTGCTCGGCGAGACCTCGGATGTCGCTGCGGAGGAGGACGCGATCACCATCGACCCGTGTGACGTGCCCGGCGTGCCGCCCGAAGCGGTGCGGTGCTACGACCCACCTGTCTACGGTGCGATGGTCGTTGGGAAGGAGCTCATCGCCATGCGTTACCCGAGCGAGAACGAGGGAGACGTCGTCCTCATTCGGGACGATGGCGTCATCATCGATGAGCTGGCGGTTCCAATTGACGACCTCTGGAACCTCATCCCGTGCGGCACGAGCCTATGCGCCCTGAGCTACGCGTGGGACGAGACCGAGATCCGCATCTCCAGTCGAGAGATCAGCGTTCAGGACAGCCAGCTTGTCGCCGCGGCCCCATCGATGCCACTCGTGCTGCCGCCGACCAGCGGCGTTCGGTCCATGACGTCCGGCGAGGCGCCAGCCCTGCTCGTCGGGAACTCGGACTCGCCATGGCAGCGCTGCCTGCTCGGCGCGCTCCCGACCTGTGAGGAGATCCCGGTCCCGGTGGAGTGTCTCGACGGCGAGTTTCGTTACCCGATGCACGCCGTGGACGGGCCCACGAGCACCATCATCGCAGGCCAATGCGAGTATCCGAATGTGGCGGCATCGGGTATTGGCCGTCCGTTCGTCTTCGAGTGGGAACGCGGCACCGGGGTGACCTGGACCACACACCCGGGCGCGTGGGTGGGCCTCTCGTCGCTACGGCTGTACCCGGACGCCACTGGCTTTTCGGTCGTGGCCCTCCAGCTGCCGCACGGCGGTAGTGATGATGGCGGCTCTCCCATGGGGCTCTCGCTGAGCCATGTCGGGACGGACGGCGCGCCCGGGGACGTCTGGAATAGCCCCCTCACGGATGGCTTCAACTTCAGCGCCACCGCCGCCGTCCGTGGAGGGGATCTTCTGGTGGCCTGGACTGGCCCCAGCGGCGAGTCGTCGAGTGAGGTGCGCCTGACCTTCACCGCGGCGCAGGGCACCCCGACCACGACGACCATCGCACCGATCGGCTATCAGCCTGGCTACGTCGCGGCGTTTGGTGAGGGTTACGTGCTCGGTCTGTCCGGTCGGCTCGTCCGCCTCGACGCGGCGGGGGTGCCGGTGGCTTGGCCGGCGCCGCCCTGACTTGCCTCACGTCTCGGTGATCATCCCTTGAACGCGGGGAAGGGCTGCGGCGGCCCAAGGAGGCCAAGCGGCGATAGCGGTCCGGCGGCCACGGCGGCGGCGTAGGGTGACACGACCGATAGGATGCGGTCGCGTTCGGCGCCGATTCGCCCGAGCCGCGACTCGAGGAAGGCGCTGATGTCGGCGTCGCTGCGGAGCTGCCCCTCTTGAATCCCGATGAGCGTCGCCGCCACGACGGCCATGTCTTCGGGGTTCGGCACGACGATGACGCGCTCCCGCAGGAAGTGTTGCCAAAACGCGACGCAGCCCGCGTCTTCGATGTGGCTCGGGTCCGGGATGAGCATGAAGACGTGGAACGTCTCGAGGAGCGCCTCGGCGACCTCGTTGGTCGTGCGGTCGGTCGGGATGGTCTCGCGGAAGAGCGATTGTACTTGTGCGGCGTTCAGCGTCCCGAAGGTGCGCTCGTCGCCGGTCATGAAATAGTAGCCTTTCTTCTTACGTTTTTCAAAGCAGTCCATCTTTGTGTGGTGAGCGGCGACCCACATGGCGATCTCGTACGATTCGCCGACGCCGCCGCCGCCCCCTTCGAGATGGATGAGGCCGAGCCAACGGTCAATGAGCGCGGCTTCGCTCTCGAACTGCCCGACCTGAATGGGTGACCGATCGGCCCACGCGTTCCCGAACGCGATGAAGAGGATCTGCGGGTCCGGGATGACCGCGGTCACACACTTCATGAAGGTCGGGAGCGTCCGCGTCGCCATCTGATGCGGGATGGCGCCCATGGAGCCGGAGACGTCGAGCGCGAAGACCACCCCGACGGAGCTCGGGTGGAGCGGGCTGTCTCGGCTCTCGCGCGGCTTCATGAAGGCGGGCGACATGTCGGCGTGGCAGGCGCCTTGGGTGAAGATGGCCTCCTTCGGGAGGGCCTCGCGCGCTTTGGTCGCCGCCTGGTGAGCTTCGAGATCGTAGCCGCCGTATCCCATAGTCGATTCTCCTCGGCCGGCGCGTCAGGCGCTGGGTGTGATTCTGCTACTGGATGAGTGCGGGGCTGGCAAGGGACCTACTCCCTAGATCAGACGGGATCAGAGACGAGAGCCCGGACGAGTTGTTGGCTCGTCGCGCAGGGTCGCGCGTCAGAACCGCGGTGAGTCGTCGCACGGGGGTCCGCCAGTTCGGAGTCGTAGGCGCCGAGTCCCTCAGACCATCGATCCTGGCGCGTTAGGTCAAAGAGAAGGGGGGATGGCTGCGCGCGCCAAGGGAACGAACCTTCGGCAGAGGCCAGGTCCACCCCGGCAACCGAAACCTCTTGCGCCCGCCGCCCGGACCTCGTGACCGTGACTCTACTTCATTCCGAAGCCTGGAGTCGGGTGACCTCAGGTCGAGCTCGAATTCGGACGTCGTGGGGCCGGTAGGCACCAGAAGCGTGACGCATGGGCGCGAAGATTGGGCCATAAGACCGGTTTTTTCGCCCGTGGGTCGTGGCACGAATTCTGCGAGGCGCGGCGCCATGACTACGCCACGCCACATCGTCCCGGGTGCTCTCGTCATGGTCACGACGCGCTGCGTGCAGCGCTTCTTCAAGCTCGCGCCGAGCAAGGAAGTGAACGAGCTCTACGAGTACCTGCTCGCCTACACGAGCGCGAAGTACCACGTCGGCGTGATCGCGGCGGTCGCAATGTCGAACCACGCCCATCTGGTGGCCGTCGATCACGACGGCCGACTCCCCGACATGCTTCAGGAAATGAACATGATCATGGCGCGGGGCATGAACCACTTCCGCGGCGAGCACGGCAGCTTCTTCGACCGTAACAACGTCGACATCAAGTCGCTCGAGGACGAGGGTGCGCTCTTCGTCGCGATGGGCTACCTCGCGGCGAACCCGGTGGCGGCGGGCTGCGTGGAGCGCGG
>JADMJS010000334.1 GCA_018780435.1 Myxococcales bacterium
ATCTTCCTTGCTCTCACAGGGAATCGCTTCGGCCTGCTCGGTCCGAAAATCAGCGGCCTCCTAGTAGGACGAACGTACTAGAACTGGACCCAATGCCCACCGACACCCCCGACATCAACCAGACTATCCGTGAAGCGGCGCTACGCCTCTTCGCCGAGTTTGGCTTCAGCGGCACGTCGGTGCGGGACATCGCGAGCGCGGTCGGGATCTCGCCCGGCCACCTCACCTATCACTTTCCGAGGAAGAGTGACCTCTTCCAAGCCGCGGTCGAGACGGCCTACCGCCAGCTCGTCGGCGATCTCCAAGCGCTCGCCGCGACGCCGGACCTCTCCGCAAAGTGCCGGCTGCGGCTGGTCCTCGACCGCCTCTGGGGGCTGTCCCCGGAAGAGAGGTTGATGCTGCGCACCGCGCTCCGCGAACTCATGACGGCGCCGGAGCACCTCGGCCCAATCGCCAAGACGATGCAGCTCGGCCATCCTGTGGTACTCCTGGGTGTGCTCCAGGAGTGTGCCGTGGAGGGCAGCCTGCCCGCGGGGACCGGAATTGGACTCCTCCCGATGATCATGGGCACGCTCGTCTTTGCGCCCGTGATGCTCTCGATCGCGAATGCGGCCATCGGCGACCTCGGCCTCATCGAGATCGCGCTCAAAGCCGGCCGCGACGACCTCTATCGACTCTTGGGGCTCACATGACGTCACGCCTCCTCGCTTCGTCGCTCGCCGCCACCCTCGGATGGGGCTTTTCGGCCGTCGCCGCCGAAGGCCCCGTCACGGGTGAAGTGCGCGGCTACATCGAACACCGCCACCAAATCGCCATCGGCCTCGATCCCGCCTTGGCCACCCTGCCCTTGGTGGACTTCGACGAGCTCGGCATGCACCCGGACGAGGTCTTCGGTGTCACCAACCACATTCGGCCCACAGCGAAGCTGCATTTCGGCGACACGGCGTCGCTCGTAACGACGGTCGACGCGCACAGCTACCACCTGCTCGACGCGCGTAAGCAAGAGGATATCTGGGACTACCTCTCGCTCGATCGCCTCTACGTGTCCATCAGCACCGACCAGGTCGACCTGACCCTTGGCAAGCAGGTCCTGAACTGGGGGCACGGCCTGCTCCTGAACCCGTCGGCGCCGAACAACGAACGCCCGCCGCAAGACCTTCGGGCCGAGCTCGAAGGGCTCTGGGCCGCGCGTGCGCTGGTGGCGATTCAGGACGACGCCAACCTCACCATGGCCGTCGCGGTGCGCGAGCCCACACCGGATGACCCGCTCGTGGTCGGGCGCTGGGACAAGACCCTCGAGACGACGGACATGGCCGTCACGATCACCTGGGACAAGGGCGCTGCCGACGTCACGCTGGGCTACGAGATCAAGGGCGACATCGAGGACGGCCCGGGGCTCTGGGCCGAGACGACTGCGTCGGTGCTCACGGGCGACGCCGAGGCGTGGTCCTTCGAGGTCGAGGCCGGCCTCGACTACACCTTCGACGTCCTGCAGGGACTCTACGTCGCCGCCGAGTACATCCACCACGGCGCCGGCACCGATGGCGACTACTTGCAGACCGCGATCGGCGGTGGTCGCCGGTCGGTCCTCCTCGGCAAGGACTACGCGCTCGTGATGCTGCGTCAGACCTTCGACGCCATCTGGCAAGCACAGGTCTTGTCCATCACCAACGTCCGGGATCCCTCGGGGCTCGTGTCGGCCCAGCTCACGTGGCTGCCGCTCGGCTACCTCGAGGTCATCTTCGGCGCCAACGTCACCTGGGGCAGCGGCGGCGGCGAATACGCCCTCGAAGTCCCGGAGTCCGTCTCGATGAACGGCGCCACCATTCCGGTCCCGGACGCCTGGGCCGGCTTGCCGCTGACGCCGACCGCCACCCTCTATCTCTGGGCTCGTTACTACTTCTGAGGCCCGCCTCCCCGGCATGGAGAACCCGATGACTACGCAGTCCAACTCACCCGCGCACACGTCCGAGCCAGTCGTCCGACTCGAAAACGCGACTCGTATCTATAACCCCGGCGAGAACGAAGTCCGCGCCATCGACGGCGTGACGCTCGACGTGGCCCGCGGCGACTTCATGGCGCTCGTTGGCCCGTCCGGCTCCGGCAAGTCGACCGTGCTGCACTCGCTCGGCTGCCTCGACCGTCCGAACTCGGGGCGCGTCTTCGTCGAAGGGCAGGACACGACGACGCTGAACGGAGACGCACTCGCGCAAGTCCGTAACCTGCGGATTGGCTTCATTTTTCAGAGCTTCAACCTCATCCCGGTGTTCTCGGCCTATGAGAACATCGAGTTCTCGCTGCAGATCCTCGGGACGGTGTCGCCGGCCGAGAGCCGCGACCGGGTGAACGAGATCCTCGCGATCTTGGGGCTTGAGAAGCAGAAGGACCGCCGCCCGAATCAGCTCTCGGGCGGACAACAACAGCGCGTGGCGATCGGCCGCGCGCTCGTGAAGCGCCCCGCCATCATCTTGGCCGACGAGCCGACGGCCAACCTCGACCGCCGCACGTCGGAGGACATCATCTCGCTCATGCGCCGCATGAACGAAGAGAAGCACGCGACCTTCGTCTTCTCCACGCACGACGAGCATCTGATGCACCACGCGCGGCGGGTCGTGCGGCTCGTCGACGGCAAGATCGTCTCCGACGAGCGAAAGGTGGCCTGACCATGAGCTTCATGATGCGCATGGCCTTCCGGAACGCGCTCCGGAACAAACGTCGCTCGCTCTTCACCATCGCGTCGCTCGTGCTCGGCGTCGGGCTCTTCGTGGCGGCGAAGTCCTTCGTGGACGGGATCGAGAAGACGCTCGTCTCGACCCAGATCGACTCGGAGCACGGTCACCTCCGGGTGGTCACGAAGGGCTATCTGCTCGACGAAGACTACCGACCCCTCGACCTGAAGTTCGACGAAGCGCCCGGCGTCGCGGCGCTCCTGGCCCAGACCTTCCCGACGGCTCAAGTCGAGCGCCGGGCGCAGTTCATGGCGCAGATCGGCGACGGTGTACGGACCTTGAACGGCCGGGGACTGGTCGTGAACCCGGAGACCTACGCCAAGATGTTCCGCATCGGTGCGCTCGCGATGCCCGCTGCGGGCGCGGACGGTGCGGCGCCCAAAGCGTGGGCGTGGATGGGCGCCGACCTCGCCAGCGCGTTTGGCCTGAAGGTCGGCGACCGCTTCTTCCTCAAAGCGAAGACGCGTACAGGCACGGTCAACGCGCAAGACGGCGTCATCCTGGCCGGGCTCCTGCAGTCGGGCTCCGCAATGACCGACAACTTCACGGTCATCATCCCGTCGTCCTGGGGCGCCAAGTTCCTGAACCTGCGCCGCGAGGGAGAGACCGAGGAGTACGCTACGGAGATCTTCGCCCGATTTGCGAATCCGGACGACGCCGAAGCGGCCGAAGCCGCCGTGCTCGCCGCCTATCCCGCGCTCGACGCCGAGACGTGGCGCGAGAACACCGAGTACGTTCGTGCCTTCAATGACATCCGACGCCAGCACTTCTACCTGGTCGTGGGCATCATCCTCCTCATCGGCGCGCTCTCGGTCGCCAACACGAGCCTGATGGCGGCCTTCGAGCGCACCAAGGAGATCGGGACCTTGCTCGCCCTCGGCTACCGAGCCGCCTCGGTCCGGGCGCTCTTCCTGACCGAGACCCTGCTCATCGGCGCCGTCGGCTCACTGCTGGGCGTCGTCATCGGTGGAACGGCGAGCGCGTGGTTCGAGCGTTATCCCATCCGGCTGTCTGGCCTCGACGAGGTCGAAGGCGGGATGCCCATGCCACCGCTCCTCTACTTCAAGCTCAGCCCGGAGGCGCTGCTCTACGGGTTCTTCATCGGGCTCGTGGTCGCCACCGTGGCGGCGCTCTTGCCGGCGGTCCGGGCATCGAAGCTCGACCCGCTCACCGCGCTTCGCGAGGAGGCCTGAACCATGTTCCTCTATCGCTACGCCGTCCGAAATTTGACGCGCCACAAGCTGCGTACCTCGTTCACCACGCTCGCGGTGTCGCTCGCGGTGGGCCTCGTCGTGGTCGGCAACACCTTCATCACGGGGCTCGGCGAACACACGCTCTCCGAGTTCACGCGCTTCACCGGGCACGTGCAGCTCCGGCACGCCGAATACCAGAAGCAGTGGCGCTTCCGGCCGCTCGACTACACCGTCAAACCGTTCGAGGACTTGCGCGGCAAGCTGAAGACGGTGCCCGGCGTCACGAACGTTCTGGGCCGCATCGACTTCAACCTGATGCTCCAATACACGGACGAGTCGACCATCGTCCCCGAGAGCGCGGGCGTCGACGAATCGACGCTGACCGACGAGCAGATCTTCGGGCGTAAAGTCATCGAGTTCGCGCCGGGCCTCGGCGTCGAGCCCACGGCAGAGCGGGAGCAGAACAAGCTTCACAAAAAGCTCGTGGAAGGTCAGTTCTTCAGCTCAGACGACGCGCCCGAGGTCGTCATCGGCGCGGAGCTCGCCCGTCGCCTCGGCGCCAAGGTCGGCCAGAAGCTCGAGCTCGTCAGCTTCCGCGAAGGGGTGATGGACGCCGAGGTCACGGTCGCGGGCATCCTGGACTCCGGCTCGAAGATCGAGAACCGCCTTTGTTACGTGCCCTTGAAGCTCGCGATGTCACTGGTCGACCTCCCAGATCAAGTCACGCAGGTGCAGGTCTTCGGCGCGAACTACGAAGACAGCGACGAGCTCGCTGCCTCCTTGGTGGCGTCGGGTCACGTCGCGAACCTCGATGTGAAGCAGTGGAATGAGGTCGGCGTCTTCAAGACCATCGTGACACTCTTCAGCACCGTCATGGGTTTCATGCTGGTCGCCATCGTCGTCGTCGCGGTAGTTGGGCTCCTGAACACCATGCTGATGACGGTGCTCGAACGTCAGCGGGAGATTGGCGTGCTCATGGCGCTCGGCGTGTCGCGGCGCAAGGTGATCGGTGGCTTTCTGACCGAAGCGGCGCTCTTCGGAGCGGTCGGGAGCATCATCGGCGGCATTGGCGGCGTCCTCGGTAGCTTGCCCCTCGTCCACCACGGCATCAGCCTAGGCGAAGAGAACCTGAAGACCATGCCCATGGCCTTCGACCCGACCATCCACGGCATCTTGACCCCGAACGCCATCATCTGGGCCGTCGGCGTGGGCTTCTTCGTCGCGCTGGTCGGCGCGGCGTGGCCGGCGATTCGCGCGTCGGCCGTGCAGCCCATCGAAGCGATGCGAAAAGTCTGACCCGACTCCACAGGAGGAACCGACATGAAAACAACGAACTACACCACCATTGGCTCGATGACGTCCCTGCTCTTCGCGGCGCTGCTCCTGACCAGCTCCGCCTCGGCTCAGACCGCCGAAGAGATCGTGAAGAAGATGGACGAGAACATGACCTTCAACACCCGCACCGGCAACGCGACCCTCGAGGTCGTCCGCGCGGGCCAGGCCACGGACACGCGCACCCTCCGGCTCTGGGGCCGCGGCTTCGACGACAGCTACAGCGAATTCCTCACGCCTGCCCGCGACCAGGGTGTGAAGTACTTGAAGATCGCCAAGTCGCTGCACATGTACCTGCCGCGTACCGAGAAAGTCATGACGATCTCCGGGCACCTCCTCCGCGAATCGATCATGGACAGCGACTTCAGCTACGAGGACATGCTCGAAGCCCGCGCGCTCCTCGCCGACTATGATGCGAAGCTCCTCGGTTCGGAGACCTTCAATGGCGAAGACTGCTGGCTCCTCGAGCTCACGGCCAAGCGCGAAGGCGTGAGCTACTACAGGCGTAAGCTCTGGATCTCAAAGAAGACCTACGTCGCAATGAAGATGGAGCGCTACGCCGAGACGGGCCTCCTCCTGAAGACCATGACGGCGCGGGACATCAAGGTTCACGGGGGCCGGAACTACCCGATGGTCCTCGAGATGCAGGACGCGATGCGCAAGGGCTCGAAGACCACGTTCACGATGAGCAACGTCGTCTTCGACGTCGCGATCCCCGAGTCGACCTTTTCGCGCAGGAATCTCATGAAAGGAAACTGATTCTCGACGCTGGACAGGGAGGTCGCGCTAGTGTTGTAGAATTGTCCTCTCGCGATTTCGGCTCCGAGCCGGTCGGGAATATCCCCCTACAGCTTCCCGGAGGGGGAGCCGATGGGCGGAGACATCGGCTTACATGAGGTGCTTGGGGTTCTAATGACGGCGCGACTACAGAAGGCAATTGTGGCCCTTTGGGCGAGCGCAGCGGCATTGGGGCTGTTCCTCTTGCACGCCTACGCCGCAACGGTGACCGTCCTTCCTGCACCGCTCGCCGCAGCCGAATGGCCGGCGGCGACCTCCCTTCCACGAAGGGCCGGAATACCGACCCTCGTCGCCTTCATTCACCCGTCATGTCCTTGCAGCCGAGCGTCCCTCCATGAGCTCGAGCGGTTGTTCTCCAGGGTGCCGGGCGAGCGGTCGGTGGTCGTGGTCCTCACCGGTGGAGAACAGGACAGCGCCGAGAGTGGCGCCGCCTGGCAGCTCGCCGAACGAATTCCCGACGTGACCCGTCGGCTCGACCCCAAGGGCGACGAAGCGGCGCGCTTCGGGGCGACGACCTCCGGTGAGGTCTTCCTCTACGGACGCAACGGCGCGCTTGAGTTCGAAGGCGGAGTCACCGCGGCGCGTGGTCACGAGGGCCCCTCGGCAGGCGGCATCGCCGTCGAGGCCGCCCTCAATGGTCAGCCCCACTTGAGGTCGACTCCGGTTTTCGGCTGCTCTCTGCAATGAACGTTATGGACCCGAATGCCACCTTGAGGCTCGACGAGCGCAGCCGCGAGCTCTACGAGCAGCAATACAGCGACGTCCTCGTACGTACGGACCGGAAGTTCGCAGCGCTACTGGCACTACAGTGGGTCGGCGCCATCGTCGTGGCGTTGACCCTCTCTCCCTATAGCTGGGCGGGCACGCGCGCGACCATCCATACGCATGTGTGGGCCGCTTTCGGCCTCGGCGGACTCCTCGCGAGCCTCCCGATCGCTCTCGCGGTGTTGCGGCCGGGGAGCACGTTGACCCGGCACGTGATCGCCGTGGCGCAGCTCGGCTTTTCGGGACTCCTCGTGCACTTGACAGGGGGCCGGATCGAAACTCACTTCCATGTCTTCGGTTCTCTCGCCTTCCTGGCCTTCTATCGGGACTGGCGTGTGCTCCTCACGGCGACTCTCGTCACCGCGGCGGATCACGTTACCCGTGGCCTGCTCGATCCGATGAGCGTCTACGGCGTCGCGACTCCCACGTTTATCCGGTCCCTCGAGCACGCGGGTTGGGTGCTGTTCATCGACGCGTTCATCGTCACTGGCTGTCTCCGCAACCAGCACGAGATGCGAGAGGTCGCCTTTCGCCAAGCGACGGCGGAAGCGGCGCTCGAGAGGCAGGCTGAGACCGAAGCCGAGGCTCTGCGCGAAGCGGCGCAGGCGTCCGCCGCCCGTGAGTCGAACCGCGCCAAGAGCGAGTTCCTGGCGAACATGTCGCATGAGATCCGAACACCGATGTCAGCCCTCATGGGCTACGCCGATCTTCTGATCGACACGAGCCTGAGCCCCGAACTACGCGCCAGCCACGTCAAGACCATCCGCCGAAATGGCGAACATCTGCTCGCGATCATCAACGACATCTTGGACATCTCGAAGATCGAAGCCGGCAAGATGACCGTCGAGGCGATCCCGTGTTCACCTCCGCAGATCATCGCCGACGTGTGGTCGCTCTTACGCGTACGCGCTCAAGAGAAAGCGCTGCCCCTCGAGGTTCACTTCGAGACGCCCATCCCCGACGCCATCACGAGCGATCCGACCCGTCTGCGCCAGACCCTGCTGAATCTGGTCTCGAACGCCATCAAGTTCACCGAGCGAGGGTCGGTCCAGATTTTGGTGAGTACCGGCGTGAGCGCGACGGGCCGACCCACGATGACATTCGAAGTGAAGGACACGGGCCCGGGTCTCACCACCGACGAAGCCGCGCGACTCTTCCAACCGTTCACGCAGGTGGACAGCAGCATGACCCGACGCCATGGCGGCACGGGGCTCGGCCTAGCCATATGCCGAAGGCTCACCCAGATGATGGGCGGCGACATCATGGTCCGGAGCGTTCCCGGCCAAGGCAGCTCCTTCATCGTGACCATTGATGCGGCGCCGATGGCTGGGTCGCGGATGATCGCGTCCTGGGCTGACGTCGTCGTCGCAGTGTCGGTCAGTGAGCCGTCCGAGGCGTCTCAACGGCCGATGGTACCAGCCGGCTGCGTCGTCCTGGTCGCCGAAGACGGGCTCGACAACCAACGGCTCATCTCGACCCTACTCAAGAAGGCCGGCGTCAACGTCACCATCGCGGAGAACGGTCGAATCGCCGTGGATCGTGCGCTCGAAGCGATGGCGGCGGGTGCGCCCCCCGACGTCATCCTGATGGACATGCAGATGCCCGTGCTCGACGGTTACAGTGCGACTACCATCCTCCGTGAGAGCGGGTACCGGGGGCCGATCGTCGCGCTCACAGCGCACGCGATGGCGGGCGACAGTGAGCGCTGCAGGAGCGCCGGGTGCGACGACTACCTCACCAAGCCGATCAGCCGGGCGAAGCTCATCGGAGTCTTGAGTCAGTGGACAGCGGCGTCGCGTCGGGATTCGCGTCGGACACCGCCGATTCCGAGTGGACTCCCGAGGTCGGAAGCGGCGCCGGCACCCGTCGTTCCGGAGTGAGTCGGCCCGCGGCCCGGCATGCGCCTACTCCCCGCCGGTGACCGCTTGCTCGTGCGGACGCGGGCGCTCCTCGATGCCGTGGATGCGGCGGCAGAGGAACTCCGGACAGCTCCGTAACCCTGACCGTCGTCCCAAACGGGCTCTGACGCCTAGGGAGTCACCTCGGTCCGGCGATGCCCTCATTTCCAAGGCGTCGCCGGAGCGGAGCTAGCGCCTCGGCTTGGGCGGGGCTTTCAGGTGCTGAGAGAGGCCCTTGTAACGTCGGCGCTCTTGGGCCGCGGCCCCCGCGAAACGGAGGCGCTCCTGGGTCTCCTGCTCCGACAAGAGTCGGCGCCAGCCGGCGAAGCGCGCGGCGTCGAGCTCGCCGCTGTCGAGAGCGCCACGTAATGCACAACCCGGTTCGGTCTCGTGGCGGCAGCTCGTGAAGCGGCAGGTGGCGGCGAGATCATCGAGGTCGGAGTAGGCCTCGGCCACGCCCTCGTCGGCTTCCCATGGGGCGATCTCGCGCATGCCGGGGGTGTCGATGAGGAGTGCGCCCGACGCGAGGCTCACGAGCTCGCGGGAGGTCGTGGTGTGGCGTCCCTTGCCGTCGCTGCGCTTCACGTCGCCCGTGAGCTGATGCTCGTCGCCAGCGAGGGCGTTGACCAGCGTGGACTTTCCGACGCCCGAGGAGCCAACGCAGGCGACGGTGAGTCCCGGGCGGCAAGCAGCGATGATCTCGTCCATCCCCGACCGGGCGCGGGGATTGGCGCCGTAGACCGGGACGTCTCCCGCGATCGCTCGTGCGGCGTCGAGCGCAGCGGCCGGGTCGGGGACGAGATCGAGTTTCGTGAGCACGATCGCGGGGCTGGCGCCGCCGGTACGCACCACGGCCAGATAACGCTCCAACCGTCGGGGGTTCAGGTCGCCGTCCGCCGAGGTGACGATGAGGACGAGATCGAGGTTGGCGGCGATGAGCTGGGGGAGCGTTTCATCGCCGGCTGCCTGGCGGACGAGAGTCGAGCGACGCGGGAGTACTCGGTCGACCTGTAGCCAGCCATCTCGCCCAGCGACGGGCGCTTCCGCCAAGACGACCCAGTCGCCGACGGTCGGGAGGACGAGGACGCCCTGCCCCTCGAAGCGGAGCCGGCCGCGCGAGCGCGCGTGACGCGGCGGCCAAGCTCCTTGTACGAGCACGCCGCCGCGATCGCCGCGGATGACCCGGCAGACGCGGCCCGCGTCGAGTTCGGTAGAGGTGACGAGGGAAGCCCACTCGGCATCGAAGCCGAGCGCGGAGAGCGCAGTTGGAATCGCAATCACTCGGACGCCGGCGAGCCGGCGGGTCCGTCCGAGAGCTCGCACGTCGTCGTGAACGCGACACTGCCCCGGAGCATGTGGGAGACCGAACAGTATTTCTCCATCGAGAGCGCGACGGCGCGTTCGAGCTTGTCGAGGCTGAAGTCGCCAGCACCGATCCAGCGGAGGTGGATGGCGGTGAAGACGGCGGGGATGGCGTCGGCGCGGGTCCCTTCGACCTGGACTTCGAGGCGGTCGATCCGGTGGCGACCCTTCTCCAGGATGAGCTGGACGTCCACCGCGCTGCAGCTCGCGAGGCTCAGGAGCAGGGCCTGCATCGGGCGCACGCCGTCGTCGGACGGCCCGATGTCGGGTGGGCCCGAGAGTAGAATCGAGCGTCCTGCGTCGTTTGTGCCGCGGTACTGCGCGCCGTGGAGCCGCTCGAGAGTGACCTTCATCGGAGGGGCCATCGTTCAGGCTCCAAAGAGGGTGGAGGAGAGGTAGCGATCGCCACGGTCGCAGAGGATGCAGACGAGGACACCCTGCTCGAGGGTCCTGCCCAGCTCCACCGCGGCGAGCGTCGCGCCACCCGAGCTCATGCCGACGCAGAGGCCGAAGTCGCGCGCGAGCTTCCGGGTCATGTCGACGGCGGCAGGTTCGGTGACGTCGAGGTAGCTGTCGACCCGAGACGCCTCAAATATCTTGGGGAGGTAGGCTTCGGGCCAGCGGCGGATGCCCGGGATCCTGGCGCCGTCGGCCGGCCGTACGCCGACGATCTGCACGTCCGAACGCTGGCTCTTGAGGAACCGCGAGACGCCCATGATCGTGCCGGTCGTCCCCATCGAGGACACGAAGTGGGTCACCCGACCGGCGGTGTCGCGCCAGATCTCGGGGCCGGTCGTCTCCTCGTGCGCGCGCCAATTGTCGGGGTTGGAGAACTGATCGAGCATCGTATAGCCACCTTCAGCCACCTTGGCACGGGCATAGTCGATGCTGCCTTCCATGCTGAGCTTGGCGGGGGTCAACGTGACCTTCGCGCCATAGGCCTCCATGCCTTTGACACGTTCACGGGTCGCGTCTTCGGGCATGACGAGCTCGATGGGGATGCGCTTCATGGCCGCGATCATGGCGAGCCCGATCCCGGTATTGCCGCTGGTCGGCTCGATGAGGCGTACGCCCGGTTGAAGCTCACCGCGCGCCTCGGCCCGAAGGATCATCGAGCGGGCCGGTCGGTCCTTCACGCTCCCACCGGGGTTGTTGCCCTCCATTTTCCCGAAGAGGTGGACTCCCTTCCGGCCGATGAGCGGGCTCAGGTCGACGAGAGGGGTGTTTCCGATGAGGTCGAGCGGACTCAGGGCGTTCATGCCAAGGAGGCTGCCGTGGCCGGGCTCGGAACTCAAGAGCGAAACGCGCGAAGTCCACTGCGAGCGGCGTCGATCCATCCGCAGCTTAGATGTTCTGACTCCGAGTGATAGCATGGGGGCTGGCGTCGGGAGTCACGCCAGTAGCAGGCAAGCAGGGGCCGTCACGCCACTTGGCTCGTGTCGGTCCCGTGGGAAGTACAGGAGGGTTCCATGAAGAGAACGAAGTTGCGGCTCACGCTCGCAGTCGGTGTCGTCGTCTCGCTGATGGCAGGGTGCCACGAAGACGACGCGCTCGGCGGGCTCGACGCCGCCACGAGCGATGTCTCAGTCCCGGGTGACGGGATCATATTGCCGCCGGATGGCCTCGTGACACCGGATATCCCCATCGTCGAAGAGGACGGCGGACCGGACACGAACGTCCCAGAGGATGTCTCAGCGGATGTCGCCGAGGACACCACGATTGATCCGGACGCGGTCGCCGAGACCCCCTGCAACGTGGCTGCCGACTGCGCCGCTCTCATCGCGGACCGCCCGTGCGTCATCGCCGTCTGTAACGTCGCCACCAAGCTCTGCGAAGTCGGCGCCACGAAGGAGGGTGCCCCCTGCGACGATGGTGACGCCTGTACCGCGGGCACCTTCTGTGACCAGGGCGTATGTTCCGCCGAGAAGGCCGTCACGATCACGTGCTCCGACTTCAATCCATGCACCGATAACGTCTGCGACCCTGCCGTGGGTTGCGTCGCCACGAACAACACGGCGACGTGCAGTGACGGCAATACCTGCACGGAAAACGATCAGTGCGCGGGCGGCGATTGCGCCGGTGACGCCACCGTGAGCTGCGGTTGTGCGCTCGACTCGGACTGCGCGCAGTTCGACGACACCGACCTCTGCAACGGCACGCTCGGCTGTGTCGCTGGGCAATGCGCGGTACTGCCCGAGAGCGTGGTCACGTGTCCGTCGCTCCCCGGCCTTGAGAACTCGTGCGTGACGCTCGGATGCGAGCCCTCACTCGGGAAGTGCGTCGTCGGCCTCGCGCCGGTCGGCGCCAACTGTGACGACGGCGATCCGTGTACGCTCGCCGAGTCATGCGATGCAGCCGGCGGCTGCACGCCGGTCGGCGACGCCGTGTGTGAGTGCAGCACAGACGCCGACTGCGCGGAGTTCAACGACGACAACCTCTGCAACGGCGTCCAGAAGTGTGTCGCCGGACAATGCGGCGTGGACACGGCCTCGGTGGTGACCTGCCCCACGCCGGACGAGGGGACCTGTGCGATCCCGTCGTGCAACCCCGCCACGGGCGCGTGTGACGCGAAGCCGGTCGATGATGGCCTCTCCTGCAACGATCTCGACGCCTGTACCCTCGGGGACGCGTGCGACGCGGGCGCTTGTAAGCCCGGTGCCGCCGTGGACTGCAATGATGGCGACGCGTGCACGCTCGATGCCTGCGACGCCATCATCGGCTGCACCCACCTGGTTCTGCCCGAGTGCCTCGTGAAGGAGTGCGCCGTGGACGCCGACTGCGAAGACGGCGTCGCGTGCACGGTCAACACCTGCGACGAGCTCGGTGTGTGCCAGAGCCTCAACACCGCCGAGTGCGGGACGACGTGCAATCAGGTCGCGGATTGTCCGATCCTCGACGAGTGCCACACGACCGAGTGCGTGGTGACGCCGGGGGCCCCCGGGGTCTGCCAGTACACGGCCATCCCCGGCTGCGGCACGCCGACGTGCACCGCCGACGCCGACTGCGTGACCGACGCCGTGTGCTTCATCGGCATCTGCGACCCGACGCTCGGCTGTCTGCTCGCCGCCGATCCGGCGTGCGCGCCGGGCTGTGCCTTCGACACCGACTGCGCCGACGACGACACCTGCACGGCGGATGTCTGCGACGAGACGGGGACCTGTCAGCACCTGGTCGATCCGAGCTGCGGCGGGACGCCCTGCACGGTCGACACGGAGTGCGATGACGGCGACGCGTGCTCCGAAGACTTCTGCGATGGCGTCGTGTGTCAGCACGCCGCGATCCCCGATTGTGGCTTCGCCACCTGCACGAGCGCCCTAGAGTGCGACGATGGCCAGCCCTGCTCGGTGGACACGTGTACGCCGACGCTCGGATGCGTTCACCAGCTGCTCCAGGGCTGTGGCGGCGAGAAGTGCACGACCGCCGCGAGCTGCGACGACCAGAACCCCTGCACCAACGACGTGTGCACGACCAGTGGCACGTGCAACAACAACGCGATCCCCGGCTGTGGCGACGGCGAATGTACGGTGCTCGCTGACTGCAACGACGGCAACCCGTGCACGACGGACCTGTGTGATGGTGGCACGTGCGGTCACGTGACGGTTGACGGCTGCAAGCCCGATGGCGCCTGCACCAAGAACTCGGATTGCAACGATCTCGACGCCTGCACGGTCGACTTCTGCTCTCAGGGTTTCTGCGGCAACGTTCCAGTGGCCGGGTGCGCCGGCGGCGCCTGCCAGAATGCGACCGATTGTGACGACGGTGATGCGTGCACGGCGGACTCCTGCGAGAAGAAGGTGCTGTGCGTCCACAATCCGCTCCCCGGATGTGGCGGGATCAGCTGCACCACGAACGGCGACTGCACGGATTCCAATGGCTGCACCATCGATCAATGCAACGGCGGCGTGTGTTCGGTGAAGCTGCTGAACCACTGTGGCGGCCTCGCATGCACGACCAAGGAGGACTGCAACGACCAGGACACCTGCACGACCGACATGTGCATGAATGGCGCCGTCTGCGGCCACGTCCTCAAGGGCAAGGCGTGCAAGCTGGCGGGCGTCGATACGTGCCAGAAACCCGCCGACTGTGACGACGCTGACGCGTGCACGATCGACGCCTGCAAGAAGTCCGGCGCGCTGAAGATCTGCACTCACACCCCGTCGACCACACCACAGTGTTCGGGCGGGACCAAGTGCAACCAGGCCAAGGACTGCGACGACAGCGACCCTTGCACCATCGACGCGTGCACGGGCACGGGTCAGAACAAGGCGTGCGAGAACACGCCCAGCGCCGACCCGGCGTGTGTTCCGCCCCCGGCGTGCATCACGGACGTCGACTGCGACGACGCTGAGTTCTGCACCGCCGATCTCTGCGACGTCGCGACCGGCGCCTGCAGCAACGTCGCCAAACCCGGCTGCACCGACCCCATCCCGGTCGCGTGCATCGCCGACCTCGACTGCGCCGACGCGGAGGCCTGCACGCTCGACCTCTGCGTCGGCAGCGTGTGCATCCACCCGGTCGATCCGCTCTGCCCGTAATCGGTCCGAGGCCCCGGCGTGGCGAGACCGCGCCGGGGCTCCCCCTCGCCTCAGACTCCCCCTTTCAGTGGTCTCGCCGGGTGCCGGCGTCAGCCGGAGCTGACGCCGAGCTATCAGCGGTCGGCGGTCAGCGGTCAGCCCGGCGATGACACAGAATCGCCGCGCCACTGTAGAGAGCTCGGCCGGCCGAGGCCCGAAGCTGACCGCTGACGGCTGAAAGCGGATAGCCATTCTGCAGCGCTTTGCGAACCGCCGGCAGTGCCGGCGTCAGCCGGAGCTGACGCCGAGCTATCAGCGGTCGGCGGTCAGCCCGGCGAGGACACAGAATCGCCGCGCCGCGGTAGAGAGGTCGGCCGGCCGGGGCCCGAAGCTGACCGCTGACGGCTGAAAGCGGATAGCCATTCTGCAGCGCTGAGCCACTCGCCGGCACCGCCGGCAGAAGCCCTCGGAACCGAGTCCGTCATGAGTGCCGAAGTGTCCTCTCGGCCGACCGGTGCCCGGGCTGTCAGCTCACCGCCGCACGCTGACCGCAGAAGGCCAGCATGAAGCGTCGACCGGTGTATCCCAGGCCGTGCGACATCCACCGCGGCGCTGGGACAACCTCGCGATCAGAAGTTGGTCGGCATCGCGGCGCCCTCGGAGCCTGACCCGCCGGCCTGGCCAAGGGAGAAGCCGCCCTTGCCGCCCGAGCCGCCCGCGCCGTCCTGAAGGAAGTCGTTCATGAGCTTCCAGCTCGGGGCGCCCAAACCGCCTGCGACATAGATGCCGAAGGACGGACCGCCGCAGCCGCCGCCACCGCCGCCGCCGTTGCCACCATTGCCGCCGTTGCCGCCTTTGCCGCCCTCGTAAGCGGGGTACGTCGGCTCGGGAGGATCGAAGTCCCCACCCGCCTTGCCTCCGAGCGCGCCCGGGCCACCCGCGCCGCCGGTGCCGGCGTTGCCGCCGTCGCCGCCGTCACCGCCAGAGCCACCGATGAGCTGGTTGCCGTCGATGACAGGCAGTGTCACCGCGGGGGTGGTGTAGACGATGAAGATGCCAAACGCGCCACCGCCGCCAGTGCCGGAGCTGCCGCCGGTACCACCGCAGGCGCCGCTGCCGCCGCCCCCGCCCGTGCCGCCGAGGTTGTCCGCGCCGAAGCCCTTGGACGTGCAGCTCGTATGGACGAACGCACCGCCACCGGAGCCACCGCCGCCGCCGCCCGAGCCAGCACCACCCGAACCGCCGTTCCCGCCGGCAGAGGGGACCCATTGACCAGCAATCACGGACCCATCGAGGTCGTCGCAGCCGACACCACTCTGTCCGGAGTCGCCGTTCGGGCCGTCGTCGCCGGCGAGACCTTCGACGGGCCCGAAGGTGGCGAAGCCGAGGCATTGGAATGCCTGGTGGAAGACGTCACGACCCGCGCTACCACCGACCACGGTCGGTCCTGCAGGCCCCATTCCGGATTGGCCGAACTCCTCGGCGAGAGGCAGTCGCGTCACGTCGCCATCGAAGCCCGGGCACGCTCGCAAGCCGCCCGCGCCACCATCGGTGGCAACAGCGCCGCATTGGCCGTCTCCGCCAACGCCACCCGGGGAGTGGTTCGCGGCCGAACAGAAGTGCTCCTCGACGTTGTAGGTCACGAGCAGGTCCAGTGCGTCGAGCCCGGCGCTGCCCGTGGCGCCATCGGCACCATCGATGCCGTCGACGCCGCGGCCGCCCTTGCCTCCGGAACCCCCGACGACGACGTTGTTCGAGATCCGAACGGAGGCGTTGGAGTCTCGAACGTAGATTGCGTACGAGGACTGGCCCGGCGTCTTCACATTCGCACCGAAGACGGTGAACCCGTCGAAGATCGCGGTGCCAGGACCGACGAGATCGATGGCGTTGACGCCGCCGGGCGCCGCGGCGGTCGGCGGGGCCGAGAGGATCGCGCTCTCTTGCTTACGCGGATCGCGCCGCGTGTAGTCGGCGCTGTAGCCACCGTAGACCGCAACGGCCGAGCGAAGAATCACGCTCTCGGAGTAGACGCCGGTCGAGACCAGCACGTCACGCTTGCCGAGGGTGCGGGCCGCTTCAATACCAGCCTGAATGGTGCGCTTCGGGAACTTGCGAGTACCGGGGTTCAGGTCGTCTCCGGACTTCGTCACGAAGATCGAGTTGTTCACCTCACCGTCGATACCATCGCAGTTCGCGTCGACTCCCAGCGGATCGGGGAAGTCGGTCGGCTGCGGATCACAACACTCGCAACCGTCGGTCGGGTTGGCGTTCAGGTCGAAGCAATTGCCAGAACACGTGAGCGAGCAGACGGGCGGCTCGACGAAGGTGTTGCAGGAGCCCGCGCCGCCCGGGAAGGTGAGCAGCGTACAGTCGTTACCACAGCCGCCACACGCCTCGTCGGATACGTAGCTCCCTTGATCGTCGGCGAAGCCTTCGTCGGTCTCACCGTCGCAGTCGTCATCGAGGAAGTTGCAGCTCTCCGCCGGCAACTTGCAATCGCCCCAGCCCTGAGTGCCGCACTTGGCGAGGCCAAGACAGGCGCCCGCGCCGTTCGGGCTCGCGACCGAACAAGAGCGCTGAATGCCGGACTGACTGCCGTCGCACGTGCAGCTCCCCGTATCCGGGAGGCAGTAGCCACCGATACCGGTGTCGCAGGTATAGCCCGACGGACACCCGCCCGCGGAGTCGCACTTGTTCGAGCAGAAGGTCCCCTCATCGATGTTGAGGCAGCGGGCGCCCGACCCGATGCACTCGGAGTCGGAGACGCACGGGTCGCAGAGGCCGATGCTGTCGGAGAGACACGTGAGAGGACCCGCCGGGTAGTAGCCCGGATCGCATTGGTCCACCACACAGCGCACGGCGCCGGAGGACTCGTCGCATTTCGCGGTCGCATTGGGGATGGAGGCGTCGCAGCTCACACCGCAAGCGCCACAGTGGTTCAAGCCGACGTACGCGCCTGACGCCGAACGGAAGTCCTCGTCGACACCGCCCTCGCAGTCGTCGTCGAGCCCGTTGCAGGTCTCGAGCGCTGGCGTCTTGGCCGGGCAGACCCAACCGCCCGCTCCTTGGCAGGACCACTGTGCCTTGCAGAGGCCCGCGTCGTTCTCGACCGTGCACTCGGGCCCCGGCGGCACCACGTTCTCGTCGACCAGTCCATCGCAGTTGTCGTCGAGTCCGTTGCAGGTCTCGGCGGCGGGGACGGTGGCGGTGCATTCGCTCCAACCCAGAACCGCGCACGTCTGAGAGCCGAAGCACACACCGGACGCGTTCTGCTCGACGCAGGTTCGGATCTCGCCCGCGTCACCCGGTAGACACGTGCAGGAATTGCTTGTCGGGAGACAGCGTCCCGCGCTGCAAGCAAAACCGGGCGTGCAGTCGGCGTCGGTGCCGCAAGACGACGTACAACGTTTGACCCCGTCGATGGTCGTGCACTGCCCACCGGCCAGCCCGGCACAATGGGAGTCGCCACCACACGGGGAACACGGCGTCGCGCCGAACGTCGAGACGCAGATCCCGCCGAAGTCGGTGGCGAGCTGATAACCCGGCGCACACGACGTGGCGATGCACCGCGGCACGCCCTCGACGAGGGAGCAGGAGGTGGCTGTCGCGTATTCCACTGCGCCGGCACAGGAGAACCCGCAGAGCCCGCAATGGTTCGGACTCACGAGGAGCCCGGTCGCGTCGTCCTTGAAGACCTCATCGACGGCACCGTCGCAGTCGTTGTCTTGCCCATCACAGGCTTCGAGCGTCGGGACCTGGGCGACGCAGCTCCAGCCTTGCGCGCCGGTGCAGGTCCAGCTGCCGCTACAGATGCCGGCCGGCGTTGACTTCTGGCAAGGCTCGACCGGCTGCGGAGCGTCCTCGTCCGCGATCCCGTCGCAGTCGTCGTCCTTGCCGTTGCAGACGTCCATGGCGGGTTGCAGTGCTGTGCACGTCGACCACCCCTCTTCTCCGCAGGTCTCGACTCCGAAGCAGGTGCCGTACAGGTTCGTCGCCGAGCAGCTTCGAACCGCGCCGAACTCGCCTTCACGGCAGGAGCAGTCGCCCGTCTGGGGGACACACTGCGAACCACCGGTCACTTGCTCTTCGCAGGCGTAGCCTTCCGGACACGTCGTGCCGTGAAGCGAACCCGTGCTGCAATCTTGGCCACAGTACTTCACGTTGCCCTGGTCGAGACAACGGTCACCCGGCGCGCCACACCCCGCGTCATTGGCGCACGGGACGCACAGGCTCGACTGAACCGCGACGCACGCGAAGCTGCCCAGGCGATAGAAGCCGGAATCACACGTGTCGACGACGCACCGAGCCGCGCCGTCGAGCTCGGCGCACGTAGCGGTCCCATTGGGGAAGAGGCCTTCGCAGTCGTTGCCGCACGCGCCGCAGTCGTTCAGGCCGAGGAAGAGCCCCGTCGCGACGTCGAGATAACCTTCGTCGGTCTGGCCGTCGCAGTCGTTATCAGCGAGGTCGCAGACCTCCTCCCCCGGCGTCCGGGCCGGGCACTGCCAGCCGAGCGCGCCCGCGCAGTAGGACGGCGCCGAGCACGTGCCGAACTCGTTTTGAACGGTACACACGGGATCCGGGTTCACGACCTGCTCGTCGAAGAGGCCGTCGCAGTCGTCGTCCTTGCCGTTACAAATCTCGACGACTGGCACCGGCGCCGAACAGCCGGACCACCCCGTTCCGGGGGCGCACGTCTCGAAGCCGCCACAGATCCCCACTTCGTTTTGCCGGAAGCAGGTGCGCGTCTTGCCAGCGTGTTGAGGAAGACAGGTGCAGTCACCGGAGGCGGGCTGACACGTGCCTGCCATGCAGGTGAACGCCTCCGGGCAATCG
Organism: Myxococcales bacterium; assembly: GCA_018780435.1. Classification (GTDB taxonomy): domain Bacteria; phylum Myxococcota_A; class UBA9042; genus SXOO01. The sequence goes on from JADMJS010000334.1 coordinate 19,425, forward strand.
GTGTCGGCGGCGCAGCCTCCGAGACAGAACGCACCACTCGGGCCCGTCACGCACTGACCACCTTCGAGGCCGTCGCAGTGAGACGCCTCAGCGCAAGGCGAACACGTGAAACCGCCACCGACTGGGACGCAGAGCTGCGGCGCTTCGGCAGGGATGGTGTAGCCCGGTTCGCAACCCGTGGGAGTGCAGCGTGCCTTCTCATCGACCACGGCGCAGACCTCGTTCGTCGCGAACGCGACGGCGTCCCCGCAAGCGAGGTTGCACAGGCCGCAGTGCTCGTTCTGGTCGTAGCGGCCCGCCTCATCACGGAAGTCTTCGTCGACATTGCCGTCGCAGTCGTCATCCACTTGATTGCAGAGTTCGGCCGTCGGCGTCTGACCCGCGCAGGTCCAGCCCACTGTGCCACCGCAGACCCAGTTTCCAGGGCAAGCGCCGTCGGCGTTCTCGACCTTGCACGGCTCGACCGGCGGCGCCGCCAGCTCGTCGAAGAGCCCATTGCAGTCGTTGTCCGCACCGTCGCACGCTTCCGGCGCCGGGACGCGTGCGTCGCAACCGCTCCAGCCGAGGGTGCCGTCGCACACCTCGGTCCCGTAGCACGAGCCCGAGTCGTTCTGGTTCAAACACGTCCGAGCCGCGCCCTGCTGAGCGACGGTGCACGTGCAGTCGTGCGTGACGGGGAGGCACTGTGACTCGCCTTCGCCGGTCGCCTCACAGGCATAACCCTCCGGGCAGTCGGTGCCGTGAATGGAGCCCTCGCCGCAGTTCCGGCCACAGAAGCTGCCCGACGGGCCCTCGAGGCAGCGGTCCCCCGGCGTGGCGCAGTTGTCATCGGAGACACACGGCAGACACAAGCTGGACGCGACGGGGACGCACGCAGTCGGACTCGCGGGATAGAAGCCGGGATCGCAGGTGGCGACCTCACAGCGGGCGATCCCGTCCGAGACGACGCATGTGCCGTCGCCATTGGCGATGAGCGCGCCACACGACACGCCGCAGCCACCGCAGTGGTCTGCGCTCGCGTAGAGACCCCCAGCCTTGAAGTCCTCGTCGATCTCACCATCGCAATCGTTGTCGACCGAATCGCAGACCTCGGGGACCGCCGCGGGCGCCGTACACGTGGACCACCCGGTCTCGCCGTCGCAGCGCTCGACGCCCTTGCAGGCGCCAAGGTCGTTCGTGTTGAAGCAAACTCGCTCCTCGTCGTCGTTGACCACGGAGCATTCGCAGTTTCCGGTCACCGGGATGCAGAAGCGCAGCCCCTCTCCGACGCCGGCCTCCGGCGACTCCGAGCAGGTGAACCCTTCGTCACACTCCGCGTCGGGTCCGCAACCGCGCACGCACGCCTTCTGCTCGTCGCCGAAGTCGAGGCATCGTCCCGAACCACACTGGACGTCTGAGATGCAGGGCGCGCACTGCGTCGTCTGCCGTGGGAGGCAAAGGAAGGTGAGGTCGCCGCCGACGCCAGCCACGCCGACACACGTCCAGCCGGCGCGGCAGGACTGCAGGCACTCTTCTGTGCACACGGTGCCTTGCTCCGACGGGACGCACCAGCCGGATAGGCAGTCTTCGTTGCCAGCACATGGGCTACCGAACTCGCCAGGCACCACGTCGCCGGTGTCTTGCGGCGGACTCGACGTGTCGGTCGTTCCTGCGTCGCCCTGGACGTCAAAACCGGGCTTCGCGTCGTTGCTACTGGTGTCGGGTGTCCCCTCAGCCGCGGGTTCGGAGCACCCGAGAAGGAGAGCACCTGCCAGCCAGAAGGCCGAATTCACGTCTCTGAGCAGCCGGGTGGTCATGGCCAAGATAACACCTCGAATCACGTCGGCGCGGGCTCTCCCGCGTTGTTGCCAAGTTGGGCGCCCACGCCCAGGGGGTCAGCTTAGCGGGTGCTCCGGCTCTTGGGAACGTAGGCCATCGCAAAATCCGAAACATCGATTCGGGCGGAGACGAGGCGTGGGCGCCTTGACGTCGCTCATCGCGCTCCTCTAGCTTGAAGCTGCGGACCGCGCGACCCCTCATCGCCGGGACGCCCCGAGGTGCAACATGCTGCAGTTCCAGTGTCTCGCCCGAGTAGGGATCCAGGCCGCCCTGCTCATCGGCTTCGGCGTGTCCGGATGCGGAACCGACCCAACCTCGGCAGCGCCGGGGCTCAGCTTCGCCGATGTCGTCCTACCCGGCGGGGGAGGCGGGATTGTCGATACGACGACGCCGGGGGCCGGACAGGACATCGACAATACCGATACGTCCAGGACCGAACTGGGGGGCGACGAGGACACGGGACCTGGCGATCCCGACGCACGAGAGACCTGCGGCAACGACGATGAGTGCGCGGCAGCGACCGGCGCGTGTCAGGTCGCACGGTGCGACGCCGGCACCTGCATCGTCGTGCCGAGAGCCGACGACGCGCCCTGCACCGACGACGACCCGTGCACCCTCGAAGACCGCTGCGCAGCGGGTCTCTGCAGCGCGGGTGCGGTCCTTCGGGTCTGCGACGACGGGAACCCGTGCACGGCGGACGAGTGTGAAGCGGGGACCGGATGCGTAGTGACGGCGGCGGCCGGGCCCTGCGACGATGGGCTCGCCTGTACCGCGTCCGATGCGTGTGCGGATGGCGAATGCAGGGGCGTCCTGACCTCGGCGTGCGACTGCCAGGCCGACCTCGATTGTCAGGACGACGGCGACGCCTGCAACGGTAAGCCGACGTGTCAGGACGGCACGTGCACCATTGATTCAGCGACCGTCGTCACCTGCTCGGGAAGTGGCCCTTGCGGCACGTCGACGTGTGACCCCACCACCGGCACCTGCGTGTTGTCCCCCGCGCCCGATGGCGGGAGCTGCTCCGACGGCGACCCGTGCACGGTCGGAGACGCCTGCGTGGCCGGCACATGCGCCCCAGGTTCGAGCGGATGCGAGTGTTCGGCTGACGACGACTGCCTTTCCTACGACGACGGTGACGCCTGCAACGGAAAGCTCACCTGCCAAGCGGGCTCCTGTGCGCTGTCACCGGGTTCACTCGTCGCCTGCCCGACCGGTGGCGACTGCCTCACCTACTCCTGCGAGCCGGCGACGGGCGCGTGCGTACCCCTGCTCGACGTCGACGCCTGCGACGACGATGATCCGTGCACCCTCGACACCTGCGATCCCACCGGCGCTTGTAGCTACGCGGTCGCGACGGGCGCCTCGTGCGACGACGGTAACCCCTGTACCCAAGGCGACGTCTGCGAGGCCAGTGGTGCCGACATTTCGTGCGCCGGCCAGGCGACGGCGTGTTCGACCGACGACCCATGCCTCTCGGCGACATGCAATCCGAGCACCGGAACGTGCGACCTCGCGCCGGTCGCGGGCGACTGCGACGATGGGAATCCCTGTACGTCGGACGACCAGTGTAATGCGGGCTCGTGTGGCGGAGGACCGAACACGTGCGAGTGCGAGACCACGGCGGACTGCCAAGCTCAAGAGGACGGTGATCTTTGTAACGGCGTGCTCGAGTGCGTCGCCGGCAAGTGCGAAGTCGACCCCATGAGCGTCGTCGACTGCCCGGCGCCGATGGGGGCCTGCCTCACCGCGATCTGCAATCCGGGCACCGGCGCGTGCGAGACGAAGACGTTGCCAGCCGGGACGGCGTGCAGCGACGATGACGCGTGTACCCAAGGCGACGTGTGCGGCAAAACCGGCTGTGTTGGCGCCCCGATTGTGTGCGACGACGACAACGTGTGCACGGACGACACGTGCGACGCGACGCTGGGCTGCGTCATCATGCCGAACGAGGCGCCTTGTGACGACGCGAACGTCTGCACGGCGGGTGACACGTGCAACGGCACGGTGTGCACGTCCGGCGCCACCGTGTGCGCGTGCCAGTCGACCGCGGACTGCGCGCTCTTCGAAGACCAGGACGCGTGCAACGGCACCCTGGTGTGCGCTGGCGGTGCCTGCATCATCGACCCCACGACCGTCGTCGTGTGTGACACCTCGGGCGACACGGCTTGCCTCGCGACACGCTGCGTCGCTGCGAGTGGGCAATGCGAGCCCGTGGCCAGCCCCGACCTGTCGCCATGCGACGCGCCGGGGTGCTCGGTCGGGGATCAATGCCAATCCGGCGTATGCAAGGCCGGCCCAACGAGCACCTGCGACGACCAGAACCCCTGCACCACCGACAGTTGCGGCAGCGATGGCGAGTGCGATCACACGCCGGAGACCGGCGCGGCATGCGACGATTTCGACGCGTGCACGAGCACTGACGCGTGTGTCCAAGGAATCTGCACGGGCGTTGGAGCGTGCGAGTGCGCGGACGACACGGACTGCCTCGCGGCCGAAGACGGTGACCTGTGCAACGGGACGCTGGCCTGCGTCGCGGGCCATTGTGAAGTGGACTCGACGACGGTGAAGACCTGTCCAGCGACAGGGACTCCTTGCGTGGTCGCGAGCTGCACGCCGGCGACGGGCGTGTGCGCCATCGCCCCCGCCCCATCCGGCACGGCGTGCGACGACGACGCGCCCTGCACGGTGCTCGACGTGTGCGGCGGCGATGGCTTCTGCGAGGGCACGGAGGTCGTCTGCGACGACAAGAATCCGTGCACGACTGACGTCTGCGACCCGAACGGCCAGTGCGTTGCGACGCCATCGAGCGCGTCGTGCGACGACGGCAACCCGTGCACGACGGGCGACACTTGCGTGATGAGTCAGTGCGCGCCGGGCAAAGACACGTGTGGCGAGTGCCAGTCGGACGCGGATTGCGCGGCGAAGGAGGACGGCGACCTCTGCAACGGGACCTTGGTCTGCGTCGAAGGGGCGTGCGTCGTCGCGCCGGAGAGCGTGGTCACTTGTCCCGCTGCCGACTCGTGCGTGAGCTACCCGTGCGAACCGAAGCAGGGGTCGTGTACCAAGGTGGCAGCGCCAAAGGGAGCCCCCTGCAGTGACGGCGACCTCTGCACCGACGCGGACATCTGTGACGGCCAGGGGGCGTGTAGCGGCGCGGCCCTAACCTGCAACGACGGTGACGACTGCACGTCGGACGCATGTGACTCGGCGGCCGGTTGCCAGCACGAGCCACTGACGGCCACGCCGTGCGACGACGGCAGCACCTGTACGGGGCCGGACCTGTGCTCGTCCGGGACCTGCAAGCCAGGGCCGAGCACGTGCGAGTGCATCGCCGACGCCGACTGCGCCGCTCAGGAAGACGGCGACGCGTGCAACGGCACCCTCGTCTGCGAGAAGAACACGTGCATCGTCGATCCAGCGACGGTCGTAATCTGCTTGGCCGATACGGCACCCTGTAGCAATCCGGCGTGTAACCCAATGTCGGGGCTCTGCGAGGATGTCCCGGTCCAGGACGGGACGCCGTGTGACGACGGCTCCGCCTGCACGAAGCCCGATCAATGCGTCTCGGGGGCGTGTACCGGTGCGACCATCTCGTGTGACGACCAGAACGTGTGCACGAGCGACGCCTGCGAACCCGCAACGGGCTGCGTGCGTTCACCGCTCACCGGTCCGGCCTGTGACGACGGAAAAGCGTGTACGATCGGTGACACCTGCGCCAGTGGCCAGTGTGCGCCGGGCCCGATCTCGGCGAGCTGCTGCTCGTCGGACGCCTCATGCAATGACAACAACCCTTGCACCACAGATTCGTGCGGAGCCAACAGCACGTGCTCGTTCCTGCTGAAGCCAGGCTGTACGCCGTGTCCGAGCGTAGGGAGCTGCAACGACCAGAACGCGTGTACGACGGACTCCTGTACCTCCGGCGTGTGCGTCTTCGCGACGATCGACGGGTGTACGCCGTGCCTGTCGCCGATGCAGTGCGACGACGGAAACGCGTGCACTTTCGACGGTTGCGTCGCTGGCACGTGCGCCTACACGACGATCGATGGCTGTACTCCCTGCCAGTCCAATCTGGAATGCCAGGACAATGACCCGTGCACAACGGACTTCTGCGGCACGACCGGCGGTTGCGTGTTCGCTCCGGCGCCCTTCTGCAGCTTCTGCACCACGGACTCGAGCTGCAACGACAACGACGCATGCACGTCGGACGTGTGCAGCCCGTCGACGAACACCTGCGTCAACACGCCGATCGCGGGCTGCGCGACCTGCGGTAACGCAGCGGACTGCTGGGATGGCAACACCTGCACGAGCGACCGCTGTGCGGGGGGGACTTGCGTCAATGACGCCATCAGCGGATGCAAGCCGTGCCTCGCCAACTACGAGTGCGACGATCAAGAGAGCTGCACGGCCGACCTGTGCGTCGCGGGAGCCTGCGAGAACGTGGTGATGACGGGCTGTGAGACCTGCGACACCGTCGCCGACTGTGACGACAGTAATGGGTGTACAACGGATACCTGTGAGAGTTCGGGCTGCCTGCACACAGCGGTCGCCGGGTGCAAGCCCTGCCTCGCCAACAGCCAGTGCAATGACCAGAACGCATGCACCCAGGACGTCTGCGACGTGACCAACTTCGTATGCACCAACCTCGTCCTCCCGGGCTGCCTCGCCTGCACGTCGACCGCGCAGTGCAACGATCAGAACCCGTGCACTGCCGATCAGTGCAACAACGGTCGGTGCCAATACGCCGGACAAGGCTGCAATTGCGCGGCGGGTTCCATCTGCGACGACAAGAACCCGTGTACGAAGGACTCCTGCGGTGGCAGCGGAAAGTGCGTCTTCACTCAGGTCCCCAACTGCACTGCGTGTACCGGCAACGCGGCGTGCAACGATCTCAACGCCTGCACGGTCAACTACTGCAACGTGACGACGGGCGTGTGCGCCAACCCGGCCATCTCAGGCTGCGTCGCATGCTCGACCTCGGCGACGTGTAACGACGGCAACGTCTGCTCGTATGACAACTGCATCGACGGCCGGTGTGCGTACGGCCCCGTCCCGGGCTGCGGCTCGTGCACCAGCAACAGCCAGTGCAACGACCTCGACAGCTGTACCATCGACCAATGCCTCGCCGGCATCTGCTACAACCTCCCGGAACCGTTCTGTAATTGAGAGGGTCGGGGGGAGGGCTCGGAGAGACCCTGGTTGAGTAGGTGGATGAAGAAATCGCTACACGCCACTCCCGCGCGCGTTCATCAGCCGGTATAAGGGGCCGCGCGAGCCCACGTGGTGGCGGCGACCGGTCGGCGCCGCCGCGGTAATGGGTTCTTCGACTCGAACAAGGACACGCCCCCATGGCCTCTGGTGGACTTCTCGCCCTCCTCGACGATCTCGCGTCCATCCTCGACGACGTCGCCGCCATGGCCAAGATCGCCGTCAAGAAGACGGCGGGCGTCGCCGGCGACGACCTCGCGGTCGGAGCCAATCAAGTCGTCGGGCTGTCGCCGGACCGGGAGTTGCCCATCGTGTGGGCGGTCGCCAAGGGGTCGTTCTGGAACAAGTGCTGGCTCGTGCCCTCCGCGTTGTTGCTCAGCGCCTTCGCCCCGATGGTCATCATGCCCATCATGATGCTCGGCGGCGCGTTCCTTTGCTACGAAGGCGTCCACAAGCTGGTGGACAAGCTGAAGAAGCGGGGAGACGACCCACACCGGGCCGAGCTGACGGCGGCCGCTCTCCAAGGACCGGAGTCCCTCCTCGAGCTCGAGAGAGGCAAGATCAAGGAGGCGATTCAGACGGACATGATCTTGTCCGCGGAGATCGTCGTCATCGCCCTGGGCGCCATGTCCGATGCCGCCTTCTGGACCCGAGCCGTCACGTTGACGGCCGTAGCCGTAATTATGACCATCGCCATTTATGGACTCATCGCCCTCATCGTCAAGGCAGACGATGTTGGCCTTCACCTGTCCAAGCGGGCGGGCGCGGGCACCTTGGCCGCCACTCAGCGCGCGTTGGGTCGCGGACTCCTGGCCGGGATGCCGCCCTTCATGAAGCTGCTGTCGATCGTGGGCACCATCGCGATGTTCCTCGTCGGCGGTGGCATCGTGGTCCACGGGATCCCGGGGCTCGAACCGGCCCTCCTGAACATGGCGCACGGGGTGGGCTCGATCGGTTTCATATCCGGCGTCATCGAACAAGCGCTGGTGCTCGGGGTGGGCGTCGTGATCGGGGTGGTCGCGTTGCCCATCGCGTCGCTCATCATCAAAGTCACCGCGAAGGGCTCGGCCGCCGGACACAAGTGAGAGATCTGACCGCGACGCGCCCGGCCCCTTCCAAGTCCGAAGTCATACTCCCCGCGTTTCGAGGCCGATGTCCTCTACTTGGAACGAGCCGGGCGGGGATGCGGCTCGGTGACGCGACGTGTCGATTGACGGCACGCCACCGAGATCGGCCGCGTCAGTGGACTTCGATGCTTCGCGCCCTTGACTCGGCGCGTTTGCCCAGCGTCACGGTGAGGATGCCCGCGTCGAGCGCGGCCGAGACCGCGTTCGCGTTCACCGAGTCGGGGACGGTGAAGGCCCGGCGGTAGAAGCGCGACGGACGCTCTCCCTCCGCAGTGGCGGACCCAAGGAAGCGGGTCGCTGCGACCGTCAATTGATTGCGATCGAGGTGAACGCTCACGTCCGCCGAGAGCACGCCGGGGAGCTCCAGGAGGACCTTGAAGTCGCCGTCTGTCTCCACGACGTCCACGCGAGGCGTGTGGGCGGGTCCCCGTGGACGCGCCGTCTGCGCGGCCTGCGGCTGAGGGGTCGCAACGTGGGTGGTCTGAATCTCGGTGGCGCTCATGTTGGTCTCCTGATTGATCATTTGTGTGTACGAGGCGGGGCGCGATCCGGGGTCCTGCGATCAGCCCTCGATGGAAATGAGCCTGGGCGCGGCGACGGCAGCCCGTGGGAACACGATGCGCAGTGCGCCGTTCTCGAGCCGTGCCGTGACCTTGTCAACGTCCACGTCCGCGGGGAATTGCGCCCGATGAGAGACCGCCATGGCGGTGCGCTCTCGGTGAAGGACACGAGCCCCATCGAACTTGGGAGCAGGTGCGTCGATGGAGAGCGAATAGCCGCGCGGGGTGACTTCGAGCTTCACCGCGTCGGCCTTGACACCCGGGACATCGCCCTCGATGACGAACGCGCTGCCGTCGTCAACGAACAGCAGCGGCGCGGGGCCTTTCGGGCCCTCGGCCATGGCGCCAAATCGCGCATCGAGATCACGCGTGAGCGAGCGAAGGCGGGGAGAGACGAGAGCGTCGGGGAACTGCATGTACAGCATGGTGGTCTCCTGTTTGCGCAAGAGTCTACGAGTGAGCCAGCGCCGCCACTTCCGGGTGGTCGACGGCCCTCGAGACAGATGTGACGTAAGGGCGCCGCCTTCCTCCAATGGAGGGCAACGGCGACTTGGATTGTGACTCTTGCCGGCGCTCCGGCTCGGCCGCGCTGCTGAGCGGCACGGCGAAGGAAAGGTCGCCTCACGGGGGTGTCAAGACGCGGACGCGAAAAATTTCCGGGCGAGCGGCGCTCGCCGCCGTACATCCACTTGGTTCTTGCACCCCGGTGCGTATTCCGGGAAAACGCGCCCATTCGCGGGACGGCCACTCCGGAGACGGCCACTCCGGGGACGACCACTCCGGGACTCTCACCGAGCGACCCACCCGGCGTCGCAGCCCAGCGCCCGTCACCAGAGAGGTCTTTCATGCTCTGCGTTCAATGCGGTCACGAGAACATCACCGGCTTCGAGTTCTGCGAGAACTGCCTCTCGATCCTATCCCCGTCGGGCGCCCCGCTCGTCGCGATGGTCGACGTCGATGACGGTCCAGCGCCGTCGCCCGCGCCGCGTGACGTCTCGCTGTTTCCATGGAACCCGCTCGGACACCGCATCGACCCGCTCATCGGCCGCGAGAAGGAGCTCGCAGCGGCCGTCGGTCACGTCCGCGGCGTCATCGAGCGCTGGTCGGCCCGAACGGTGCTTCTGCTCGGCGATCGTGGGGTCGGGACGACTACCTTCGTGGCCCGCTTCCGCGAGCTGGCCCACGACGTGGACCACAAGCTCCTCTCGGCCGAAGCCTACTGCCGTGAAGAGCCGAGCCGGCCTTATGCCGCGATGGGATCGGTCCTGCGTGAGCTGCTGGAGCTGCCCGACGATCTCGACGAGGCGAGCCTCGGGGAGCGATTTGTCGAGCGCGTCACTGGGCTCTACCTTCCGGAGCAGCGATCAGCGGCCATCGAACTGGCGCAGCTGGTCGGCTTTCTGGTCGGGTTCCGAATCGCCGGTACACACTTCGCGGAGGCGACCGAGACCGACACCGCCGCGACGTTGGTGCCGCGTGCCTCGCAGGCGCTCATGCGGCTCCTCGTGCGCCTCAGCAAATCGAGCCCTGTCGTCATCGTACTCGACGAGGCCCACCGGGCCGGCGCGCCGCTCCTCGGACTCATCGACCTGCTCATGACGGGGCTGGCGAACTCGCCGGTGCTCTTCCTTCTCGTCGGTCGCCCAAAGCTCATCAGCGCCGCGCCGGGTTGGGAGCGCAAGCAGCACATCGACATGGGGCCCATGAGCCGCGCCGACAGCGAGACGATGCTGAAGGCGCTCCTGGCCGGTCTTCCCAAGCTGGCGACCTCGAAAGCGGTCGTCGACGCGATCCTCGGGTGGGCGAGTGGCAACCCGTACGCGATGCGGTCGGTCGTGCGCTATCTCCACCAGACGGGGATCATCGCGCTCGAGCCGGGCGAAGCCGGCTGGCTGCTACACGTCGATATGCTGGAAGGTCTTGAGATCCCACGGGATCTCGAGGGAGTCGCCAGCGCTCGGCTCATGCAGCTCGATTCGTCGGACCGCGAGGTGCTCCAGCAAGCGGCGATCGCGGGTCCGCAGTTCTGGCTCGGCATGCTCGTGGCGTGCGCGCGCCAAGGTGAAGACGGCGCCACGTCCGTACACGGCGTCGGCAAGGATGGGACCGTCGACCGGCTCCGCACGCTCCTCGTGTCCCTCGTTGAGCGTGAAGTGGTCGAGCCGGTCCGTGACCGCTCCGTACCCGGTGACGACGCGTACCGCTTTCGACTCGACGTAGACCGCGAGCTCCTCGCGGCCGAGATGGCGTCGCCCCTGCGGAGCCGCACGCACCGAGTCCTCGCCCACTGGATCGAGCTTCAAAGCTCCCAATTCGGCGAAGACCACCAGAGCCTGCTGGCGCGCCACTACGAGCTGGCCGGCGACACCAGCCGGGCGGCCCAAGTCTACGCCATGGCGGCCCGGCGCGCGCGCGCCGGCTTCGCCACCGAAGACGCGGCGCAGCTCTACGAAGACGCGCTTCGGCTGATGGCGCGAGACGACGTCACGGAACGGCTCACGGCGCTCCAAGCGCTCGGTGAGCTCCACCTCCTGATTGGGCAGAACGCCAAGGCTCTCGAGCGGCTGGGCGAGATGCTCGCGCTCTCGTGGTCGATGCGAAGCCGGGGTCGGGGCGCCACGGCGCTCAATCGCATGGGCCGCGCCTATCGCGCGATGGGGCAGTACGACGAGGCGAGAGCCCACCTGAAAGGCGCGCTGCAGATGTACCGCGCGGTCTCGGATGAACGTGGCGGCGGCGACACACTCGAGGACCTCGGGCAGCTCGAGTGGCTTCGCGGCGACCACGACCGGGCCCAGAAGTCATTCGAGGTCGTCAAGGCGATCCGGACCCGTCAACGGGATCCGCGAGGGCTCGCGCTCTCGCTCCACGACCTCGGTTGTATCTTCCTCGAACGCTTCGATCTCGACAGCGCCGAGAAGCACCTCGTCGACGCCCTCGCGCTCCGTCGCAAGCTGGACGACCGCGTCGGCGTGAGCATGACGCTGAACAACATCGGCGTCGTCGCGTGGACGCGTGGCGACGTGCCGCGCGCCGAGGGGGCGTGGCGCGAGAGCCTCGACATCTCGCGCGAGATCGGGAGCCGGCCCGTCACGGCCATGCTCCTGTCGAACCTCGCCGAGTCGTGCCTCCAGGACGGCCGCTACGACGAAGCTGAAGTTCTGCTGGTCGAAGCGCAAGCCATCACCACCGAGACGGGGGACCGACGTACTCTCTGCTCGATTCTGATGAACGTGGCCGCCCTGGAGATGGCGCGCGGGCGCTCCACGTCGGCCCTCGAGACCGCCGGACGTGCCGTCACGGAGGCCGAGTCCCTTGGTGGAAGGCGCCTCCTGGGGCTGGCTCTCGTCGCGCTAGGGGACATCGAAACCGGCGTAGCCCGTACCGATCAGACCGGCGCAGCGGCTGATACCGCGGTCGAGGCAGGGCTCTCACGAATTCGAGACGGCATCCACGCGCTCGCCGGTTCGAACTACGCGCTCGACCACGCGCTCGCGCTCGAACAGAGCGCCGATGTCCTGCGCCGCCTGGACCGTTCATCGGAGGCCGACGTCCACGCGGGCGAAGCTGCGGAGGCCTTTGCGGCGAGCGGCGTGCGCCCACCGAACCGGCGGGCGATCGCGTGGGGCACGGCACGCGACTTCGGGGCGGCGATGGAGGCGGCGAGCGGCCTATCGATGGAGACCTTCGGAGACCCACCCTGGACGGAGGCGCCCGTCGCGAACCTGCCCGAGGACGCGAAGGTGCCAGAAGACGCGAACGCGCCCGAGGACGCGAAAGTGCCCGAGGACGCGAACGCGCCGGAGGCAGCGCCGGCCGCGGCAGCACCCACCGAGAACCCCAAGCCCCCCAAGAAGAAGGGCGGCAAAGGTAAGTCAGGCAAGCGTCGCTGAGCGCGGGTCTGGGCCCAGGGGCGAGCCGGGACGACACCACTCGCGCCAATTGTTGGACCCTCTGCCGTGGCCTCGATAGGGTGCGGCCGCGACGCCATCGGGGCGCACGCTGACGTACCGGGAGAGAACTCACACGATGGAAAACGCACCCACGGCACTCGGTCTCGAGGCACTCGCGGCGCCCAAGTCGACGGGCGCTCGCAAGAACTTCGTCCTCGACACGAACGTGCTGCTGCACGACGCCGGCTCGATCTTCGCGTTCGACGACAACTGCGTCGTGGTGCCGATCTACTGCATCGAGGAGCTCGATCAGTTCAAGAAGGACCTCTCGGAGCTCGGCCGCAACGCCCGCCAAGTCTCGCGCGAGCTCGACCAGCTTCGGGCGCTCGGGAGCATCATCGACGGCGTGCCGCTCCCGAACGGGGGGCTCTTGCGGGTCGGCTTCACCGACCTCGAGCTCCCGAAGCGTTACGCCAACTCGCACATGACGGACAACAGCATCCTGGCGACGGCGCTCGCGGTGCAGAAGGCCGATCCCTCGTCGCCGCTCGTCTTCGTGACGATGGACACGAACCTGCGAATCCGCGCCGAAGCCGTGGGCATCAAGGCCGTTGACTACGACCGCGAGCGCGTCGACATCAGCGAAATGTACACCGGCATGGTGGACTTCGTGGTGCCCGACGCCGTGGTCGAGGGCATCTACTCCTCCGGCGCGGCCGAGATCACGGACGCCCTCGCGGCCTCCGACCGACCCGACTATGCCCTCTCCGAAAACGAATACGCGCTCTTGCGGGGCCAGGTCCAGACCAGCTCGACGGCGCTCGTGCGCACCGACCTGAGCGGCGGGAAGTTCATCCACCTGCCGCGCATGAAGGACGGCATTTGGGGCATTCGCCCGCGCAACAAGGAGCAGCACTTCGCGCTCGAGGCGCTGCTACGGGACGAGGTCCGGCTCGTGACCCTCGTCGGCAAGGCGGGCACCGGCAAGACGTTGCTCGCGCTCGCCGCCGGCCTCCACCGCACGACCGACGCGCAGGCGTATCAGCGTCTGCTCATCTCCCGCCCGATCTTCCCGCTCGGTCGCGACATCGGCTATCTGCCCGGGAGCGTTGAAGAAAAGCTCACGCCGTGGATGCAGCCCATCTACGACAACCTCGACCTGCTCACCAACATGTCGAAAGGCGAGCGTCGCGACAGCCGCGGCTACCAGGAGCTGCTCCACCAGGGCTTCGTCCAGATCGAGCCGCTGACCTACATTCGTGGCCGCTCCATTCCGAACCAGTACCTCATCGTGGACGAGGCCCAGAACCTCACGCCACACGAGGTCAAGACCATCATCACCCGCGCGGGTGACGGCACGAAGATCGTGCTGACGGGCGACCCCTACCAGATCGACAATCCCTACGTCGATATGGTCAACAACGGCCTCACGTACGTCGTGAACAAGTTCCGGCACGAGAAGATCGCTGCACACGTCACCCTCAGCAAGGGCGAACGTTCGGAGCTCGCCGAGCGCGCCGCCAACCTGCTCTGAATCCAGTGCGCGCCCGGCTGTCCGGGCGCGCCTCCCCGTGGAGTTCGCCGTGAGCCTCCCTCTCCTCGTCAGTCTGGCCGTGGGCATCGCCCCGGCGGTGACCGCCACGGCCCCCGCCCACGACGAAGCTCAGATGCTGTACTCGACTCAGCTCCTCTTCGGAGCGGGGGGCGAGCCGCTCATCACGGTCGGGCTGATGGAGGACCGTCCCGAGGCTAAGGTCACCTCCAAGGGGCCGATGCGAATCGTGCTCTCCGGGGCGGGAGAGGCGTCCATCACGGTGCCGGCCGGGACCGTCCTCGAGGCGGCAGTGAACGGGGGCGTCGCGGGCACCACGCGTTATCGCGTCGTCCTCGAAGCCTTCCCCGGAGCGGCCGTCGACCTCATCCGAGAGTCTCGCGCCCGTTGGACAGCGCTCGGGACGCCGACCGAGGTCCTCGAGCTCGGCGGCATCGTGTCCTTCAATGGCCGGACCATCGACAGCCGACGCGCCCTCGTCGTCGAGAAGCCGGTCTACCCGACCAAGGACGCCGCCGCGGCGCGAGCGCGCGAGTTCGCCGAGAAGACGACGCTCGAGAAGCCGCCGTGGCCCTTCGCCGACCCGGTGACGCGAGCGAAGGGCACGGTCGTCATCAGCGACGTCGAGAGCGGGATTCAGCTCTCACAGCGCGACCTCGTGACCATCGTGCCGGACGGCAAGGAGCCGCTCGAAGTGCTCGGCGTCGAGGTCGACAAGGGCTACGAGCGCCACCGCTTCGAAGACCGCAAGTACCGCGGCGACATCATCGTCGCCATCGACAAGAACGGGAAGCTCGCCGTCATCAACCGGGTCTCCTTCGAAGAGATGCTGCAGGGCGTCGTGCCCGCCGAGATCTTCCCGAACGCGCCACCGGCCGCGCTCGACGCGCAAGCGATCTCGGCCCGGGGAGAGCTGCTTGCACAGATCGGTGTTCGGAACATCGCCGATCCCTACCTCACCTGCGCCTGGACCGAGTGTCAGGTCTACGGCGGGCTCAGCAAGGA
>JADMJS010000247.1 GCA_018780435.1 Myxococcales bacterium
TGACCCGGTAGGCCAGCCCATGCCCTTCGAGAAGCTGCTACGGGTCGTCTTCCAGAACATTGCGAGATCGAAGAAGAACTTCATCTTCTCTTCGATCGGGATCATCGTCGGCATCACGACCTTCACGTTCTTCCTCGCGCTGTCTGAAGGGATCCAAGATCGCGTCCTGAACCGCATCTTCCCCATCGATCAGCTCGAAGTGGAGCCGATCGGCGGCGTCGCGGCTTCCGCGTCGGACGCGACCGGCGACACGTCAGGCGGCATGGGCGACGTCCTCGGCGGCGGCCCGCGGCGGCTCGACACCCAAGCCATCACCCAGCTCGCCGCGACTCCGGGCGTCGCCAAGGCGTACCCGAAGATGCGGGCACGCTTTCCGGGCAAGATCGAGACCGGCGTCCTCGACCGACGTATGGCCGGCGAAGGCTTCGTCGAAGGCCTCGAAGTGTCGCCCGCCGTGCTCGACGAGATGAAGGCCTTCGAAGCGCAATGTTCGGAGGAGGACCAGGACGTCTGTAAACGGCGCGAGGTGAGCTGCGTCACCGACGCCGAGTGCCCCCACGAAGGGATGGCCTGCGTCGACGCGTCGGGGGAGCCGATGGGCCCCGCGTCGGGGACCACCCGCGGTGTCTGCAAGCCGCGTGAATACTGGCGCGCGTTCACCGATCGCACTCCGGCTGGCGCCTGCACGCAGAGCAGCGAGTGCGGCGCGGGCAACGTGTGCGGCGTCGACCGCTGGATCATCCTGAAAGTACGGGACAAAAAGCACATCGAGCCCATCAAGGCCGCCGTTGCCGCGCTCACACACCCGAGCCTCGATCTCGACTTCTACGTCGCTATCGCCGACGTCGGCGACGTCGTCCCCGGCGACGCCATCGCCGCCGAACGCGTCCAAGGCGAAGTCTGGCGCCTCGGCGCGGACTTCGCGGCGGGCGCCGAAGCGGAGCTCGCACAGCGCAAGGTCACGCTCCACACCTTCACCGACGTCGCCAGCGTCACCGCGCACCTCGCGTCACTCGCGACCACGCTCACGGCCGGCACCTGTCTCGGCGTGCCATGCCAGCTCGAACAGGCCGAAGATCAGATCGGCCACTGGCTCTACTTCGACGTCTACGACAACCACCGCGGTAACTGCGATCCCGGTCGCTACTGCGCTGCTCGCAACGTGCTGTCGGTCGAAGGGCGTTGCGAGGCGTACCTCCCCGCCGCGCTCAACCCGCTGATGATCGACTTCTACAACTCGAACGTCGTGAGCCAGCTCGGAACGC
>JADMJS010000402.1 GCA_018780435.1 Myxococcales bacterium
CAGCTCCGTCGCGCGCTCGTGATGGTGCACGATCTCGTGGTGACGGCGATCGCGTGGGTCTTCGCGTTCTACCTTCGCTACGACTTCGCCCCGCCCGAGTCCGTCAGAGCCATGCTGCTCTGGAGCACGCCGGCCGCCATGGCGGTCTTCGGAGCCTCCTATCAGTGGTCGCAGATGTACGTCGGCATCTGGCGCTACGCGTCGGTCCCGGACCTCGTCCGGATCGGGCGCGCGGTCGGCCTCGGCACGGTGCTGCTGCTCGCGCTCCTCTTCATCACGGTCCGCGCTGGCGATCTGCCGCGTGGCGTCATGGTGATCCTGCCTCTCTTGCTCATGAGCTTCCTGTCGGGACCGCGGCTCCTGAACCGCCTCTTCAAGATGCGCCACGAGTTCATGCCGCGTGCGGACGACGGCGGCAGGCGCCGCATTTTGCTCGTCGGCGCGGGCGACGCGGCCGAGCTCCTGCTCCGCGACGCGATGCGCCCCGACGCGCGGTTCACCGTGGTCGGGCTCGTCGACGACGACCTCAAGAAGCAGGGGCTTCGTATCCACGGCGTCCCGGTTCATGGCCCGATCGCCACCTTGGCGGGCACCATCGACCACCTAACGGCGATTCAGCGCCGCCCGGACGAGCTCGTCATCGCCATCCCGTCCGCGTCGCGCGAACAGATGCGCCGTATCGTCGACTGTTGCGAGCGGTCGGGGCTGCCTTTCCGAGCGACGCCCGCCCTCGACGACATCGTGACGGGCCGCGTTCAGATCGGCGAGCTGCGTGAGGTCACCATCGAGGACCTCCTCAGCCGCGCCACGGTGCGACTCGACGAGTCGGCGGTCCGCACGATGATCACGGGCAAGACGGTGCTCGTGACGGGCGCCGGCGGCTCCATCGGCAGCGAACTCTGCCGGCAGATCGCCCGCTTTGGTCCCGCGAAGCTCGTCCTCTTCGAGGTGACGGAGTTCAACCTCTACGAGATCGATCGCGAGCTCGGCCGCGTCTTCCCGAGCGTCGCGCGCGCTGCCGTCCTCGGGGACGTCCGCGACGAGGTTCGCGTGAAGGCGGTCCTCGCCGAACACCGGCCCGACACGGTCCTTCACGCCGCCGCCTACAAGCACGTGCCTCTGGTCGAGCAGAACGCGACCGAAGGCGTCCTGAACAACCTCCTCGGGACGCGCACCATCGCTCGCGCGTGCGCCAAACAGGGGGTCGGCCGCTTCGTGCTCGTCTCGACCGACAAGGCCGTGAACCCGGTCAACGTCATGGG
>JADMJS010000502.1 GCA_018780435.1 Myxococcales bacterium
ACTCGCGCTCCAAGCTGCCCGATATTTTTGCCGCCACGACTGCTCTCGCCATGATCCGCGAGGAAGCGACGACGATGGCGATTGGCCTGCAAGATCTGGAGCTACCGGCGCTCGTCACGCTCGAGATTTTGGATGCAGCGTGGGCAAATTTGATTCCGATGCACAAGAAGTGGGACTTGATCACGGCCGTCAAGCATTTTCATGAGCGACATTGAAAAGCTCAACTTCATGAATGTCGGATTTGCTTGCTTTGCAGTTGAGGAGAGATGATGGCAGCGTCGAGCAGCAGCTCGTGCCGATCAGCGAGACCGCGTTGGTTGTGCGTTTTTTTTTTGTTGTTTTGTGTGCTCACGCGTTGCAACAGCTACGATTTCGACGACTCGTTGGCCTGTCTGACAATGTCGCCCAGCTCACGCGCGTGGCCGAGCTGTCGCTCGATCGCAACACCGTCTTGAAAATCCCTGCGGGCGTGCTGGCCATGACGCAGTTGACGAGCCTGACCCTGAGCGACAACATGCTGGTCGCGATTCCGCCAGAGATTGGCCGTTTGCGTGCGTTGACGAGGCTGGATCTCGAGCGCAACGAGATTGTCGCTCTGCCGCGTGAGCTCGGTTTGCTGCGCGAGCTCGCGGTCCTGTTGTTGGGAAGCAACGAGCTGCGATCGCTGCCGTCTGAGCTAGGTCAGCTGTCGGCGCTCCAACTGCTTGGAGCGCGTCGCTGCTCGCTCGCTTGGCTGCCGTTGGCGTTGGATCGCTTGCCTGCGTGGACCGTCGTCCAGCTCAACGGCAACCCGCTCCCGATCGACGTGGGCCACGCCAACGCGTTCCCCGCCACCAACTGGCGGCCCAAGCTGCCGGAGCTGTTTGCCGCCACGACTGCGCTCTCGATGATCCGCGAGCCTGCGTTTGACGTGCTCGTTGGCCTCGCCGAGCTCGACCTCCCCGCGCTCCTCCAGGTCGACATCCTCGACGCCGCGTTCCCCAACTCGATTCCGATGTACAAAAAGTGGGACTTGGTGGTGGCCGTCAAACATTTTAAAGACGTTGGAAGTGCTTGACGGCGGTGATGATTTTCCATTTGAGGTGCATCGGGATCGAGTTGGGGAAGGCGGCGTCGATGATTTCGAGGGTGACGAGGGCGGGGAGGGAGAGGTCTTGGAGGCCGATGAGCAAAGGGAAGGCGGGTTCGCGAATCATGACGAGTGCAGTCGTGGCGGCAAACAGCTCGGGCAGCTTGGAGCGCGAGTTTGACCAGTCGTCAG
>JADMJS010000416.1 GCA_018780435.1 Myxococcales bacterium
TCGTGAAGGGCTCCGTCTTCGGCCTCTCCATCGCCATCGTGAGCTGCCACTTCGGGCTGAGCGTCAGCGGCGGCGCCGTCGGTGTCGGCCGCGCGGTCAATAACGCCGTCGTCGTCGCCGCCATCGGGATCTTCGTCACCGACCTTGCGGTCGGGCTCACCTGGAACTTCCTGTGAGTACGGGGGCTTCCACCGGCCTCGGGGCCTTCGCAGCGGCGATGCGGCTCTTCAAGGACACCTGGCGCTGGACCTTTCGAGGGTCGTTGCGCCGGCAATCGGGCCCCTTCGCCCGTCAGCTCTACGAAGTCGGGAACCGCAGCGTCGTCTTCATCTCGGTCACGCTCGGCGTACTGGGCATGATCAGCGTCTTTCAGGTCCTCATTCAGGTCGAGCGTATCCTCCCGGAGTTCTCGGTCGTCGGGCCGGCGTTCATTCAGACGATGGTGCGCGAGTTCGCGCCCACCATCGCGGGCCTCATGATCGCCACTCGGGTTGGGAGTGGGATCGCGGCCGAGATCGGGTCGATGGTCGTGACCGAACAAGTCGACGCCCTCCGGCTCTGCAACGCCGATCCCGTCGACTACCTGGTCGTTCCGCGCTTCTGGGCGTGCGTGATCCAGACCGTGCTCTTGTCCGTCTACGGTGGCCTCGTCGGCGTCTGCGCGGGCGCCGTCGTAGCCCACTATGCCTGGGAGATCCCGTGGGGGAGCTTCTTCTCGCTCAACCTCGTCGGCTACTCCGATGTCACGAGCGGTCTCTGGAAGGCCGCGGCCTACGGGATGGCCATCCCGATCGCCGCCGCTCAGGCCGGGCTCGAGACGGCCGGCGGCAGCGAAGGCGTAGGCACCGCGACGACGCGGGCCGTGGTCAACGCCAGCTTCTGCGTGGTCGTGCTCGACTTCATCATCTCCGGCCTCAGCTTCATACTGCTGTTTCGGAGCTGAGCCCGTGATCTCGTTCCAGAATATCGTGAAGGCCTTTGGGCCGCACAAGGTCCTCGACGACGTCAGCTTGACCGTGCCGAAGGGGCAGATCCTCTTCATCATCGGCACCTCGGGCGCCGGAAAGAGCGTGCTGGTCAAGCACCTCGTCGGCCTCATCCGCCCGGACGCCGGTCGCATCTACCTCGACGACGTGGAGGTGACCTCGCTCAGCGAGATGGCGCTCTATCCGGTGCGGAAGCGCTGCGCCATGGTCTTCCAACACTCGACGCTCTTCGACTCGATGACGCTGCTCGAGAACGTCGCCCTCCCGCTTCGCAAGCACAAGGGGCTCAGCACGAAGCAGGCTGGAATCGAGGCCCTACGGCGCCTCGAGCAGGTCGGCATGGCGGATGAGGCGGCTCAGTTTCCGGCCGACATCGGCGATGGGCTCCGAAAACGAGTCGCTATCGCGCGTGCGCTCACGCTCGACCCCGACTACGTCATCTTCGACGAACCGACGACCGGCCTCGACCCGATGGCCGCCGAGAGCGTGGACTCGCTCATCCGAGAGCTCTCGGATCGCTTTCAGGTGACGTCCATTGTCGTGAGCCACGACTTACGCAGCATCTTCAAGGTCGCCGACCGCATCGCCATGCTCTATCAGGGCAAGGTGCTGCTCGACGGGTCGCCCGCCGACTTCCGAGCGACGACCGATCCGGTCGTGCGCCAGTTCATCGAAGGGCGGCCCGAAGGCCCCATGGTCTTCCCACGAAAGGCGTAGTTCGCGTCTACGGCTCGAGGAGGCCCTGGCGCTGAAGGATCTGGCGCAGAGCGGCCTCTTCGGCCCACACGAAGTCGGTATTGGTGCTGGACTGCCGGAGCACGAGATCCTGATCGAGGATGAGGTGCGATGGGATGCCATCGCTCGTCGTCTCGATAATCTGCTCGGTGAGGCCCCAGTGCGGGTCCGCCAGGGAGATCCAGCCTTCCTGGTAGCCGTGCTTCAGCTCGTAGCTCTTGGCGTCGAGCGACGTGGTGCCGCCGCCAGTGTTCGTCTCGCCGACGAGGAGGATGAACTTGACGCCGAGGGGGGCATAGGCGTCGTACATCTTTTGAAAGTCGGGCGCGAGGTAGGTGCAGGCCGGGCACCAGTGTGCCACGCGGATCATCCAGACCGCGGGTGCGCCGCAGAGCGAGTGGAGCGAGAAGAGGGCGCCCTCTTCGTCGAGGTACTTGTCCTGCTCCCCGATGTGGAAGCCCTCCGTGCGGCCGGTGCTCTCGGGATCGCAGCCGCCTTCGACGCACGTGCCGCCGATGCAGCTCAGGCCCTTATCGCAAGCGCCGCAGTCGACGCCGAAGTAGTCGGGCCCACACGTCAGCGCGACGCAGGTCTTCGCGCTGGCGGGGCACCCGGATGACGCCGACACCTCGGTGTCGAAGGCGCCCGTGACCTTGAGCTCGTTCAGCCCGAAGGTCAGCCGGCGATCGGTGTCGGCCGTCGCTCCCGGGGCGAAGAAGTCGACGTGGCCGAGGAGGCGAATCTCCTTGGTCGGTGAACATGCGCCCGCGTCGAGCTTGCCGCTGGCGGTGACGACGTCCGCAAGCGCGGTGCGCTGAATGGTGCCCGACTCCAGGCGGAAGGTCGCGGTGTCGCCCTCCGGCCAGAACTCCCCACACTTCGCGTCGCCGTGGAAGGACGCCGAGTCCAGGATCCAGTTGCCGTCGAGCGTCGTGTAGTCGAGCGTGAGCTTGCAGCCCCCGTCGATGCTGAAGTCGAGCCCGAGTTGATTGACACAGCCCTTGGCGGGGTCGTGCGCCGCGCGGACGGCCACCGGCTGGTTGTGGTAGTAGATGATGCCACCAGACGTCTCGAGGAAGCCCTTGGCTTTGTTGTCCGTGGGCGTGCAGTCGACGGTTGAACCATCGGCTCCGTCCGTGCCGTCGCTGGCCTCGGTGCCGTCCGTCGCGCCG
Organism: Myxococcales bacterium; assembly: GCA_018780435.1. GTDB lineage: Bacteria > Myxococcota_A > UBA9042 > SXOO01. The sequence continues at coordinate 2,894 of JADMJS010000416.1, forward strand.
TCGGCAGTGCCATCCGCCGCGCCGTCGGCGGCGCCATCGGTGGAATCACCCGTCCCGTCGCTGGCCCCATCCGTCGCCTCTGAGCTCGTAGCGGCGTCGCTCCCGCATCCGACGCTCGCGAGGCCGAGGAGGGCAGCGATCGTCAAAGCGGAGCAGGAAGAGCGGGCGCGTACGCGCAGCGAGTAGCGGCGAAGGGACATAGGACGACCTCGGAGCGGCAGCGCCACGACTGTCATGGCGCCGGAACTATGACGGTATGAGCACTCTGCTTCAACTTCAAACGATGCGGAGGCGCGAAAGGGGGCGTTCACGCGGTACCGTGTTGGCCGATCACCGAGCGGCGAGCTTCTCGGCGATGAGGAAAGCTAGCTCGAGCGCTTGATTGGCGTTCAGGCGGGGGTCGCAGTGGGTGTGGTAGCGGTGTCCGAGCCGGTCTTCGGTGATGGCGTCACCGCCACCGAGACACTCGGTCACATTTTGGCCGGTCATCTCGATGTGTAGACCGCCCGGGTGAGTGCCCACGGCCTCATGAGCGGCGAAGAAGCCCTTTACTTCCGAGATGATGTCCTCGAACGCGCGCGTCTTGAGCCCGACGCTGCTGCGCACGGTGTTGCCATGCATCGGATCGCAGGCCCACGCGACGTGGCGTCCTTCGCGTTCGACGGCCTTCAGCAGAGGGGGCAGGGCGGTCTCGACCTTGCCGGCGCCCATGCGGCTGATGAGGAGGAGGCGGCCGGGCCGGTTGGCCGGGTTCAGCTTGTCGCAGAGCCGGAGCAGGGTGTCCGGGGAAAGCGATGGCCCACACTTGAGCCCGACGGGGTTGCCGATCCCCTGAAGGAAGCGGACGTGGGCGCCTTCGGGATCGCGCGTCCGATCGCCGATCCAGAGGAGATGCGCCGAGCAGTCGTAGTAGCGCCCGGTCGTCGAGTCGACGCGGGTCAGCGCCTCCTCGTACTCGAGGATGAGCGCCTCGTGTGACGTGTAGAGCTCCGCAGTAGCGAGCTGCGGCGCGCTCGCCGAGCTGATGCCGATGGCCTCCATGAACTCGAGGGCTTCGCCGAGGCGACCGGCCATCTGGGCGTATCGGTCGCCGGCCGGGCTCTGTCTCACGAAGTCGAGGTTCCACCGGTGTACCTCGTGAAGGTCGGCGTAGCCGCCCGAGGTGAAGGCGCGAAGGAGGTTCAGTGTGCTCGTCGACTGGTGGTACGCCTCGATGAGTCGGCCTGGATCCGGCCGGCGTCTGTCGGCGTCCGCCTCCATGCCGTTCACCATGTCTCCACGGTAGGCGGGCAGGGTGATCTCGCTCCCGTCGGGGAGAACGACCGTCTCGGTCGGCGACGATCGGGGTTTGGCGAACTGGCCAGCAAGGCGACCGACTTTGACGACCGGCTTTCGGCCGCCAAAGGTCAGCACGATCGCCATCTGAAGGAGAGCGCGGAGCGTGTCGCGAATGTTGTTGGCGGAGAACTCGGCGAAGCTCTCCGCGCAGTCGCCGCCCTGCAGCAGAAAGGCGTCGCCGCGGGACACCGCCGCGAGCTTTTGTTCGAGCCGGCGTGCTTCGCCCGCGAAGACCAGCGGGGGAAGCTTGCGCAATTGCCCTTCAACGCGTGCGAGCGCCTCCGCGTCCGGCCAGTCGGGGACCTGGACAACGGGCCGTTGGCGCCAATCGCTGGGGTGCCAATCGGGGACGGCGGCGGCGGGCTGCCCGAAGGCGAGTGGGGTCGATTGCGCTTCCGTCATCGGCTGATTCCTCTGGCGCCCTCGATGGGTGCGCTCGTATTCGGGCGGTCCGGGCCGGCCGCGGCGGGAAGCTACACGCCCGACGTGCCGGGCGCCACTCTCGGCTACAGCCTCGGAGCGACCTGGATCGGTTTGGTCTTCCGAGTAGGAACCTCGCGACGACGCTTCGCATCGGGCGGACCGTGCGGTATGGTGCCGCCCGTGTCCGGTCGCTCCGCTATCGCGTATCGCTCCCTCGCCGTATTGACCACGGTCCTCTTCGGCGTGCTCTTCTACTGGACCTTCTTTCGCGCGCCACTTGAGGCCGTGATGGGGATCGTCCAAAAGATCTTCTACATGCACGTCCCTGCCGCCATCGCGATGCAGGTGCTCTTCGTCGTCTCCGGCATCGCCAGCATCTTGGTGCTCTGGAATGGCTCGAAGCGCGCCGACGCCGTCGCGGTGGGTTCCGCTGAGATCGGCGTCGCCATGAGCGTCTGTGTGCTGCTGAGCGGTCCACTCTGGGCGCGAAAGGCGTGGGGACACTACTGGGAGTGGGAGCCCCGCCTCACGCTGACGCTCGTGCTGGCGCTCCTCTTCATGGCGTACACCGCCCTGCGAGCGTTCGGCGGCTCGGACGCGCTCACACGGAAGATCGCTGCTGGCATCGCCATCGCCGGCATCCCGGCCATCTACCTCGTGCGGGTCTCAGTCGAGCTGTGGCGAGGCACCCACCCCCGCGTCGTCTGGACCGGCGGCCTCCAGGACCCGGACATGCGCATCGCCTTCGGGGTCGGTGTGGCGGCGTTCTTGGGCCTCGGCGGTCTGCTCGTCTGGGAGCGGATCCGGCTCGAGCTGGCGGCACGTGAGCTCGATGAGCTCGTGCTCGACGCGTCCGCACGCTTCGACCTCGACGACGACTGACGAGTCAACTAGGACGGACCCGACGTGACGATGAAGAGAGCACACGCCCGATGAGCATCTTTTGCCCGAATCCCACCACGCTCGCCATCGCGGCCTTCTCGTGGACAACGTTCCTCGCCGCGTCGTCGTCGGCGCAGGGCCGGCCTACGGGCGCCTTCGAGTCCGCCGATCCGGCGATGTTCAAAGAGGATCTCTCCGGGATCCCCTTCCTCGTCGGGGCCTACGCGCTCATCTGGCTCGTGCTGCTCGTCTACGTTGTCCTCCTCCGGCGCCGTACCGACGCCGTCGTCAAGGAGGTTGCGTCGCTCAGGGCCCAAATCGAGGCGGCTACCCGGCCATCGGGGACCACCAGCCCTGCGGATCGTCGCCCATCCGCGTCCCGAAGCGCCCCGTGACCAGCGACCACATCTTCTTCATCCCCGCGGTCTTGACGGTCGGGTTCGTCCTCGGCCTCATCGCCGGCAGGCGCTCGGCTGCCGCATCGGAGGCCGCGCGACGAGAGGCCATCCGGCGTCGGAAAGCGCGCGAACAGGCGGACGCGACTCACGCCGGCGACGGACCGCCGGCGCCGGGGCCGGGGTAGTGCATCCGGCGTAACGGGGCTTTTGGTCTCCGCCAGTAGACCGGAACCGGCCCCCCTGCTATCGTCCGCCCGCTGCCTGCGGCTTGCGCAGTCGGCACCTTGACCCGCCGTAACGCCGGAGGCCCGTCGCGTGATTCAGTGCCCGCAATGCGGTCAGCTCAACGAGCCGTTCTTCAAGTTTTGCCTGATGTGTGGCTCCCCGCTCGAGGGGGCCGCGACGGTGAGCCGAGGACCGACCCGTTCCGAGCGCCCAGCCAAGCCTGAAGCCAAGACGCCCGCTCGGGCGCCGGTGGGGGGCTCGCCCTCCCTCGGCAAACCCGCGCCGGCGGCTACACCCGCGGCCCCCGCACCCGCGCCGATCGAGCCTGCGCCCGTCGAGCCCGCACCGGGCGAGCCTGCGCTGTTCGGGTCCGCGCCCGTCGAGCCTGCGCCGGTCGAGCCCGTGCCGGTCGAGCCCGCACCAGTCGAGCCTGCGCCGGCCGATTCGGATGCCACGTTCGATGACGATGAAGAGTTGGGTGCGCGCGACATGCCGGCACCGGCACGAACCGTCACCCCGGTGCCAGCCCCCGCTTCCGAACCCGAACCGGAGCCGGAACCCGAACCGAAGGCGGCGCCGTCACCGACTCCCGAGCCCGCGGCGCCGTCCGGCGGCAAGGTACGTCGGCGTACCCGCTTCACGCTGGTCGTCATCCGCGAGGACATGAGCGACGGGGAACGTTTTGCGCTGGACGAAGGCATCTTCACCGTCGGTCGTGAAGGGACCTCGGTTGAGTTCCCGGAAGACGTCTACCTCGATCCCTTCCACGCCTCGCTCGACGTCACTGAACGTGGCGTCACCGTGGTCGATCAGGGTTCGGTCAACGGCACCTTCTGGCGTATCGACGCCCCCATCGTGCTCGAGCAC
>JADMJS010000553.1 GCA_018780435.1 Myxococcales bacterium
AGGTCTCGAGGGTGAAGTCCTGAACTTTCTGGCCGACTTGGATGCTCATGGGGTTCTTCTCCTGGCGAAGCGGGCGATCTCGTGCCGCGGTGGTAGCGACGTTCTGGGACGTGACGGTCCAGAAATCGACGCGGCGGCAAAGTAGTCAGAGCCCCACTGACCGTCAATGGCCGCGACTCAGATCGGCGACCGAAAGTGTCCGAGTTCGAGCGAGGCGGGCGCGACCGTCAGGGAACCACCAACGTGCCCGCACCCGCGTCGGTCAGGAGCTCGAGCAAGGCCGCGTGTTCGACGCGGCCGTCCATGATGGACACGCGCGGGACACCCGCGGTGAGCGCTTCGAGGCACGCCTCGACCTTCGGAACCATGCCGCCGCTGACGATGCCGCTGACGATCCACTCGTGGAGCGTGGCCGCGTCGACCTCGCTCACGAAGCCCGCGGGTCCGCGTATGCCCTCGACATCGCTCATGAAGAGGAGTCGCGGCGCCCCGAGCGCACCGGCGACCTTGCTGGCGACCGTGTCGGCGTTCACGTTGAGCGGGCGGAAGTCGTCGTCGACGGCGACCGGCGCGATCACGGGGATGAAGCCCGCGGCGACTTGAGCAAGCAGCAGCTCCGTGTCGACCCGGACGATGTCGCCGACGCGGCCGAGATCGACGACCTCGCCGGTCGCTCGTGAGACATGCCGACGGATCTGTCCGCGTAGCCAGCCGCCGCCGTCGTGTCCGGCGAGGCCGACGCCGCGCCCGCCCGAACGCGAGATGCCGCCGATGAGATCCCGGCTGATCCCGCCGATCTGCACGAGCTGAGCGACGCGCATCGTCTCGTCATCGGTGACCCTCAGGCCGTCGACGAAGGTCGTCTCGAGCCCGAGCCGGCGCCCCATGTCGGACACGGCCGGACCGCCCCCGTGGACGAGGACGACCTTGACGCCGACGGCGCGCAACATCACGAGGTCCTGGCACACGACGTCGAGCTGCGCTGCCGAGCCCATCATCGCCCCGCCGACTTTGACGACGACGATCTGGCCAGCCCAGCGCTGCACGTAGGGGAGCGCGCCGACGAGCGCACGCACGACGTCGCGAGGGTGCTGGGTCGGCAGGTCTGAGAGTGCTTCGGCCACGGGTCAGCTCCGGTAGTCGGCGTTGATGCGGATGTAGTCGTTCGTGAGGTCGCAAGCCCACGCGACGCCGAAGCCCGGCCCCGGCAGACGCGCATGGATGCGGACTTCGAACTCGGTCAGGGCGACGCGGGCGGCGTTCTCGTCGAAGCGGAGCGGCCGCCCGGCGCGCAAGACGGGGATGCCGGCGAGGTCGAGATCGAGCTGCTCGAGCCCGGGGACCCCGGCGGCACCGAGCGCGCCGACGATGCGGCCCCAATTGGCGTCTCGCCCGTGAATGGCCGTCTTGACGAGCGGCGATCGACCGACGGCCCGCGCCGCCTCCCGCGCCGTGGCGTCGCCCTCACACCCTTCGATAATCAGCGTCAGGAGGTGACTCGCGCCTTCACCGTCCTTGGCGATGGCCCGGGCGAGGTGACGACACACGCGTTCGAGCGCGGTCTCGAGGTCGGCGAAGGCGGGCGTGCCGGGTTCACAGCGAACGCCGAGGCCCGTGCTCTGGACGATGAGGGTGTCGTTGGTCGACATGTCGCCGTCGACGGTGACGGCGTTGAAGGTGCGATCGGTGACCCGCTCTGTGAGGGCCTGCAGCGCGTCGGGCGAGACGATGGCGTCGGTCGCCACGAAGCCGAGCATCGTGCCCATGTTCGGGTGGATCATCCCGGAACCCTTGGCGATCCCGCCGACGGTGACCCCGCCCACACGGCACGCGGCCTCCTTCTCGACGAGGTCCGTCGTCAGGATGGCGCGGGCGGCGCGGTGCCCATCGGTCCCGAGGTCGCCGGCAGCACTTCGAACCGCCGGCAAGACGCGCTCCATCGGCATCGGGACGCCGATGACGCCGGTGCTGCAGACGAGCACGGCGTCCGCGTCGGCCCCGAGGACGTCGGCGACCGCCTGTGCCATCGCCGCGGTGTCACGGCGGCCCTGCTCGCCGGTCGAGGCGTTGGCGTTGCCGGAGTTCACGACCACGGCGCGGATGTGGCCGGGGACGCGGGCCCGCGTCCAGAGACACGGCGCAGCGGCCGCCGTGGAGCGGGTCGTGACGGCGGCGGCTGGCCCCTCGGCGACCAAGACGAGCACATCGTCGCGACCAGCGCGCTTGATGGCGCCTTGGGCGACGCCGACGCGGGTCCCCGGGACGGTGGTAAAGGTCCCGCCAGCGATCAGGTCGCCCACATCGAGGGCGGACTGACGTTCGGGAGAGAGCGAGAGCGGGGTGACGAGGTCGGTCATGGTGGGGCTCCGGGGCCAGGCGGTCGAGCAGAGGTCAGGGGACGAGCGCGTGCAGCGGTAGGCCAGCGTTCTCGGGCAGCCCGAGCGCAATATTGGCGGCCTGAATAGCTTGGCCCGCCGCGCCTTTGACGAGATTGTCGATGGCCGAGACGACGGTTAGGGCGCCGCGACGGGCGTCCACGGCGACGTGAATGAAGATCCGATTGGTCCCGCGGACTTCGAGAGTGCCGGGCGCGGCATCGACCAGGACCACCATCGCGTCACCGGCGTAGGCCTCCGCGTAGAGCGCCCGCAGGTCGGCGAGCGACGGCAACGAGCCTGCGGCCGGGAAGGCATGCACGGTCGCGATCATCCCGCGGTTCATGGGCACGAGGTGCGGCGTGAAGACGACGTCCACCGGACCGCGTCCGAGCTCCGCGAGAGTCTGCTCGATCTCCGGGACGTGCCGGTGGGTGCCCGCGATCCCGTACGCGGCGGCGCTCTCGGCCACTTCGCAAAAGAGGTTTCGCGGCCCGGGGTTACGCCCCGCGCCGGACACGCCGGAGAGGCAGTCTGCTACGATACGCTGGGGAGCGAGGCCGGCTCGAACCAGCGGCGCAATCGCGAGCGTGACCGCGGTCGGATAACAGCCCGGACAGGCGATGAGCTTGGCGCCGACGAGCGCGGCGCGATTCAGCTCGACGAGCCCGTAGACGGCACCGGGGAGCAGCTCCGGCGACGCGTGCTCGAGGCCATACGCGGCTTTGTAGGCGGCGGGATCTTTGAGCCGGAAGTCGGCGCCGAGATCGACGAGCGTGAGCCCGGCTGCGAGCCACTCGGGGGCCCTACGAGCGGCGATCCCGTGGGGTAACGCCAGGAACAGGACGTCACAGCGAGCAGCGAGGTCAGCCGCCGGCGTCTGCTCCAGGTTCTCGATGACGACGGAGCCGTACCGGGTCCCGGCCAGCGACGGCCACGTGCTGTCGAGGGTCTTACCGGCGGCCCGTTCGGCGCCGACCCAGGTGAGTTCGAAGTGGGGGTGACCGAGCGCGAGCCGAAGCAGCTCGATGCCCGTGTAGCCAGAGATGCCCGCGATGCCGATCCGCATGCGCGCGGCGTATACGGCCCCGAAGGGCCGACCGTCAATCATCACATGACGTTCTGGCGCGAGACGGCCCTCTCGGCCGTCATCACGCGGCGTTCTCGAGCGCGTCGGCCGGGACGGCGCGGATGTACCCCTCGTCGAGCCCGAAGCGCCAGAGCGCCTTGCGGAGCAGGCGACGACCGCGGAAGAGGCGCGACATCACCGTGCCGACCGGCGTGCCCATGATGTCCGCGATCTCCTTGTACGAGAGGCCCTCGACGTCGCTGAGGATGACCGCGGTGCGGAAGTCGACCGGGACCGCCTCGAGCGCCGACTTCACGTCGTCGCAGAAGGTGAAGTCCTGGATGCGGGTCTCCGGGCTCGAGAAGCGGTCCATCGACTCGCGGCAGTAGAGCGAGCTCTCGAGGACGCCGTGCTCCTGCTGCTGAAGGATGGACCGCTCCTTCACCCGGCGGCGGTAGCCGTTGATGAAGGTGTTCGTGAGGATCTTGAACAGCCACGCCCGGCAGTTGGTGCCCGGCTCGAACTGGTGGAACGCCCGGAAGGCCCGCATGTAGGTGTCCTGCACGAGGTCTTCGGCGTCGCGGTCGTTGCGGGTCAGGCGCATGGCGGTGCCGTACAGCTCGTCGACGTGCCCCATGGTGGTCTCTTGGAAGAGACGCTGAAGCTCGCGCTCGGGGGAGAGACGAGCCCGGGCGGACGCACCCGTGCCGCTACGGGCCGAGTCCTGCTTGCCGTTCGCCTTGTGATCGTGAGCCGCAGAGAACCGAATCATGGCACCGTCTCCTGGCGGGGGGCTGTCTCCCCGCGGTTCGGCGGACCGCCATCGAGCGGCCCGTGCCAAGGCCGATAACAAGAAGCGTGCCGACGCGCGCGAAGCCGGTCGTGACTGACTTTCTTCCGCATCGGCCTCCAAAGTGCGCCCCCAAAGCCCGCGATCCGTGTCCTCACCGACACGCCGGTGTGGCTCATCGGACATCTCGGCCTCGTCGTCTCGGCCAATGCCCACGTCGAGGGCCTCGTCGATGCTGATTTCGTCGCCTTTCACAGTCACGCTCCTGAGTGCAGCCCGGGGACCGCTCGAAGCCGGCGCTCGCAATGCGGCGCCGTGCGGGAGAGGCCACTGCTAACGGACGGATGACCACTTCGATCTTGCAAGTGCGGTCGGCGAGGCACTCGAAAGTGCACACCGAATGGGCGTGGCGGAATTGCCACAGTCCTGCGCTTGCGAGCGGGGGGCGACCCCCGCGGCCCCCGAGGCGGCCCTTGCGGGCGGGGGGCGACCCCCGCGGCCCCCGAGGCGGCGCGGGCGGGGGACGCCCCCCGCGGAGGCGCTGGCGGCGCTTGCGGGCGGGGGGCGACCCCCGCGGCCCCCGAGGCGGTCCTGGCGGGCGGGGGGCGACCCCCGCGGCCCCCGAGGCGGCGCGGGTAGGCGGGGAGCTTCCCCGGCGCCCCCCGAGGCGGCGCGGGTGGGCGGGGAGATCCGCCCGCCGGCCGGTCGAACGAAATGGAGATTCCGGGGGTTCCACGGGCAGTGGCGACGTCGCCGGAGGGGCGACGGGCCGAGGCCGGGACGCGGGTCCATCGTGCCGTTTGGTACACGCCCAGGGGCGTGGTAGATTGCCGAAGCCGCTGCGTCTGAGATCTCATCGAACCAGAACGTCGCGCCCATGCGCCCTGCTCGGAGGAATCGTGCTGAAGCTCCACATCCAAGACGACGAAGGGAAGACCAACGTCGTCCCGCTCGAGGGCGAGACAGTCACCATCGGTCGACAAGAGGGCAACACCATCCGGCTGTCCGAGCGAAACGTCTCGCGCAGACACGCCGTGTTGAAGGTCGCATCCGGCGGGGTCGTCCTTGAGGAGCTTCAGGCCCGCTACGGCACGCGGCTGAATGGCGCCAAGATCAAGGGCTCGCAGAAAGTCGGCCCGGGCGACGTCATCCAGATTGGAGACTACAAACTCGCGCTGGAGTCGGAAGAGCTACACGCCCAAGCGCCGAACCGGAAAGACGGCGACCCGGACGCTTCGCGAACGGCGGTGGGCCGTGCGGCCGACGGGTCGACCTCGATCATCGACATCGGGACTCTCGGCGAGTCGATCGATGACGACACGCGGCGCGCCATCCCCGCCAAACACCAGTCGCGCCTCGTCACGACGTCGCGCAACGTGCAGGCGCGGGACTTCGTCATCACCAGCACGCCTTGCATCATCGGGCGCACAGACGACAACGACGTCGTGGTCGACCACCGCTCGATCTCGCGCAACCACGCGAAGATCCTCTGGAACGGCGCAACCTACACCATCGTCGACCTCGACAGCGCCAACGGCGTGAAGGTCAACGGCGACCTCTACAAGCGCACGGACCTCCACAACGGGGACGACATCGAGTTCGGCCACGTGATGATGAAGTTCATCGGCGCGGGCGACGACATCCCGGCTGGGATCGCGCGCGACATCCCGGTCGGCAAAGCGGCCGGCGGGGGCGCTGGCAAGTTCATGGCGATTGGCCTCGCCGTCCTGGCCATCGGCATCGCGGTCGCGTGGTTCGGCTACTTCGGCAAGGAGCCCGGCGCGGCGCCCAAGCCGACAACCGCCGCCGTGAAACCGCCCGAGTCTCCGGGCGGCCAGGAGGGCACCGACGGCGCCATCGCCGCGGCCCCGAGCGAGAACCCGAGCGCGGAGCCGTCGGCAGTGGTGGAGCCGGCAGCCGAGAAGCCCGTCGAACCGGTGGCGGTCCCGGCGGCACCCGAAGTCCCGGTCGCCAAGGGGCCCGACGCCGTCGTCGAAGCCAACCCGACGGCGCCGCCGACCGCGCCCGTCGTGGCGCCCGAAGTCGCGCCGGCTGCGGCTCCCGAGAAGACGTCGGCCGAACAGGCCACGGCTATCATCGAAGCGGCGCAGAAGAAGCTCGACGCCGACCAGTTCGCCGACGCGCGGAGCCTGCTGAGCGAGGCGCTCAAGCTCGACCCGAACGCCAAGGGCGCCGACGATCTGCTCCTCAAGATCGCCTCTGAGGAGAAGGGCCAAGAAGCCCTGGAGACCGCGAAGAAAGCCGCCGCGAAAGAAGACTGGCTGGCCGCGCTCGAAGCGGTGCGCGATGGGCTCAAGGAGGCGCCGAAGTCGAAGGCCGCAGCGGCGCTGACGGAGCTCGAAGGTCAAGCGACGCGCGCGCTCGCCGACCAGTTCGTCGCCAAGGGCGATCGCTACATGCGCGAGAAGTTCTACAAGCAGGCCGTCACGGCCTACCGACAGGCCCTGACCTACGACCCGAACAACGAGAAGGCGAAGAAGGGCCTCAAGGCCGCGCAAGCGCAGGTCAAGGAGCCGGTCGTGACGGCGGAGAAGCCCGAGAAGCCCGTGGTCGAGAAGCCCGAGAAGCCCGTGGTCGAGAAGCCCGTCGCCGCCGAAGGTGGGAGCAAGCTCGACAAGGCCAAGGCGCTCCTCGACGAGGCCAAAGCCGCCAAGCGCGCCAGCAACCTGCCGCAAGCCGAGAAGCTCTATAAGGAGTGCCTCGCGACGCATCCGGGCATGATTCAGTGCCGTGGCGACCTCGCGGTCATCCTGATGGC
>JADMJS010000261.1 GCA_018780435.1 Myxococcales bacterium
ACCAGCTCATCGACGGCGAGATCAAGAAGCCGACCGCGCTCTACACGGACGCGCGCCAGAAGGCGAAGTTCGACCGGCTGCTCAGCCTGAAGAAGTCGTTCCTCCCGGCCATGTTCCAGACCAGCAAGGACCGCGTCTTCAAGTAGCAGGAGGCCTCTGGGCCACCTCGCTCCGTAGACGGCGCTCTGTCCATCTCGCTCTCGGCCATCGTCTTCCTGTGCCTCGGCGCCGCGTCTATCGCGGTCGCGTTGGTCTGGACGCGTCGAGTCTTCCGCTATCGCCCCCCCTGGTTGTCCGGTCGCATCGTCCCTCGTGACGAGAGTGGCCTCCCCGTCTTCCGAAGCTGGACCGTACAGCGTCGTCGACTCGACGCCGGCGTCGACGACGGGCTCGAAGGCGCCGAGTGGGGCGCCTTTGGGATGTGGATCCCCGCCGAGAGCCGCGAGCTGCCCATCGATCTCGCCGGGACCGAGCTCGCGCTCGGGCCGGCCCGCGGCGACGAGTGGACCACCGACTACGCGGGGCTCCCGCCTGAGCTCCGGACGAAGGTCGACGCCGAGCTCGCCGCCCTGCCCGGCCGCGCCGACGGCGACCGTGACGCCGAGCGGCGGCGCGTCGAAGGCGCTCGTTATCACGTCACCGAGGTGCGGCTCGTGCCGGGTCAGCCCATCTGGTACCAGCCGGCGAGCCAGGTCCTGACGGACGTCGACCCCGCCCGGCTCACCGATGGGATCCCCGCCCGAATCGCGCTCTTCGGCGTCATCGGCGCCGTCCTGCTTGCGGCGGGCCTGAATCTTCTCGGCGTTTGAACTTTCTTCGGGGGAGCGGAGATCGCAACCGTCTGTGGCGCGTCTCTACCGGGTCGCTTGCCCAAGGCACACCCGTGTCCGGGCGGCGGCATCACCCACACCCTGAGGTCTCTCATGCGCCTGCTGCTACCGCTGATGCTGCTCCTGACCCCTGCCCTCGCTTTCGCCGATGACACGCGCCCCGAGAAGGCGCAGTTCTACATCTTCGGCGACCAGCTCATCGACGGCGAGATGCGCCGCCCACAAGCGACGTGGACCGACGCCCGACAGGCGGCGAAGTTCGCACGCCTCCTCGAACTCAAGAAGTCCTTCCTGCCTGCCATGCAGGCGACGTCGGCCGATCCGGTCCTCCGCTAAGGGGCTCGGTCGAGAATAAGTGGGAGGGTTGACCGCGCCGCGCCCCGCCCGGTTCGGGCCAAGTCCGAAGACATACTTCCCG
>JADMJS010000278.1 GCA_018780435.1 Myxococcales bacterium
ACTCGGTCAATCGTGAACTTTGACTCGTGTTGCCTCGCGCGCCGCCTCGAATGTCGGATGAGATTGTTCTGAATTTGACGAAAGAGGACGGCAGCGTCGTGCAGAAGCGCGTGCTGGTCAGCGAGACCCTGCTGAATGTACGTTTTTCGTTTTGTTTTGTTTTTTCGTCTCAGCGTCGCCTGTTTGCCACAGTTTGAACGTCGACAACTCGCCGCCTTGTCCGACAACGTCGCGCGGCTGACGCGCGTGGCAACGTTGGCGGTTGGTTCGCGGTCGGCCATTTTTTTCGCTTGATTGACGCCGCTGCGGCAGCTGAACCACAACTCCTTCGCTGAGATCCCCTCGGGCGTGCTGGCCATGACGCAGCTGACGGGGTTGAACGTGCGTCGCCGCAGCCGCTTCGCTCGTTGCTGACGCGTTGCTGTGCAGGTGGGCGACAACCGCTTGACCGCGATTCCTCGAGAGATCGGCCATCTGAGAGCGCTTAAGAACCTAAACGTGAGACACTTTTATGCGTCTCGCCAATGTTGACCGTTTCGCAGCTCGCCAACAACACGCTGACTGCGCTGCCACGCGAGATTGGCCAGCTGATCGCTCTCGAATTGCTCGCCGTGAGTTGTTTTTTTTTTGGTCTTGTCGCCGCCTCACCCGCGCTCGCGCAGTTGAGCGACAACGCGTTGACATCGCTGCCGGCCGAGCTGGCTCAGCTGTCGTCGCTCGAGCATCTCTTCGTGCGCCCTCGTCATAGAACGACTTGCCCAAACTGACGCGCCTGCAGTTGTCGCAGAACCGTCTCTCTTGGCTGCCGATGGAGTTGGATCGTTTGCCGGCGACGTCCGAGGTCTACGTAAGCTGCCACCGACGAGTTGCTCAATCTCACACCCTCTCAGCTCGATGGCAACCCGCTTCCCGAGGAGATCGACCTCGGCCACGCGGACAAGTGGACCAACTCGCGCGACAAGCTGCCCGAGATCTTCTCGTCGAGATCCTCGACGTGGCGTTCCCCAACTCGATTCCGATGCACAAGAAGTGGGACCTGGTGGTGGCCGTCAAGCACTTTCACCAGCGCCGCGGCATTGAACGCTGAGGCCTGAGCCGATCAACAGATTTTGTCAAACGCTCAAAAATGTTTCGCGACGTTTTGATTGGCTTATCGGCAACGACGAGCAGCGCATCGACGACGGGTGGCATCGATCGACGTTCGGCGAATCGTGCTCTCGAGCGGCCGCCGCGACGACGAACCTCG
>JADMJS010000132.1 GCA_018780435.1 Myxococcales bacterium
CGCGCTCCTGCTCGTCGAGATCCTCGACGAGGCGTTCCCCAACGCGATCCCGATGTTCAAGAAATGGGACCTCGTGGTGGCTGTCAAGCACTTTCATCAGCGCCGCGGCATTGAACGCTGACCCGCCCCTCATTGCTCGGCTCGTCGAAACTTTGACTTTTTTTGGATGGGCTCGGCCTCCTCTCGCGCAGCGTCTCAAATGTCGCACGAGATCGCTCTCCAGCTGACGAAAAACGACGGCTCTGTCGAGCAGCGCCCCCAGCCGCGCTTCCGCAACAAGTTGACGGTGCGATTTTTCTCCTTCTTTTGTTCGCTTCTGACGTGCCCCTTGGCTTCGCTGCAGCTTGACGGTCAGCGACTGACCGCCGTCTCGAACAACATCGCCGAGCTTACGCACGTGACCGCGTTGTTGGTGAGCAGCCGTTTTTCTCTTAGTTGTGCGCTGACGCCGTCGCTACAGCTCAACAGCAACTTCTTGACCGCAATCCCCACGGGCATGTTCGGCATGACGCAGCTCAAGTTTATTTCCGTGCGGCTGCCACCGCTGCCGATGCGCCGTTTGCTCACGCGTTGCCGCAGCTGGCGTACAACCGCTTGGTGGCGATCCCGCCAGAGATCGGTCTCTTGACGGTGTTAAGGGAGCTCTATGTGAGCCGCAGCTCCGGGCGCCTCGCCACGTCTGACCTCTGATTCGCCAGTTGGACGGCAACGCGCTCGCGGCCGTGCCTCGCGAGATCGGACGTCTCACAGCGCTCCAGATTTTGGTTGTGAGATTTTTTGGACCATCGTTGCGCCGTCTCACCGCCCGCGCTGCAGCTCGGCAACAACGCGTTGACGGCTGTGCCGCCGGAGCTTGGTCTGCTGCCGGTGCTGCGCGGGCTCTTTGTACGTCAGCGCATTTGCTTTCGTGCCTGACGCGCTCTCAGCTCTATGACAACAGGCTGACGTGGATGCCGCTGGAGTTGGATCGATTGCCGCCGACAACCAGCCTCTGCGTGAGCTGCCAGCCGCACGGTGCCCGCCTGCGTTCACATTGACTGACGACTATCCATGTAGCTCGGCGGCAACCCGCTCCCGATCGACGTCGGCGTCGCGCGCGGCTGTGTCGACTCGCGCGACAAGCTGCCGGAGCTTTTTGCTGCCACGTGCCACCTCCTCGCCGTCATCCGCGAGCCCGTCTTTGTCATCCTCACCGCTCTCCAGCCGCTCTTCATCCCCGCGCTCCTGCTCGTCGACATCCTCGA
>JADMJS010000162.1 GCA_018780435.1 Myxococcales bacterium
ATGGAGGTGACGCAGTTCACCTACTTCCAGCAGTGCGGCGGCTACGACCTCCAGCCGATCTCGGTCGAGCTGACCTACGGCCTTGAGCGCCTCGCGATGTCGCTGCAGAACGTGGAGAACGTCTACGATCTGCGGTGGAACGATCAGTTCTCTTATGGAGACATTCGCCACACGGACGAAGTACAGTGGTCCATCCACAACTTCGAGCAGGCCGACATCGCGCTCCACCTGCGCTGGTTCGAGGAGTACAAATCCGAGTGTCTGCGCCTCGCTCAGGCGGGTCTGCCGGTCCCGGCGTACGACTACTGCCTACGTTGCAGCCACGTCTTCAACATCCTCGACGCGCGCGGCGCGATCGGGGTGACCGAACGGCAGGCCTACATCCTGCGCGTCCGGGAGCTCGCCAAGGCCTGCGCCGAAGCGTGGATGGCGCTCCGCGAGAAGATGGGCTTCCCGCTCACCGCGCGGGCGCTCCCGGAGCCCCCGCCGTCCGAGCCGACGGTCACGCTGCCGTCGCTCCCCGCCGTCTCGCTCGATGACGGTGCCGCCCGCGGCGCCTTCTTACTCGAGATCGGCGTCGAGGAGATCCCGGCTCGCCTCGCGCCCGGTGCCGCGCGCCAGCTTCACGATCTCGTCCTAGCCGATCTGAACGCCGCCGGCCTCGCGCCGACGGGCGTCTTTGTCGACGCGACCCCGCGGCGCCTCGTGGTGGCGATCGACTCGCTCGGGCTGGCGGAAGCCGATCGCGAGGAGATCGTGAAGGGCCCCCCGGCCCACGTCGCCTATGGTCCGGACGGCGCTCCGACCCGCGCCGGCGAGGCCTTCTTGGCCAAGCTCGACGCCGGCAGCACGGTCTACCGTGAGCTCATCGGCAAGGTCGAGTACGTGATGGCGAAGCGGCTCGCCGCCGGCCGCCAGACCATGGAGATCCTGTCGCAGTCGATCCCGCGCGCCCTCGAGAAGCTCCACTTCCCGAAGTCGATGCGCTGGGGCACTGAAGCGCAGGCCTTCGTTCGCCCGGTTCAATGGATCTTGTGCGCGCTCGCCGGGCGCGTCGTCCCACTGAAGTTCGCCGGCGTCGCCTCGGGGCTCTCGTCGCAGGGCCACCGCTTCCACGCCCCCGAACGCTTCCGAGCGACGACGCTCGCCGAGCTCATCGTCGGCCTCGACGCCGGTAAGGTCATGCTCCGCTCGGAAGAGCGGCGTGCGTCGATCCTGAAACAAGTCGAAGGGTTGGCCGCAACCCTCGGCGGCCGGGCGGTCGTCGATCCCGCGCTCGTGGAAGAGGTGACCTACCTCGCCGAGTGGCCTATTGGCGTGCTCGGCCGCTTCGAGCCTGAGCTCCTCGAGCTGCCGCGGCAGGCCGTCGTCACGCCCATGCGCGTCCACCAGCGCTACTTCCCGGTGGAAGACGCCTCCGGCGCGCTACTCCCCGGCTTCGTCGCCATCGCCGGCACCGACACCAAAGCCGTCGGGGTCGTGGCCCACGGCATGGCCCGCGTCCTCCGGGCCCGCCTCGCCGACGCGCGCTTCTTCTTCGAGTCCGACTTGAAGAAGCCACTCGACGAGTACCTGCCGCAGCTCGACACCCGCATCTGGCTGGCCAAGCTCGGATCGGTGCGCCAGAAGGTCGCCCGAATCACGGCGCTGGTGCAGCGCCTCGGCGGAGGGCCGGCGGCTCTTCGAGCGGCGGCGCTCTGCAAAGCTGACCTCGCGACGCAGATGGTCGGGGAGTTCCCCGAGCTGCAAGGTGAGATGGGCCGCGTCTACGCGACGCGTGGCGGCGAATCGCCCGCCGTCGCCGAAGCGCTCTACGAGTGTTACCTCCCGAAGAGCGCTGGCGACGCATTGCCCGTGGGCGTCGAAGGCACCCTCGTGGGCCTCGCTGATCGCTTCGACAGCATTGTGGGCTGCTTCGGGATCGGCCTCGAGCCGACCGGCTCGAAAGACCCCTACGCATTGCGGCGACAGGCCATCGCGGTCATCAACGTGCTGACGGCCACAGAGCACACGATCCCGACCGACATCACGGCCTGGGTCGACGCGGCCATCGACACCTACGTCGCCGCCGGCGCCCCGGTCTCGCCCGCGTGCAAGCCGAAGATCCTCGAGTTCTTCGCCGAGCGCACCCGATTCCTCCATCGCGAGTCACTCCCGTCCGACGTCGTCGACGCCGTCGTCGCCGTCGGCGCGACTGAGCCGAAGCGCGTCCTCGCCAAGATCGGCGCGCTGTCGGGCCTCCTGAAGGCGGGCGAGCTCGAGCCCATCCTGACGACCTTCCGACGCGTCGCGAACATCACCCGCGGCCAGATCGCGACGACGGACACGCTACCCGAGGCCGCCCAGGGCGACCTCGCCCTCGCCGCGGCGTATCGCCAGAAGGCCGCCGAGATCGAAGCGGCGTCGAAGGACGGCGACTTTGCCCGGGTGGCCGCGCGAATGACCGAACTACGGCCGGTCGTGGACGCGTTCTTCGACGGGGTCATGGTCATGGCCGACGATCTGGAGCTACGCGCCCAACGCGTGTCGCTGCTCTGTCGCCTCACCGATCTCTTCCGCGGGCTCGCCGACTTTACGGCGATTCAGGACCGCCCAGCCGCGGGTCGCGGCAAGCAGGCCACACCGTGATGCAGCGCCGTCTCCGGCTCGCGGGGCTCCTTCTCTCTGTAACGGGCGGCGTCGCCTGTGAACCCGTGGGCCCGGAGCCGCACCCGGCGGGGGCCATCCGGTACCCGAGCGCTCTCGCGGTCGACCCGTCCGGCGACTTCGCCTACGTGGCCAATACGAACTTCGACAGCCGCTACGCGGGTGGCACCATCACCACCGTCGACCTGCAGAAGGGTCAGATCGTGAGTGGCGCGTCGGTCGGCACCTACTCCTACGCCAGCGACTTCGCGTCGCGCACGAACGACGCGGGGCGTATCGATCGGCTCTACCTCACGACTCGCGAAGGCAGCGCGCTGTCCTGGGTCGAGGTCGGCACGGGGGAGACGCCCACGTTGCGCTGCTCGGACGGCGTCGCCGCCGGGAGCACGACCTTCCATGACTGCCAGGGACGTTTCCTCTTCGGCGGCGCTGGGGCCGACCAGGACGTCGGCGCCGACCCCTTCGGCGTCGAGGTGCTCCGGCGCGGCGACTCAGCGCACCTCGTCACGAGCGCGTTCGGCGGCGAGCTCAACCTGTTCCGGTTGGGCGATGACGGCGCGCCCGAGCACATCGCGTTCGCGTACGGCACCTCCGGCACCTACGGGCTCGCGGTCCATCCGGTCCGCGACGTGGCGTTCACGTCGTCCAAGTTCACGAACTCGCTACAAGAAGTCCTGGCTTACGACGACGGCACGCCTGACGCGTCGCTCCTCGTCCGCGAAGCGGCGATCGTCTCGAGCCCGGTCACGGGTCGCGAGTTCGGTCGCAGCCTCGCCTTCGCGCCCTCGGGCGACCTCGCCTTCTTGGCCTATCGCGGGCCGCCGGCCGGCCTCGTGGCGCTCGACACGCGCGTATTGCCCGACGGCACCAGCAAGAACGCCGTCATCGGCATCGCGGGGCTGCCCGAGAGCCCCACCGGCATCGGCGTCATCGAGACCGGGGAGCGGCTGCTCGTCGCGGTCAGCCTCTTCAGCCGCGACGAGGTCGCCATCGTCGACGGGCAGTCGCTCTCGCTCCTCGCGCTGGTCGAGGTGGGCGACGGCCCCTTCGATGTGGCGATCACGAAAGCCGGCGCCCGCGGCAGCGATCCCGACGCGCCAGTCGCCGTGGTGACGTTGTTTAACGAAGGCGCCGTCTCGGTCATCGACGTCGACCCGAAGAGCCCCTCTTTCGCCACCGAGCTGCGACGTATCCGATGAAGCACCGCGTCATCACCCATCCCCGTCGCGCCGCAATGGCCCGAGGCGCTGCGCTCGTCGCCGTCACACTCGGCGCTTTCGGTTGCACCGAAGAATCGAGCGTCCCCGTCGGCCGCCTCGCCCGCCCCAACTCGGTGGCGCTCGTCTGTGAGGGCCCGAATGGCGGCGTCCCCGTCGAGGATTGCGAGAAGACTGCCGGGAACACCCTCATCGGCTGGGTGCTGAACAGCGACGGGGCGTCGGTTACCCGCGTCCGCGTCTCGGCGTTCGAGGTCATCGACGCCGATCCCTTCATCCCGGGGGAGTCGGCCACGCCGATCGGCGGCACTCCTGAGTCCCTCGTGGCGGCCCCGGACGGCTCGGCGCTCTACGCCGTCGACGTCTTCGCCCGAGAGGTCATCCGCATCGACGTGGCCACCCGCGCGGTCACCCGCCAGGCGCTCGGCGCGTTGCCGGCGAGCCTCGTCGTCGGCTCGACGGCCGTCTATGTCGCCCTTCCGGACCGGGAGGTCATCGCCATCGTCCCGACGGACACCTTCGGCGACGTGACCACCCTCGACGCCATCGCCGTCACGGGCGGCAGCCCCTACGACCTTGCGCTGTCGAGCGACGAGACCGAGCTGTGGGTCTCCCACATCGACGTGGCGTGGGTCTCCCTCATCGACATCGCCACGTCGGCCGAAGTGCGGCGGGTCGCCATCGGCCCTGCGTGCCGAAACGACCTCGATGACAACGGAGACGGCCTCATCGACAGCGCCGACGGCGGCTGCCGCTTCAGCCCGAATGGGCCGGAGGACGCGATCGCCGCGCCTCCCGCGCCCGCGTCCTGGCCCGACGAAGGCCGGCCGGCCTGCTTCGACGAGGTCGACGACGACGGCGATGGGGCCACCGACTACCCAGCCGATCCGGACTGTCTCTCGGCTGCGCAAGACAGCGAGACCCGGTCGAACGTGCCCGTGCTCTCGCGGATCGCGCTCTCGCCCGACGGCGTCTTCCTCTACGCGACCAACGCCCGCGAACGCAGCGTCGAGGTGGTCGACGCGTCCACGGCGTCTCGGATCGACGTGAACGCGGACGGCGCCCCGGGGGCCAACGCCCTCTACCGGCGCCTCCACCGTGAAGGCGTGGTCCTCCCGGGAGTGCCGACCGACATCGCCTTCGCGGCGGGCGTCGGAAACGACGCGCAGGTCGCCATCATCAGCAGTTCGAACGGCAACGTCTTCTTCGTCGACGCCACGACGGGCGACGGCGAGATCAGCCATCGCCTCCGCACGACCACCGAGAGTGAGTCCACCGACACGCGCGGGGTGCTCAGCCCTGCCCTCTCGACGGTCGGGGTGACCGCGGCGGGCCGTGAGCCGGCGCAGCTCGAGTTCGAAAACCCGAACAGTTACCGGGAGTCCCTGTCGTTGGGCGGCGACCGGCGCCCCGAATACGCGAACTTCGGCGAGTTCGAGTTCATTCGCGACGACAATAGCGACATCCTGAGCTGGTACGGGGTCACGCTGACCACCGAACGCGACGTGCTCCTGCCGAACGAGACGTGGACCGTGACGGCCAATGGCCCCGTCATCAGCCGCACCGAGGCAGCGACGCTCGCCCTCGACGGCGGCGCTTTCGTAGCCCTCGACCGCCCCTTCTGCGAGGCGGGCGTCGAAGTCGGCGACTGGCTCGTCGTCTACGGCACCACGTGCGGAGACGCCGTCGCGTGGCCCGTGACGGCTGTGACCGCCGCCGCGCTCGAGGTGGACGGCGCTTCGGGCAAGCTCATGGACACCCTGGTGCTCGATGATCGTGGCGACATCCGCTCGGTGTCGCTCGGATCGCTCGCCTCGGCGCCAACGCCCGAGACGTGCGCGGCCGACCAGGCGCTCCGATATGCGGTGATGACGGGCCCCAGCACCTGGCTGGTGCGCGGCGTTGTCTCCGGTGCGCTCCATCCGTGGGTCGAAGATCCCGCCACGGGCGCGTGCGTCCTCGGCGAGGACGACACGTACGTGAACCGGGCGCGCGAGCTCACCTTGAAGGCCGGAGCAGAGCTCACGCGTTGCCCGCCCTCCAATGAGCAGATGGCGGAGCTCTTCGAAGGCGAGCGCTTTCAAAACCACGCGATCGGCTTCGAGATCATGCCCGGGTGTGAACGCGACCTCGATACCGGAGACATCCGCGTCGTCGCGTCGACGTGGCTGACACGCTGGGAGCTCCCGACCCGGTCGGGCCGCATCGTCGACGGCCTCTCGACCGATAAGGGGGCCTTCTACGGCCTTGGCCTTCCACGCGGGCTCACGACGGACGACAGCACCGGCCGAGCCTACCTCGTCGACCCGGGTCTGAACCGGCTCATCGAGTTCGTGCCCACCACGACGACGGTGACGAAGGCGCTCGACTAGCTCCCCCCGCGCGCCCAGCGCTCGTGACGGACTCGGTTCCGACGGCTGCTGCCGGCAGTGCCGGCATTCCGATTAGCCCTGCAGAATGGCACTCAGGGGCCAGCCCGGGCCCCGGACCGGCCGGCCGACCTGTCGACCGTCGCCCGATGATCCCTGTCCTTGCCGGGCTGACCGCTGAGCGCGGATAGCTCCGCGCCAGCTCCGGCTGAAGCCGGCAACGCCGGCGCCCGGCGCTGAACGCGGAGGTGCGCCACACGTTTGTCACCCTCACCCGCGCAAAAACGCGGGCAAGCACCGCCACAATCTGGAATACTCCCGCCGCTTCGGCGCGCCGGGCGGGATACCCGTGGGGGGCCCTCGTGCAGTGCTGCGGTCGTACTTTCCCGGAGGATTCATGAAGCTCAGGACACGGCTGGTGGTGGGGTTGGCGGTTACGGGTGCACTTGGCTGTGCCAACACGTCGAGTAGCAAGAACGGGACGGACGGCACCACCGACGGCACCGTCGATGGGACGACCGATGGCACGGACGGCGCGACTGATTCGACCGACGGCGCGACCGATGGCACCGACAGCACCGACGGCGGCACCGACGGCGTTGACGGCGGGACAGGCACCACCCAGACCATCGAGGCCCTTCAGACGTCGACGGGCTCCACGTCGTGCGATCCGTCGAAGATCACGAACATCATGAGCGACATCGCCGTGAAGGGCGCCGTCGTCAC
>JADMJS010000580.1:0-1159 GCA_018780435.1 Myxococcales bacterium
TGCGATGCGTGAGAGTCAGTCGACACGGGTCACCTCAGAAGTTCTCGAAGCGAAGCGATTCGCCGAGGCGCGGATCGCGGATCGGCACGATGGCCTGGCGACGGAGCATGAACGCGAAGGCCGCGAAGAAGAGGCCACCCACACCGACGAAGGTGAGAATGTCCTCGGGCGAGAGTGCGAAGTGCGTGTGGAAGTCCGCCGGCGCGTCGTGCGGCACGTACATCGGCATGATGTTCCAGTAGAGGTCGACCCAGTGCATGAAGAGCAGCCAGACTGCACCGAGCGTGTAGAAGGTCCGGTTGCGCTTGATGTGGCGCGACATCAGGAAGAGGAACGGCACGATGAAGTGCCCGCCGATGAGCACGTAGCCTACGGTCTCCCAGTTCCCAGCGAGGTGGTGCTTGAACCACATGGTCTCTTCCGGGAGGCTCGCGTACCAGATTAGGAAGTACTGGGAGAACGCGATGTAGGTCCAGAAGACCACGAAACCAAAGGTGAACTTGCCGATGTCGTGGCGGTGCTCGACGGTGACCGTGCCGTGAAAGAGGTCGTTCCCTTCGCGAGTCATGAGCACCGTGAGAAGCCCGAAGACCGCGAAGAACCCGAGGACGGCGCCGGAGAAGTAGTAGACGCCCCACATGGTGGAGAACCAGTGTGGATCGATGGACTTGATCCAGTCGATGGCCGCGAACGTGAGCGTCAGACCGAAGAGGGCGATGGCCGGATAGGACATCGTCTGCATCTTGGCAGTGTGACGAATATCACCGTCCTGATCCTGGCGCGTCGACTGGTGATGAAAGAACAGGGCCAGACCGACCCACGTTACGAAGTACAGCGCCGCACGAACGAGGAAGAAGGTCTTGTTGAGGTAGCCCGCTTTGTGGGCGAGCACCGCATCAGTCGGATCTGCGTGGAGCCAGTGGTGGTACAGGTGGTCCATGTTCAGCAGAATCGGGATGAACAGGATCGCAAAGAGCGGCATGGTCGCGGCGATGTTCTCCGCCACTCGGCGAACCAGCACGCTCCAGCCAGCGCGCGCTGCGAACTGAATGATGACGAAGAAGAGCCCGCCGAGCGCGATTGAAAGCCAGTAGAGGTAGGCAGTCAGATACGCGAACGCGAAGCGCCCCGAGGTCCAGCCCATGGCGGCGGCCGCCCC
>JADMJS010000580.1:1169-6955 GCA_018780435.1 Myxococcales bacterium
ACACCGATGGCGGCCACGCCGATGAGCGCGCCGATGAGGGGGACCTTGTTCCAGCCCGAGGTGTCCGGGAGCTTCAGATCCGCTGGCGAAGGCCAGGTTTTAGTGTGTGAGCCGCCCACGTTCAGTTCCCCCCCTTGGCGAGGTCGTCACTCGGTGCGCCCGCGATTTGGAGCGCGCGGACATAGGTCGCGATCGCCCAGCGGTCAGCCACCGGGATCTGGTCCGCGTATGACGCCATGTTGTTCTTGCCGTGGCGAAGGACGTTGACGATGCGGCCGATCGGGTACGCCCGAAGCCGCGGTTCCATGTAGCTCTGCGGGGCAGGGCCGCCGCGGCGAACGACGATGCCGTCACCACGCCCGCTGCCGTTGTGGCACGGGACGCAGTAGATCTGGAATCGATCGTGTCCCCGTTCGAGCATCGCTGCGTCGAGCGTCATTCCAGCGGGGAGCGCGTCCGTGAACTTCCCGTCGACGAGGCCCTCATGAAGATGAACGTGCGACGGCTCGTCGGCGGCCAGTGAGCCGTGGACCACGGTCTCCGCGCCGAGCGGCCGCATGCCGCGCTTGTCCTTGAAGAACTCGTTCGGTTCCTGTCGGTCCACGCGCCACTGGAAGTCCATGTTCGGATTCAAGTGTACAGGCGGCTTCTCGGAGGTGGTGCCGCGACAACCCAGCAGCGCGCTCGCTGCAGCAGCCATGATGAGCTTAGTCCGCATCGCGGTCCTCGATGACTTCGACGGCGGTGGCACCGAGCGAGGCGAGGAACGAGCGCGTCTGTTCGCGGTCGTACTTCGGGTCTCCCGACTCGATGGCGATGAAGAAACGATCATCCGTCACTCGCTCGAAGCGCGTCGAGCTGAAGAGAGGATGGTGGTGCCGCGGGAGGCGGCAGAAGTGAAGCAGGCCGAACACCGAACCGAAAGCGGCCAAGAGCACGCCGAGCTCGAAGGTGATGGGGATGGAGGGCTGCCACGCGAAGAGCGGCTTGCCCGAGATGACCATTCGGTAGGCCACCTCGCCGATCCACCACTGAAGCAGCATCGCGAGCGACGCTCCCGTGAGGCCAGCGACGAGAACGACCCAGGGGAGGGGCGAACGCTTGAGACCCATCGCCTTGTCGAGCCCGTGCACGGGGAACGGCGTGTGGGAGTCCCACACGGTGAACCCGGCGTCACGGACCTTCTCACAGGCGTGGTAGACCGCGCCCGGGGTGGGGAACTCCGCGAGCAGCCCGTACTCGCGCTCATGCGTGTCTTGATCAGTGCTCATGGGTCGCCTTCTGAAGCGCGATGGCGGGGGCCGAGTGGCCGTGATCGCCGTGACCAGTGTCGCCGTGCCCGTGATCGCCGTGCCCGTGATCGCCGTGCGGGTCGGCGGCCGGGATGACCGTCTTCACTTCGGCGATGGCGATGAGCGGCAGGAAGCGCACGAAGAGGCACATCATCGTCCCGAAGAGGCCGAAGCTGCCTACGAAGGCGCCGATGTCCCAGATCGTCGGTGAGTAGTAGTCCCAGCTCGCCGGGAGGAAGTCTCGGTGGAGCGAGGTGATCGTGATGACGAAGCGCTCGAACCACATGCCGATGTTCACGAAGATCGACACGATGAAGAGCACCGCGACGTTGTTACGAAGCGCCTTGAACCAGAAGAGCTGCGGCGAGATCACGTTGCAGGACACCATGATCCAATACGCCCACGCGTAGGGCCCGAAGGCGCGGTTGACGAACGCGAAGGACTCGTACGGGTTACCGCTGTAGTACGCGATGAAGAACTCCATCGCGTAGGCGTACCCGACGATGGAGCCCGTCAGCGTGATGACGCGCGCCATGTTGTCGAGGTGCTTCATCGTGAAGATGTGTTCGAGCTTGAACGCCCAGCGCGCGATGATGACGAGGTTCATCACCATGGCGAAGCCGGAGAAGATGGCGCCCGCGACGAAGTAGGGCGGGAAGATGGTCGTGTGCCAGCCCGGAAGCTGCGAGACGGCGAAGTCGAAGGAGACGATCGAGTGCACCGAGAGCACCAGCGGCGTCGCGAGGCCGGCGAGGAGCAGGTACGCCACTTCGTAGTGCTGCCAGTGACGCGTCGACCCGCGCCAGCCGAGCGCGAAGATGCCGTATACCATACGGGCGACCTTGCTCTTCGTGCGGTCACGCATCGTGGCGAGGTCGGGGATGAGGCCGACGTACCAGAATAGTATGGACACGGTGCCGTAGATGCTGACCGCGAACACGTCCCAGAGGAGCGGCGACCGGAAGTTGGGCCAGGCACCCATCTGGTTTGGGATCGGGAACACCCAGTGGAGCAGCCAGATTCGACCGACGTGGATGGTCGGGAAGAGGAGGGCGCACATGACCGCGAAGATGGTCATCGCTTCGGCGAAGCGGTTGATGCCCGTGCGCCACTTCTGTCGGAAGAGGAAGAGGACGGCCGAGATCAGCGTGCCTGCGTGGCCGATACCGACCCAGAAGACGAAGTTGACGATGGCCCAGCCCCAGCCGATCGGGGAGTTGATACCCCACACGCCGGTACCTTGGAAGACGAGGTAGGCGACGCTCAAGCCGAGGACGCCCAGCAAGCTGAGGGAGGCCAGGAAGGTGACCCACCAGCCCATCGTCGTCTTGCGTTCGATGACCCCGGCGACGTCGTTTGTGATGGACGCGAAGTCGGCGCGATCCGTGACGAGATTATCGCGGCCGCCGACCGGGTCGTAACCCGGGATCGGCTTCGCGATTCCGCTCAGTAGTTCAGTCGGGCTCGCCATGACTCAAACAAGCTCCCGGTTGGGGTTGCGGATCTTCGCGAGGAAGGAGGTCCGCGCGTGGAGGTTGAGGTCCCGCAGCAGCTCGTAGTTGCGCGGCTCCTGCTTCGAGAGCGTCACCTTCGCGTTCGGGTCGTTCAGGTCGCCGAAGAGGATTGACTCGCTCGGGCAGGCCTGCACACACGCCGGGACGATGGCGCCGTCGGGAACGGTGGACTGGCCTTGCCGCTTCACGGCGACCTTGGCTTCGTTGATGCGCTGCACGCAGTAGGTGCACTTCTCGACGACACCGCGGAACCGAACCGTGACGTTCGGGTTGTGCTGGAGACCCTCGAGCGGGGCCGCCTGCGACCGTTCCTTGTTGTAGTTGAAGAAGTTGAAGCGTCGGACCTTGAACGGGCAGTTGTTCGTGCAGTAGCGGGTGCCGATGCAACGGTTGTAGGCCATGTCGTTCAGCCCTTCCGGGCTGTGCGTCGTGGCGGCGACCGGGCAGACGTTCTCGCACGGCGCCATCTCGCATTGGGCGCACGCCACGGGCTGAACGACGGCCGAGGGTTCGTCCTCCGTGCCGGTGAAGTACCGGTCGAGGCGAATCCAGTGCATCTCGCGCCCGTTCATGACGCGCTCTTTGCCCACGATCGGAATGTTGTTCTCGGCCTGGCACGCGATCGTGCAGACGTTGCACCCCGTGCAGGTCGAGAGGTCGATCGTCATGCCCCACTGCTGACCGTCGGTCGCATTTGGAGGCGTCCAGAGGGAGGCGAGGGCGTCGCGCGGGAGGAGCTCGTCCTTCTCGACGAAGTTCGGATCGGCCTTGTAACCCTCGACCGTGTTCTCACGCACGATCGGCCGCTTGTGACCCTTGAGCGGGTCCACCATCGTGCCGTATTCCTGCGTCGTCGCGACCGAGTAGACCTTGTTGAGCTTGGTCAGCGTGGCGCCGTATGCGAACCAGGGGGACGCCGCGGTGCGCAGAGGCATGACGTTGAAGCCCGCGCCCTTGGCGATGCCGCCGATCTCGCGACCGTACCCGGTCGGGAGGATCACGACGCCATCGGTCACGCCCGGGAGGACCCAGGCGACGATCTCGATCTTCCTGCCGCCGAGCGCGACCTCGACGAGCTGGCCCTTGACCTCGATGTCGCTCTCGGGGACGCCGCTGTCCTCCACGCCGAGCGCCTTGGCGGTCGCCGGGCTGAGGAACGCGCAATTATCCCAGGTGATCTTCGTGATCGGGTTCGGGAGCTCTTGCAGCCAACCGGTGTTGGCGTAGCGGCCGTCGAGCACCGACTGGTCGAGCTGGAAGACGACTTCGAGCGCGCCGGGGCCGGGCTTCGTCGGGCCTTTGTCCTGGTTCATCGCCGTAACGAGGGCGTCCCAGGAGAACGTGGCCCCGGTGGGCGCCTCGCCCTTCTTGACGATGCCGTCGTGAACGGCGCGGCGCCAATCCCAGTCCGACTCAAGGCCGTTGGTCTTGCGCACGACCTGGTGCATCGGGCTCGCGTCCGCCAGCAGGCGGGACAGAAGCTCGATGACGCTCTGGGCGGGATCGAAGAGCGGTGCGATGAGCGGCTGCTGCATCGCCACGGTCCCGTCGGACGACACGAGGTCGCCCCACGACTCAAGGTGGTGTGCGATCGGCGCGTGCCAAGTCGCGAGCGCCGCCGTCTCGTCGGCGTAGTAGCCGAGGTGGACGACGGTCTTCAGCGTCTTCAGCTTGCTGGCGATGTCGAGGTCGGCAGGAGCGTCGTAGACGGGGCTCGTGCCGAGGAGAAGCACCGCACTGAGCTTGCCGGCCCCGATGTCGGCGGCGAGCGCCTCAAGCCCCGGGAGCGCCGGTCGGCCGAGCGGCGTGTAGAAGACGGTCTTGCCGACGTTGCCGAGCTGCTCGTTCACGAAGGCAGCGAGGCCGTGAACCCAGGCGGGCTGGCGCTCGCCGACGATCACGACCGAGCGGCCACGGGCGCCCGCGAGGTCCTTACCGATCGCGGTGACGAACTTCTCGAAGCGCTCGCTCCACGTGAGGCCGCCGGGTTCGGTGTTCTTGCGGTCCGCGACCTGCGCCTTGACGGCGGCGGGCGCGTCAGCGGCCGACACGGCACCAGCGATCCCACGGAGGAACTCGCCAAGGTGCGACGCCGGCAAGCGGACTCGGTGGTCGGCCATGGCGCCCGTGACCGAGAAGCCGGGCTCCGCGACGTACAGGCGGTTGAGCGTGCCATTCTTCGGATGTCGACGCTTTGAGAAGCCATTCGACATGATGACGGTGTCGCCATCGCCACCGAGGAAGTCGGAGTCGAGCGAGACGACGACATCGGCGTCTTCGAGCTTGTGGAAGACCGAGTGACCGGCGAGGCCGGCGAGCTCGAGGCCATCGGCCTGAGCGCGGTTCCAGCAGAGGTCGTGCCGGTAGATCGAGGCCTTGCCGTGCTGCGCCGTGAGCTCGGTGAGGAGGCGCCACAGCGTCGGGGAGGGGGTGCCGTCCACGACCACGCCGAGACCGCCACCGCCTTGATACTCGCGCATCAAGGTGGCCATGGCTTCAGCGAACTTCTCGGGCGTGGATTCTTCGCCCTTGAAGCGCACCTTCTGGCTGCGATCCGGATCGTAGAGGTTGATGACGGACGCTTGGTTCCAGCGGTTCGTCTTGCCGCGGGAGAGCGGGTGGTCCGGGCTGCCCTCCACCTTCGTGGGGCGGCCGTCGACGCTCGCGACGTGCAGGCCGACGACGTTCTCACCGATGGCCATGGCCGTTCGGTAGTAGCGGGCCTGGCCCGGGATGAGGTCCTCGGGTCGGTCGGTGTAGGGAAGGATGTGTTGTACGTCCTTCCGGATGCACCCAGTCGTGCCCGCGAGCGCCACGGAGGCGCCCATGAGCGTCATGAAGTCGCGCCGGCCGACGCCGGAGCTGGACTCTGATTGGCCGAGCTCGACCCAGGGCTTGCCGGGGTCGGCGATCGGGAATTCACGCAGCTGCTCGGGGCGAGCCTTCTCGCCCTCGCGCAGGTCGCGGATGCTACGCCAGT